>QHYN01000272.1 GCA_003224145.1 Acidobacteriota bacterium
GCATTTCTGGCCGCTTTCCTTTTCCTGTGCTCCTTGTGCGTCGTGCCACGCGCCTTCAGCCAAGGGTGCGCGATGTGTTCCAGCTACGTGGACGCCAGCTCCAAAGGCGGCCAGAGGGCAATCAACAGGGGGGTGCTCCTGCTGCTTGTGCCGCCGGCGGGGTTCATGAGCTTGGGCGTGGCGATGGCCTATCGCTACAGCCGGAAACGCGACCTCGAAGAAAGTTAAGACTGGACCCGGCCCTGACGACCACCCCTCCCCCCTGTTTTTTGTAAATGTTGCATCTAAAGAACTTAGCTATTCCAGTTAAATGGTTTAGAATCAACAGTTACGGGACCACCTTACAAGTGTTGATTCTAAATGGGTTACATGGGTGCCAAGATGAAGAAATGAGGGACGACACCCGGCAGTTTTCGTAAGAGCGGATTCTAAAGGACTTACGGGCGCCACAGTTTGTAAGGGCGGAATCTAAAGGAGTTGCTGTGACGAGTTTTTCGTCACGTGACGATGGGAAGGTAAGGCAAGGAAGCGAAGAGGCACGGATGGAAAGAGAAAGGGAGGAAAAGGGTGGCCAAGGAGCGGGGCGGCGGGAGTTTTGATTGGCGGACACGGAGGAAGGATAGCACGCAATTAAGGATTGGTTAAGTATTATGTGCGGAAGAGTCGAAATTGAGGGTTGAATGGTAAATTCTAGAGGTTGGATGGTGATTCTGGAGGTGGGACGTTAGAAGTTCGAGGCTAGAAAGCGGGAACTTCGGGGCCACCGAGCGGACTCCAGAAACCGGAGTTTGAGGTTTAGAAACCAGGATTGTAAGGCGGGAGGTCCGGACCGTCTGACGATTTACGCCCGATCCGAAGAGAGTCAGCAGGGTCCCACTTTCTTCTGAATTTCATCGACAAATGCGGAATCCGACGCATAGTCGGTCTGGAGGATTTTCCGCATTAGGCAAGCGTTTCTGTTTAAGAGGACGAAATAGTCCTCCTCAGTTTGTTTGTGAAGATACACCAAGTGTTCTTGATCATGAGACGTGGGGGATGGAATTAAGGCTGTTGCCTGCATCTCGGAGGTAGTTTGTCCCGCTCGAATAGCGTGAAGGGCCTTTAGGGTTTCCGAAATACAGTCTCCGCCACATTCGCTCTGCTTAAAGACTCCCGCAACCGCACGGCGGATGACGAATGGCTGGTCGATCCAGAGCAAGGGGGCTAGCGTTTTTGACTCAACAGGGCGTCTAGCGCCGAGAATATTTATTGCTTCCAGTCGTCCCTCTGGAAAAGCGTTTCGATCTTGTGCCAGCTTTTCAATGAGCTGGATAGCCTGAGGGGAGGGGTAAGCGGCGAGGCGCCTAACGCTGTCACGGTCTCCTCCGCCCGCGATCGCATACAAAGCGTACATCTCGTCTCTCTGGGCGACCTGGGCTTGCCAATGATGCGCCCACACAGCCCAGACTCCTAACGAGACGACAACGAAGATTGCGAAGACAAGCAGGTCAGTGCGTTTCATGCTCAGCCCCAACTCTCGGCATCCTGATTTCACTACGGCATATCATACACTCTCGTTTTTATTAGGACGGGTGGCCCGGAGATTGGGAATGGGAAGTTGTTGACATGGCATCGCCGAGAGAATAGCACTGCGGCACTACTGGAGAAAGTGCATGGAGGCCACGGGTGGGGTGCCCCAGGTTTGGTTTTTAAACGTGGGTCTGGGGTTGGTGATTTCCCGGTTTAATCGGTTCCAGGGGTTGGCGATGCCGAAGGGATTGCGACGCTACTACGGCAGAGGGCATCTGGATTTCCTTACCTTCAGTTGTTACCGACGTTTGCCGTTGCTGAAGAGCGCGCGAGCGCGAGATGTTTTCGTGGAGCAGTTGGGGATTCTAAGCACGGGTAGGGAAGGCATTGGCTGAGATGGACGTCGAGAAGTGAACCGAAGAAGACACCGCAAGACCCAGGTTTGAAAACCAAACCTGGGGCACCCCACCCGTCTCCCAATTCTCAGCCCGGGCCACCCGTCCCAGGGCCGGGATGGACTTAAGAGCGCGAGGTTGCGGCGCGTTCGCGTTCCAAGCGCTTGATCGCGATCCTCAACCAATTTCCGAGGGTCTCTTCGATTTCCTGCTGGGTGCCTGAGTCGTAAAGAGAGGAAAGTGTGCGTCCTTTAGCGTCAAGCGGGATATGCCGACAGGGAATCTACTCCGAAGCGCGATCTCGCGGAACAAACTGCATTAGCAAGCAGTCGCTACACGGCTGGCGATTCTCCTTGGCCTATTTTCGGAGGTTGTCTTAGTCTTGTCCGGCCGCAGGTTCCGGATTCACGGGTTTCAATCCCAGCTGCTTGGCAATGGTCTTCGCTTTCGAACGCATCGGTTGCATGGTGCGAAGATAGAACCTTAGATTCCACGCCTCATCCGGCTTGACCGTGTCGGCATAGGACGGCATCGGTGATCGCCATCTGCATAGCGGGGTCTCCTATTTAGTGGGATATAGCCGTGATGACAAGCGGGCGGGCTACAAGCCCTTTGCTCGATAGGTGAAGCTTGTCTCTGTGCTCTTGGCCGGTTCGACGTTGATTTCCTCATCGAGTTCGCCCAAGCTTTCCTGCCAGACCTTCAGGTGGTAATGACCTGCGGGAATGCCCTCAAGCCGGAATTTGCCGCCCGCTCCAGAGATCACGTAGTAGGGATTCTTCGCAACGACAACATATGAGTTCATCCACTTGTGTACGTCGCAGCGAACCGTTACTCGGTCCGCGCGCGCCAGAGTTATTTCCTGGGCGGCCGCACCGGGTGGGATGGCTTTGTTCATCTCCCGGTTAGCGTAGGAAGTAACGTGGATGTTGTGCAAGCAAAGGTCAGTGTTCCCCAACTTGAGGGCTCCCCCCTTCATCAGGAGGATATGCGGGACAAACGAACATTTTTTCTGATCGAGTAGAGGGCTCGGGAAATCAAACGTCTTGCCGCTAGTGATGTCATCGATCCACACGACGGCGTCGGCGATTCCTCCCTCTTCGATACTTACGGGATAAATCTCTTTCGTGGTTCCACAGACCGATGTGTCGCTGGTCACTGTGAACCGTTTTGGCAGGACTGGCTTTCCGTTATACAGAATCCGGCCGGAAATCGCTCCGGTGGTGGATTGCTCGATCGTCCGGACCACGTAGCCAGTGGGCGCGGACGACTGGGACTCGCTTGCCGACGCACCTTGCCGTTCCGGAGAGACCGGATGCGACGTCGATCGACTCCAGGCGATGGTGCTCGCCAGCAGGGCCAGAGCGCCCAGCCCGCCGCAGAGGCTCAGTTTTCGTAACTTATTATTCCTCGTCATCTCAGCTCTCCTCGTGGTACATTTCTCGCAGCCGTCGGCCGCAGCGTGCCAATATTGACCTTCATCTAGCTTCCAGAGTTCCAAAGGTCACCCTTCTCTCACGCATACTGGCTCCGTGGTCACCAGTCTGGGCGCATACCACCACGTATTGCTGTGACGGCCGCTACCGTCCGTTGTGACGTGCGTCACATGGGAAAAAAAAGACAGCGCCTGACCGCTGGCGGACGTTCTTATTGCGGAGCTGCCCTCCATCTCGTCCACAACGAACAGAAGCAGAGTGCTTAGCCCGAAGGGAAGTGACAAGGTTTTGTCATGAGGAAGCAGATTTGGACTGTGTAACGTTC
>QHYN01000021.1 GCA_003224145.1 Acidobacteriota bacterium
CCGCGGGATTCCCCACCTTGAGAATGGCCGCCTCCGATTGCGGAACGTGCGATTTTGCAATCAGCCGCGACGTGTCCATCACCGTCAGGATTGGCTGATTCGCCGTGGCCAGATCGCCCACGTACAGCGGCCGCTCCGTCACATAACCGTCAATCGGGCTCCGAATCTCGGAATAACTGAGCTGCGCTTCCGCGCCGCGGTACTTCCCTTCCGCTGACATCCGTGAACCTTGAGCGGCCTTGAGCGCTTGTTCTTTGCCGAGTCGGTGCAAATCCGCAAGCTGCCGCTGCGCCTGTTCGTTCAGGCTGCGCGCCTGTGCTAACGCCACTTCCGCCGCGTCAAATTCGCGCCGTGGCAGCGCGCCCTGTTCGAATAACTCTTTACGGCTCCGGTAGACCTTCTGCTGCGCATCAAAGGCGGATTTGGCAGTAAGTGCGTCAAGCTCTGCTTTTTGGATTTGCTGCGGTAGTCCGGCATTCACCGTGGTCACATAAGCGGCATCGGCCTGTTCGAAATCCCCTTTGCTTGCCTCCGCAGCGGCCGTCAGGTCTTTGTTTTCCAGGACCGCGAGCAACTGCCCCTTTTTCACGCGGCTGCCGCGTTGCACCAAAAATTGCTTCACGGTAGAGGTAATCTTCGGCGCGATGGTCGCTTGTTGCAGCGGGTACACCACGGCTTCCGCGGAAATCGTTTGGGAAATTGTCGCGCGCTTCGCCGGCGTAACCTGCACCGTAACGACGGGCTCCTTTTTACTCTCTTTCTTGCCGCAACTGCCCAGTAGGAAAAGCGTCGAAGCGCTTACCAGCGAAACAAGGGCCAATCCTCTGCGTCTGAAAATTCCAGGATGTATCGTCGGTTTCATGGAGTTGTAAGCACTCCCGTCAAAGTTTGCAAATTCCCCAGAGCCACACGATAGCGCACTGCGCCATCCTGATAGGCTGCACTCGACTGCGCAAATGTCGTCTGCGCATCCACAACCTCCAGCACCGTTGCCTCCCCGCCCTTGTAGCGCAGCGTGGTCAGTTGCAGGCTTTCTTCCGCCAATTCCGCCGAGCGGCTCAGGCCGCCGAGTTCGTTCATTGCGGTTTCGGCCTCCGAGTAGAGTGACTTGATTTCGGCCAGCAGCTTGCGCTGCGCGAGCGAAAGCTCCCTCTGCGCCTGCGCGCGCCGCAACTCCGCTTGCTTGATGTGGCTCTGTGTGGCACCCCAATTCCAGATGGGAATATTCAGCGTGCCCAGGACCGAAGAACCCAAATTAGAGATTCCATTGGGGCCGTTCACGGCAAACTGCGGCGCATCGATCCCATACCAGTAGTCCAGGCTCAGCGATGGCAAATACCCGGCGCGCGCGCCGGTCACATCGGAACCCGCTGCGCGCACACTCTCCAGCGCGGCGCGAACGTCGGGGTTATCACGCGCCGCCTGCTGCTGCACTTCGCCCAGCGTCGGCAAAGGGATGGAAGCATGTAGGTCGTCGGCTACTTCATAATTGTCGTTGAAGTCCGGAAAAATCAGTACCGCCAGATCGAGCCGCGCATTGAGCAGCCCCAATTGCGCTTCCTGCAGTTGCCGGCGACGTTCCTGCGCTTGCAATTCCGCTTTGATCGCGTCCGAATGCGCCACTTCCCCGCCATGCTCCAAATCTTGCGTCAGCTTCAGGAAGCGCTCGCCTTCGTCCGCCACTCGTTGCGAAGACAGCAACTTTTGCTGGGCTGCCGCAACAGCGTAATAATCCTGAACCACTGTGACTACCAGTCCGCGCGAGGCAATCTCCACCCTGGCTTTCGCGACTGCTGCCAGCGCCGCGGCCCGTCGGAAATTCGCCACGCCTGCCAGGTCCAGGGACTCATGCACGTTTCCCTGGCTGACGTATTCGTGCACCGCGTTGTTCGCGATGAAGCGGGGACCGTTCCCCGGGCCATTGCTCTGCGTGTAAAAAGCCTCGTTGTTGTAATTCACGCTGGGAAGCAGTGCCGCCGCCGCCTGATAGCGGTCTTGTCGAGCGATCGCCGAATCGGTCAGCGCGGATTGAAATGGCACGCTGTTTTTTCGCGCCCTCGCGAGGGCATCTTGCAGTGTTAGCTGCAACAGAGGTGCTCCCGTCGGAGTCCCCTGAGCGGGATCCTTTGTCGCTATGGTCTTTCCGCTGGCTTCGGGTTCTTGCGCTGCGGCTACGCCCGCACCGCACAACCCGAGCACGGCCACCAAAAGCCATGACATCGCAAGGATTCGACGTGATTCCATAAATCTCAACTCCTCTGCCAGTCCCGCCCGGATGCAGAGCAGGAAATTACAGGCTAACCATTCTGAGATAAACGCAGGATTAACTCGGAAATTCAGTGCGGCCGGAATTGGCCGGTAGGTAGGCCGTGAAGGTGCTCCCAGTGGAATCCGATCGAGTAAGTTCCAAGCGCCCTTGATGCGCTTGTGCAATCCAGCGTGAAATGGCCAAGCCCAGTCCTGCGCCCCCGCCGTCACTTTCTGAACGCGAGCGTGCTTTATCGGCACGGAAAAAGCGCTCGAAAATGCGCGGCCGCAATTCAGCCGGAATCCCGGTTCCGGTGTCCGTAATGCTGAGAGCATACTCCCCACGCTCGCAACGGCACTGCACCGTGACTCGCCCCCCTTCTGGGGTGTATTTGATCGCGTTATCCAGCAAATTCAGGACCATCCGGCGCAGCAGAGATTCATCCGCATGGATCGGCGCTTCCGCCGCGTCATCAAATGCTAACGAGGTCTTTTTGGCGAGCGCCAGTGTCCGCGCCGAGTGCACGCACTCCACAATCAGTTCATCCAGATAAAAATCGCTTGGCTGGAGCGGGTACTGTCCCGCGTCCGCGCGCGTCAGCGTGAAGAGGTCTTCCACGATGTGCGTGAGCCGCTGCGCCTCCTTATGCAGCACGCTCAGCGATTCGCGGTATTCCTCGACTGGCCGCGCCTGCTGCGACAGCGCGACTTCCGCCTCGCCTCGGAGAATCGCTACTGGTGTGCGCAGTTCGTGCGAAGCATCGGCCATGAATCTCCGTTGGCGTTCGAACGACTCGCCGAGTCTGTCCAGCAGGCTGTTGAATGATCGCGCCAGGAGTCCCAGCTCGTCCCTTTCATTTTGTACCACTAGCCGCTCATGCAAATTCGCGGCGCCGATGCGCCCCGCTTGGCTGCTCATCGCCACCACCGGGGCGAGGCTCTTGCGCGCCAGAAAGTAGCCGCCCACGCTCGCCAGCAATATGGCGATCGGAATCACCCACGCAAACGTCACCGTCACTTCTTCAAGCATTTCCGTCTGCGCGTGCAGCGATTGCAAAATCACCAATGTATAGTTGTTCCCGCGAGCGGAAAAACGCCGGGCAAATGCGCGATAGCCGTTTCTGCCTCCTCGGACTTTCCCAAAAAAACGTTCCGCATGCGAAGCAGCCTTGAGGAATTCCTGAAAGGATGCAGAACTCAAAAGATCAGGCGGCGGAGAATTCTTCCCGGAACTTGCCGGAACAGTCTCGAGGGAACTCACAATCATTTTCCCGGTCGCGTCAGCCACCCAATAGACTTGATCCCGGAAAAGATGTTCGGCAATGGCTACCTGCGCGGCAGCCTTGAAGGGATCGGGACCGGTTTGATCTTCCAACTCGGCGCGCAGGGTAACCAGGAATGTTTCGGAAAGCTCATTTAGATTGGCGTCCGTTCGCCTCTCGACGCTCCGCAGAAAAACAAAATAGGTAGTGACGGAAAGCACCACCAGCACGAGCGCAAGCACGCCCGTATACCAGAGCGTGAGCCGCGTGCGGATCGAATCAAGCATGGCTCTTCCGTGGAGGAGATGTTGTTCTTGGACGTTGGCGCGGCGGCATACTCTCCTCGCCCGCGTCCCCGCCAGTCAAATCAGAAGCCGTGCCGAGAACGTAGCCCGCACCGCGCCGGGTGTGAACCAATGGCTTCGCCGATTCCGCGTCAATTTTCCGGCGCACCCGGTTGATGTACACCTCGATCAAATTCGAAAAGGGATCGAAAGTTTCGTCCCACACGTGCTCCGCGATTTCCGCCCGCCCCACCACGCGGCCCGCGTTCCGCGCGAGATATTCCAGCAGCGCGTATTCTTTTGTCGTCAGTGTGATGTGGCGCCCTGCACGCGTGGCGCTCTGCGCGCCGGTATCGAGCACAAGGTCAGCCACCGCAATTTTTTCGGGGCGGAGTTCACCGGATCGCCGCAGCAGTGCCCGCAGCCGTGCCAGCAATTCGCGAAACTCGAACGGTTTCGTCAAATAATCGTCCGCGCCGCGATCGAGCCCGGCAATGCGGTCCTCCACGGCATCCCGCGCGGTCAGCATCAAAATCGGCATGCGCTGCCCGGATGTACGCAGCTCGCGGCATACCGCGAACCCGTCCCGTCCCGGTATCATCACGTCGAGGATCACTAAGTCGTAGGTATTCACCGCCGCCTGATAAAGCGCGTCGTCACCGGTTCCCGCAACATCCACGGCATACGCCTGCTCTCGCAGGCCCTTGGCCACGAACCGCGCAATCCGCGCATCGTCTTCTACTAGCAGAAGCCGCATGCGAGCATCATACGGCAGGTGCGAGGGAAAGTGAGATACTTGCTGCCGGCGCATGACTCAGGCTCGGCCTGGTGGGATGATTCACACAGGCGACGACGAAGTAAGGTCGGCCTTCATCAGGAATTGCCGCACCCGAGAAAGTCGCTCAAGCATCAAAAATGCTATGAAATACAAGAAAATCGAACCCGACCAATTTGATTGTACGAAAACCGCCATGCGGCCTTTTGGCTGCATGGAGCTGTGGGCCGGTAATGAAAGGGCCCACCGCTCTCTCGATCTGGCGGGATTGCAAAGTGATGTCATCGCCGTGCCCGCCGGAGGCGACAAAGGCGGCGATCTTTCCGCGGTGTTTTCCTGCAGCGACAACCTTGCCCGCGTAGTTCTCGCGGATTGCGTCGGCCACGGCTATACGGCAGCCGGTGTGGCGCGGCACGTCCACCAGCTATTGCACAAATTTCAAGACATTCGAGACACGGCGGGTTTGCTGGGTGCGCTCAATGACGCTTTTACACTTTCAAATCAAAGCTCGTCTGGTCCGCTGCGGCTGACGACGGTCGTCACGGGAACGTTCGATGGCACGAGCGGGGAATTTAATTTTGCCTACGCGGCGCACCCGCGGATGTTTCTCTGGCGCGAGCGCGAGAGGCGATTTCTGGAGCTGGGGGAAGGGCTGGAGGGCCTGCCGCTCGGATATATCACGGGTGAAATCTATAACCAACAGAGCGTGCGGCTGAATCACGGTGACATGATTCTGGCGTTCTCCGACGGTGCAACCGAAGTTCGCTCGCCTGCGGGGGAGCAACTCACTTCCAAGGGTTTTTTGGCGCTTGCGGAAAAGACGTTGCGCGGATTGCCTCAGCCCCTGGTGCTGCAGGATTTTTCTCGCGCGCTTCTCGATGGCGTCCATTCTCACCGAGGCCGGGAAAGCGAGTTGGAGGACGACATAACGCTGCTCTCCCTGCGGCGCGTGGCCTAGTCGCGCGTCCCGCCCGGCAGAGCCCCAATTGGCGGGGAGTCCCGCGTTATTTTACGGGGTGAGCAGCGAAATACTGATCCAGACTTTCCACCACTTCTTTCACGCCGCGCTGAACATTCTTGTCCAACGCCGCGACAATGGCCGGTACGTCTTTCCCGCTCGTCGGTTCGTCGTGGGTGTAGTAATGAGTCCAAACGGTCGCGCCATTCTTCAAATCGCGCATTTCCAACTCCAGCGTGACCCTCGCGGCCATCTGCTCGCCGGTAACCTCTTTGAAATCGTAAAGGTGTCCGCGGATCGCAAAGTCTCCTTGCATATTGCTGCGCCGGTATTGGACAGCCCGGTAGCGGCCGGATGCTCGCAGCTCTCGCAGCAAGACTTCCTGGATCATTTCCGCGGGCGGCTCAGCCCAACGCTGATACTCGTAGGTGCCCATTTGTTCGCCATCGTTGCCATAGACGATGCGATCCTCGCGGTACAAATGGGAGGTCATCAGCGCGCCCAGAAGTAGCGTCACGGGAATCGTGTCCGCTTTTTCGACCGCTGGCGGATCGGCTGGGACCGTCAACTGGTAGTACTTGCTCGGCCGTGTGGCGCCGCAGCCGCTGAGCAATCCAACCATCAGCGCAAAGGCCGTGATTAGGGCTCTTTTAGCCGCTTGACGAAATGTCTCATCGAATGCAGCCGGCACTCTTCTCAGGTATCGCATTCCACGTTACCTCGCACTCGGCTCATTGCCGTTCTCCTGGTTTGTGCTCGCGTGGGTTACTCGACCGAATGAGCGTGTAAGGCCTCGTCTTAATGGTGTTCGTAAATTCTTTGAGATTCTGGCTCACATGGCGCAGGTTTTCGAGCAACTCATCGATATTGTCGGAGTTAACGTCGAGCGTCTGGTCCAGCCGGCCGGTTAGATCCGTTACCGTGGCGAGCGATCGCCGCAACTCGATCACCGCCTGGCGAACGTCAGCTCGATTTTCTCCGATCAAAGAATCGATATGATTCAGCGCTTCATTGGCCTGCGCCGACGTTTTCCGCAGGTCCACGAGCAGCGGCTCCAGTTTTTGGCTGGCGGAATTCAGGTTCTGTATTGTCGCCTTCACCGGGCCGCGGTTTTCCGCAATCATCCCGCGAGTTTCGGCCAGCGCGCCCGCTAGGTTCGCCCGGTTTGAATCTTTAAGCAGATCATTGACGCGAGCCAGGGTCACTTGCAGATCTTCCGCGCGATCATTGAGCGTTTTAAGAAGTTGCTGCGCGTGGGGCGCAATGTCGTTGATCTTTGCCGTGAGCGCATTGAAGTCGACGTAGGGATCGGACGGCAGGATCGCCCCGTTTGCGGCCAGCGCCGCCTTTTCGCCTCCCGGAACAATTTCCAGATGATTGTCCCCCAGCGGGCTCAAGCTCATGATCTTGACGTGGCTATCCGTTTTGACCGGCAAGCCGGACTTCACACTGAAGGTTATCTCGATGCGCGAAGAATCTTTCGGGTCCAGCTGCAATTTCTCGACGCGGCCGACTTTCGGCCCGCCCGCATAGCGCACCGTCGCGCCGGGCTCCAGGCCGCCGGCAAACGGGAAGTAAGCGCGGTACGTCGCCGCCGCGCCCCCAAAAGCGCCTGTAATAGCAAAAACCGTGAACACCAGCACGGCGCCGGCGACCAGAACAAACAATCCCACCATGGCTTGCTCACGTTTCGATTGCATCTCGCACCTCTCTTTCCCGTTCGTTAACGGCCTGGACGGCGGTATTCTTCCGTCAGCATTTGCAGATAATCCAATTCCTGAGAAACTTCCGGCTCGGCAATACGGTCAAGGAATTGCCGCACGCGCGGATGCGTGCTCGAACGCATTTCTTCCGTGGAGCCGATGGCGACAACGTTGCCCTTGTCAATCAACACCATGCGGTCCGCGATCAGGAAGGCGCTGGCCAGTTCGTGGGTGACCACGATGATGGTCATGTGAAATGCCTGCTTGAGTTCCAGAATGAGCTGATCCACGCCGGCTGCAATAATAGGATCCAGCCCCGCGGAAGGCTCATCGAAAAAAAGAATTTCAGGATCCATGGCCAGCGCGCGAGCCACGGCCGCACGCTTCTTCATGCCGCCGCTCAACTGCGACGGCATGTAGTTTTCGAATCCTGCCAGACCCACCTGATCCAGCTTCAGCCGCAAAATGATTTCGATGGTTGTTTCCTCGAGTTTGGTATGCTCGCGCAAAGGCAGGGCCACATTTTCTCCCACGGTCATCGAGCCAAACAGCGCACCGCCTTGAAACGACATGCCGATTTTCTTTCGGATTGCGTTCATCTCGTCGGATGAAATTGCGGCGATATTTTTCCCTTTGAGCCAGATTTCACCAGAACTCGGCCTTTCCAGGCCCACCAATGTGCGCAGCAGGGTGCTCTTGCCGGAACCAGACCCGCCCAGAATCACCAGGGTTTCGCCGGGCATCACGTCAAAATTGATGCCGTGGAGTATCTCGCTGTCACCGTAACTGACGCGAAGATTCCGCAGCGAGATCATCGCCTCCGGTTGCGTCAGCGCGTTGTCGATTTGATCCATGCGATGTTTCGAGGCTTACCTTTCACTCATGAAGAAAAAGAGCGCCGTAAAGACCAAGTCCACCAGAATCACTAGAAAAATGGAAACCACCACCGCACGGGTCGTTGATCGGCCGACCTGCTCCGCGCCTGCGCCCGTGGACAAGCCTTCATGGCATCCCACGGCCGTAATCGTCATACCGAAAACAACGCTCTTGATCAAACCCGTCGTGATGTCGCGCAGAAAGAGCGCGTCCAGGGAAGACCGAATATAACGAACCCAAGTGTAATCCGCCTGCGTCACGCCAAAGAGCGCGCCGCCAAGAATTCCCATGGAGTTCGCCCAGATCGTCAGGCACGGCAGCATCACCATCATGGCGATAAATTTTGGCGTAACCAGGAACTGTATCGGATCGATCGCCATCGTCTCCAGCGCGTCAATTTCCTCCGTGACCTTCATGGTACCGATTTCCGCTGCAAACGCCGAACCCGACCGTCCGATGACCACGATCGCGGTAATCAGCGGTCCAAGTTCCCGCGTCATGGAAATCGCCACGGCGTTGGCAACGTAATTCAAGGCGCCGAACTTGCGTAGCTCGTAGGCGCTTTGCAACGCCAGAATCAACCCGATGAAAAACGTAATGAGGGAAAGAATCGGGAGCGCCCCGACACCAGTCTGCATGGCCTGGGTAATGGCGCGCTGGAGGCGCACGGGCTTACCTTGGAATGGGGCGATGAACGTAAAGTACGCAGCGCGGCCCCCGAGGGAAGCCAGCGCCCCCAAATACGCGAGCCCATCAGTAACCGATTCCCCAATTTGCGTTGTCAGTTCCACAGATGCTCTCGTCGGGCTTCCTGGGTTTGCGGGGAGCAGCCTCAGGATGCTACGGACTGCGCTTCGTCCTCGTAAATCTCAAAAATCTTCACCAGTCTGGAAAGTTGGAGAACTTCGCGTACCGTCTTATTCAATCCGAATAAGATGAGCCGCGACCTGACTTCGCGCGACGCCTTAAGGCCTTCCACGAGCGACGCCACGCCGGAACTGTCGATGTACCTTACGGCCCCCAGGTTCAGCACCACCCGCGGCGTCTTCAGTTCGCGAAATTCGCGTAGCAGCGCCTTGCGCAGTTGCGGGGATGTCGCGAGATCGATGTCTCCCGAAATATCGAAAATGGTCACCTTGTCCAAATGGCGGGCGGCAATCTGCAAGTTAGTCCTCACGACGAGCCTTTCTCGGATTTATGCACGTGCAAGAACTTCAGCAGCCTCAGCTGATTCTTGCCGTTGCTGCGGCTGAATTCTACCTTATCCATACACTCCCGGATAAAGTGCAGGCCCAAGCCTCCAGGCCGCACATCCTCAAGCGCGCGGCCGCACATCTTCTCCGGATTCGCCGTCACACCGTAATCTTCCAACACAATTTCAAGAGCATCTTCGGGCTCGCCGTCCCGCGGCGCATGAATCCGGCGGAAGGATGCCTCGATGGGCTGTTCCGCGTCTCCAAGGTAGGCGTGGCGAATAATGTTTGTCAGCGCTTCGTCGACGGCACGAACCACAGCGCGGCAATCCGGCTCGGAGAATCCCAGTGTCGCCGCGAGCTGGCCCAATGCGTCTCGCACGACGCCGAGCATCTCCGGATTGCTGCGCAGCTCCATTCTGAGCAGTAGACGACTCCGGCTCACGTGAGCGTTCTCCTCGGGCCTGGGAAACTGGATTCCCCGTTTGGTCTCGGCCCGTTTGGTCTCGGAAGGATCGCCGCTGGCGGACTTCCTGACGCAATGTCTGGCCCCGATGATACACGGAATCCCACTCGTGGCAACTTGGGAGCCCTACCCAGGCGGGTTTCTAGCGGGGGTTTGCAGACGGGCGAAATCGATTGAAAATTGGCGGACGGGCCTGTAAGCCGGATTCTGTGCGGCACGCAGTTCGCAAAACGAACCGCACGCTGCGGCGATCATTCCTCTAGGTCACGGTTCGCACCGTGACTCCAGCAGCCTACCCGAGGGTTCTCATCCACGACGGCTTGCGCCGCCCCAGAAGGAGCGCGTTTCCGTTAGAAAACGCTCGCTCATCGAGCCGGGCCGGCTCTCCCCTCCTATTTGGCCTTGCACCACGCGGGGTTTTCCGTGCCTCCGGTGTCGCCACCGGAGCGGTGGGCTCTTACCCCACCTTTTCACCCTTGCCCAACGTTGCGTGCGTTGCGAAGACGTCCCGCAGGTTTCCCTGCGTGATGCCACCGTGCTGCGCTCCGCCGGCGGTCTATTCTCTGTGGCACTTTCCGTAGCGCTCCGAGTGGCACAGGCTTTAGCCTGTGCTCCCCATCGCGCCCCCTGACGTTATCAGGCGCGTTGCCCTGCCAAGAGTTCCGTTGACCGCTCTCCGCTCACCATGCGCGTCCGCGCGACGGCGTTTGCTTGTGTAGCGCCGGGCTTTAGCCCGGCACTCCTATCCATCGCCGTGTGTTCAACCTTCAGATGAACGCAGAGCGGTCAACGTGCCTCAGGACGGTGTCCGGACTTTCCTCCCGCTTCCGCCTTGTAGCGGCGGCTTTACGCCGCCGTTTCCTCGGCCTCAGCCAGCGATCACCCGGCCCGCCCGCCAGCTATTATTATAGCGCGAGGATGCACCGAACGAACGCTGATGTAGGCATAAATTGTAGTAGGTCACGTACCGGGCTGGGACGTGACCTCCGCCGCGCTCGCATCCGGTTCACCTTCCAACCAAACCGGCCAGTAGCGGAACAACACATAAGCCAGCGCACCCCACAAGAGATTTCTTACAAGTGCCAGCATAAGGAATCGCGGTCCGAAGGTCGGAACGACGAGAACATTTTCGATACCATGGGCGACGGTAGCCGGAAGGATCGACCGTGTTCGCAAAGTAAGCCATCCGAGGATAAAGCTGAACACCACGCCGTCCAGAAGGCGCCATCCGATTTGTAGAAGTACATTGCCATGGCTGAAGTGCGGAAAAAAGTCTCCGTAAAAGTGAGCAGCCGCCCACACGATACCTACCAGAAAAATACCCCGCAGAAGACCGTAACTCCGAATAAATCGCGGTTGCAGCAAGCCTCGAATTATGATTTCTTCGAGGAACGCAGCGAAGAATATCCCAGGGAGCACTTTCGTTTGATTTTCAATTTGCACAAGCGGAAATAAGTGCCACACCACGGCAATGAAAGTGGCAATCGCGAAAGGGAAAGCCAGGGCGACAAGGAAATACTCAGGTTTTGGCAATCGAATAGAACGGCGTAAGTTCTTCCACCCCTCCTTCCCCAACGTTAAAAGCGCGAATCCCAGCACCATCGCTTGAGAAGCAGAAGCAACTAGAAGGTAGCCTCCGATCGCGCCAATCCCCAAAATAAACTTGGCGACCAACGTAGAGACTCCGGCGAGGCGGGCGAAGCGAGCGATCCAGGGAATCAAAACTACGAGGAGATAATCTATAACTGTTAGGATAAGTGCGATGTAGAGAAAGAGGGGTCCCCCCGCCAAGGCAACGAGTATCCACACCAGGATCTGAACACGACGCCACGAGACGGGATCATCCGAAAGGAGAATGCTAGATTCAGGCAACGCCAGCGGTAGCGATGAATAACCCGTCGCAAGACGCCAGGCGAAGAGCGCGACAAGGATCAGTCCAAGGAGCGCGAAATGAAATTCAGGGCCGAGGCTCCATACTGCCGATAGCGCCCAACCGACGGTGTAAGCTGTGCCAGTCCCGTGCGCTGAAGAAGGCCCTAATCCATAGTAGAGGAAGAGGCCATAAGTCAGGCTCAGTCCGCCGAGCGCCGGCAGACATACCCAATATAAGATGCGCCGCGCGGGATGCTTGCCAGGCCAAAAACAGATGAAATAGCCCGCCACTCCAGCAAGAAGTGGCATGTGTGCAGTGAAGAGAAGGAGAAGAGAACTCGACGGGGCCCCTTTCGCTAGCAACGACCGTAAAATCCGAGCGATATACAGACAGACGACCCCGAAGAGGAAGATTAGTTGGCTCCAGTCTGCTGGCAAAACGGAACGAAGAAATTTGGCAAGTTGCTTCAATACCTGCCCTCGGACATCGCAGCGGATTATGCCTTACGAATCAACTCAGATGCTATTATCTTCAGGAAGATTCGTTCGGAGAGATCGCTCCACTGCGGGCCGAAAAGAAACATCGGCCCTGCGCTCGGAACGACCACCAGGGAAAGCGCGGCGTGGCTACTTCAAGCCAAGGAGTTTCTCGAATTCGTTTTCAGTCAAAATCGTCACTCCCAATTCCTTTGCCTTGTCGTATTTCGACCCCGGATCCGTCCCCACCACCACGTAATCCGTTTTTTTGCTCACTGACCCCGAAACTTTTCCTCCGTGCTGTTGCACAATCGCTCCTGCCTCTTCCCGCGAGCGATTCGCCAACGTTCCCGTAAACACAAACGACTTCCCGGCAAACTTGTTGCTCTTAACCTCGCGTTTCTCCGCCGTCGGCCGAACCCCCGCCTTGTACAATTTCTTGACCAACTGCCGGTTCGCGGGTTCCGAGAAAAACTCCACGATACTCGCCGCCACCTTTGGCCCCACTTCCGGCACTTGCTCCAGTTCCTCTTCTTTCGCCGCTGCCAATTCCTCCAGCGAAGAAA
>QHYN01000273.1 GCA_003224145.1 Acidobacteriota bacterium
ATCCGGTTACCCTCATACGATGCAAAGAAAAACGTTTTGTCCCTTTTGATCGGCCCGCCCAGCGTCGCTCCGAACTGGTTTTGCAGATAATCGAGCTTCTGAGTATCAAAAAAACCTCTGGCGTTCAGTGAACGATTGCGGAAGAATTCGTATGTGCTTCCGTGAAAATCATTCGTGCCGGATTTCGTTACAACATTGACCACGGCACCGGAGTTGCGCCCGTACTCCGCGTCAAACGTATTGGTTAATACGCGGAACTCTGCGATAGCATCGGGAGAAGGCTGAATGGCGGGCAATCCGGCAAACTGGTCGTTGCCGTCCCCACCGTTGACTGTGAAATTGTTGTCGCGCCCGCGGCCGCCATTAACCGAGACAACGCCTGCGCGGTCGCTCCCGTAGACCGTATCCAAGCCAACTTGTGACTGAACGCCCGGCTGTAATTGCAGCAATTGGTAGGTGTCCCGCTGCGCCAGCGGGAGCTGGCTTATGGCGCGTTCGCCCACGACGGCACCGAGCTGCGTCGAAGTGGTGTCCACCAACGGCGCCGCGCCCGTCACTTCCACCACTTCCGTGGTGCCGCCCACCTGCAAAGTGAAATCCAGATTGACAACTTCGTTCAGATTCAGGCCAATGCCGTTGAGGGTATGTTTCTTGAAACCTTTGGCCGTGACTTCAATATCGTAACTACCCACGGGTACTTCAAGAAAAATGTATTCCCCGTTTGCCCCCGCCTGCGCGTTACGAGTCGCGTGCGTTGCTTTATTGATCAGTGTGACAGTAGCGCCCGCTACGGCGCCACCGCTCGCATCCGTCACCGTGCCGCGGATGCGGCCCCCGGTGCTCTGCGCGCCCGCAAATGGCGTGGCCAAAAGAATCGCGAGGACCAGAATAGCCGCAGACAGAATGCTCTGGCTGCACAACGAACGGTGCCGCCCGAAGAGTGCGTTATCTTTCATGACCCCACCCCTTGCCGCGAAGAATTTTCGAGGTTCTATTCTTCGTGGTTGATGTGCCGCTGAAACCTTACTATAATCCAGCAAACTTAGAGAAAGTTGGGTGCGGTGTCAAGCAGAAAGAATTTATCCACACAATCGGTCAAGCGCGGCGCGCGTCATCTGCTGCGCATCAGCGAAGTGGCCCGCCGCGTTGGTATTTCTTCTTCTGCTCTACGCGCGTGGGAGACACTCGGCCTCGTCACGCCGCAGCGCACCCAGAGCCGCTATCGCCTCTATAGCGAATCCGACGTGCGCCTGCTCCAGCGCGCCATATTTTTCCGCCGTGCCCGGGGCCTCAATCCACCCGCCATCGTTCATGTCCTCAAGCGTCAGGGCATGGTCTCCTCTCCGGCGGAAGGCACACTCCTTCCGGGGCAGCGTTTCCGCCGCTTGCGTGCCAAGCGCCGTCTCTCTCTCGCACAAGTCGCCAAAGCCACCGGCGTCTCCGTCGGCTTTCTAAGCGCTCTCGAGCGCGGACAGATGCGTTCTTCCATCGCCACGCTTCGCCGCATCGCACGCTTCTACCGCATCAACATTCTTTCGCTTTTCGAGACTTCCGGTGATAATCCGCGCCTGGTGCACCCTGCTCAACGAAAAATCCTCGAAGCTACCCCTGATGTCCGCATGGAATTGCTCGCCTGGGGTAACACGGCGATGGAGCCGCATCTATTCCGCGTCAAACCCGGTGGCGGGAGCGGCGAATCCTATGCCCACGAGGGGGAAGAGTTCCTCCACGTTCTTCGCGGGAAATTTGAAATCTGGCTGAACAATGGCGAGCATTATCGGCTGAAGGTGGGGGACAGCCTCTATTTTGAAAGCTCGATTCCGCATCGCTGGAAGAATCCGGGCCGCACGGAGACTTCCCTGTTGTGGATTAACACGCCGCCAACATTCTGATCCGGGGGGCTTCACTCCGATGAGCACTCGTTCTGTTCGTCTCGCGCTTCCATTCCTTGCGCTCTTCGCCGGTACTGTCCACTTCACGGCAGCCCAGGGGTTCATCGTTGAGCCGGCCGACATCATCGTGATCCACGGCCGCGTCTACACAGAGGATCCCCGGCAACCCTGGGCTCAGGCCGTGGCCATACGCGGTGCGAAAATCGTTGCCGTCGGGGATGACACCGCCATCGAGAAAATGCACGGCATGGGCACAAAAGTCGTAAACGCCGGGGGAAAAGTCGTTCTTCCTGGCTTCACCGATTGCCACATTCATTTCCTCGACGGCTCTCTGAGCCTCGGCCGCGTGAACCTCGAAGGCGCGAAAGACGCTTCCGACATCCAGAAGAGACTGCGCGAATATGCGTCGGAACATCCAGGCGATGATTGGATCCTGGGCCGCGGCTGGAATTACGCCATGTTCGGTCAGGAGGCCTTGCCCCACAAGAAATATCTCGACGAACTCTTCCCCAACCGGCCTGTTTTCCTCGAAGGTTATGACGGTCACACGTATTGGGCCAATTCTAAAGCCCTCGCGCTAGCTGGAATCACACGCGAAACGCCCAATCCGCTAAACGGCATCATTGTCCGGGATCCCCAAACCGGCGAAGCCACCGGCGCTTTGAAAGAGTCGGCGCAGGACTTGGTTGCCAAGGTGATCACTAAGCCGACACGTGCCGACAAGCTTCTGGCTCTGCGCGCGGGAATGAAATGGGCCAACCAACATGGCATCACCCGCGTCCATAGTGCCGGCGGTGATTTTGAAATCCTCGACCTCTACGAGGAAATGCGCCATCGCGGTGACCTCAGCGTGCGCATGTATATCGCTTACTTCCTTGATCCCCCTCAGCTCCGGCCAAAGGATCTCGATTCCATCGAGGCGGCCCGCAAGAAATTTCATGATGATTGGATAGACGCGGGCGCCGTTAAATTCATGGTCGATGGCGTGGTGGAATCCCACACTGCCGCTATGCTCGAGCCCTATAGCGACGACCCTTCCTTGAAAGGTAAGCCTTTCTGGGAGCCCGCCAGCTACAACAGCGCGGTCGCCGAACTGGATAAGCGCGGGTTGCAGCTTTTCACACACGCCATCGGCGATTACGGCGTCCGAATGGCCCTCGATGCTTACGAGAACGCGGAACAACGGAATCACAAGCGGGATCGCCGCCCACGCATTGAACACATTGAAACCGTCGCCGCGGCTGACATTTCACGCTTCGGAAAGCTCGCCGTCATCGCCAGCATGCAGCCGCTTCATTCTTACCCCGATTCCGACACCCTCGACGTTTGGGCGCGTAATGCCGGTCCCGATCGCGCTTCGCGAGCTTGGGCGTGGAAGAGCATCTCGGATTCCGGGGGTCACCTGGCATTCGGTAGCGATTGGCCCGTTGTGACGCTCAATCCGTGGGAAGGAATTCAAACCGCGGTGACGCGACAAACCGCAGAGGGAACGCCGGAAGCTGGGTTTGTTCCCGAACAGCGATTGACT
>QHYN01000274.1 GCA_003224145.1 Acidobacteriota bacterium
CGTTTCCAGAGAAAGTCGCCCTCGCTCCACGAGTGACGTAACGTGGTCGGGAGGTCGCGGTTGCTCCGCGACGCAAACCCCGAGAAATCCGAGCAACACCCACGTAAAGAGCGAGACCACGGCCGCCGGAATGAGACGTCCGATTCCCGTTAGCCCAATGCCGATGAGAATGAAGGCGAGGCTGGCAAGGAAACAAGAGGAGAGAAGAAAAACAGACGTGGCATTCGAAGCTGCTACAGGGTGCAGACCGAGTGCGATGCCGCAAGCAAACGCTGCGGCAATCGCAACAGCCGGAAGCCTCATGGGGTTTTTCGCAACCTGACCAGCGTCTCGATGTGAAAGGTCTGGGGGAAAAGATCGAACAGGTGCACTTCCGTGATTTCGTACCGGATGCTTGGCTCCGGGATTCCTTTCGGCTTCCGAGCCGAATTTGTCAAAACCGCCAAGTCGCGAGCTAGCTTCGAGGGATCGCAGGAAAGGTAAACAATCTCTCGGGCGCCAAGCTCCGCAAGGATCTTCGCTGCTTCCGCGCCCAACCCTGCCCTTGGCGGATCCAGGACCACGAACTCTGGCTTTTCTTTGGTCTTCCTCAAAAACTCTTCTGCCTGTTCATTGTGTGATGCGATCGCGAAGCCCGCGAGTTCTGCATTGGCGGATAAGTCCCTGGTTGCCGCCAGATTCGCATCTACGCTCACCACCTTCTGAAAAGCTTTCGCCAACGGCAGCGTGAAGAAGCCGACCCCCGCGTACAAATCCAACGCCAGCTCGCCGTGCGCACTTGCCGTCACAGTTTTCAGCAAATCCTCAATCAGAAATCGGTTCACCTGAAAAAACGATAGGTGGCTGACGTGGTATTTGTACCCGCCCGCTTCCTGTGTCAGGTATCCCGGTCCACTCAGCTCAAACTTGTTCTTTTTCTGGTCTAGCAGCAGCAAGCTTTCAATCTGCGGAAGCGCGCCACGGAAAGCGGACGCCAGTTCTTCAGCGGGCTTCGGAAATCTTTCAAATGCCACATTGAGGCCAATCTTTTCGTCTGCTGAATCCACGAATGCTTCTATCTCCTGAATTCCCGTGGGTAGCGTGCCTGAGCGTGTCATATTTTGGAGCTTGGCAAAGGTGTCCGCGAGGCGGGGCGAAAGCACCGGACACTCGTCGATCGGCAAGATCAACGAACTTCCGGGCAAGAAGTATCCGAGCGCCCGCGGCAAGCCGCTCCTCACCGCCCACTGCGCGCGGTTCCGGTAGGCGTACGGCTCCGCCGTATGTTCCGCAATCGGGCCCTCCCAAAGAATGCCGCCAAGCCGCGAAAGTGTTTCGCGCAAAATCTCCTTCTTGAGCCGCAATTGTTCACCGGGAGAAATGTGCTGGTAGTGACAGCCCCCGCATCTCTGAAAATGAGGACACTTGGCTTTTGCGCGCTCTTTCGCCGGCGAAGTGACTTCCAGCAGTTCCGCCCACAGCACGTTCTTCTTCCTCGATTTCGTTGCCGCGCGCACTTCCTCGCCGGGGAGAACATAGGGGACAAAGACGGTATTTCCTTCGGTGTGCGCCAAGCCCTCACCGCCGTACACAAGCTTCTCAATCGATAATCTCAACTCATTAGCCATCAGAATTTCCAATTCTAAGCGAAAATGGTCTCTGAGGAACGGGTCAATACGCTTCTATCTGAGTTCAGAACGTCAGCAATCGCGCCTGCAATTCTAGGATAAATAAAAAAGACTCAGCCGCGGTAACCCGAACTCTTCCAGCAGCCGCCTTTGCATGTACTGCTTCTCAACCATCGCCAGTTGCTCGGCCTTCATCTTTCGCCTGTACGACGCCAGTTGCCCATCCATTTCACGTCGGATTTTCAATAGTAAGGCTTCCGGCGTATGGCTCGTCAGCAGCGCGTGCAACTTTTCATCCAGAACCGTTAGTCGTCGCTCCAGGTCTTCGAGATCCAGCCTCCCAGGCGTATCTACAATCGTTGCAATCACGTCCAGGCCATCCGCGATCTCGGCAACCCGGGCCGCCAATTCAGTTTGCAGCGCAAACTGGTTTGCTGCTGCCTCTTTTAGCTGTGCCGCGTTTTTTGCGAAGTATTTCTTCAATTCCTCGCGGGAAAGCGGTTCGGCGGCTGTGGCGCTCGGATTCCTCGGCGCGCGGCCGGCAGCCGCGTCTTGTTGATCTTCCCCGGCTTGCAGGACCGCGTCAGTGCAATAGGCAAGGCTTTTCAGAGGCTTGCCCGACCCTCGTCGCGACCTCTGGTAGCTTTCAAAGGCATTGTCAATTCCTTTCAGCACCGCTTCCAGCGGCACGCCCGCCTTCTGCCAGGCTTCCATGATCGCCCAATCGAGTGGCGACACCAGCAAGTGCGCTCCCCGTTTCTTCCAGAAATATTCTTCGATTTCGGTAAAATAGTTGAAATAGTTCCAGCCGTCCATTTTGTTCGTGGGGGTAGCGAATCCAGCCAATGAATCCGGTCCGACGGTCTGTGCGCGCGCAGGCTTACTTTTGTGCTCTCTTGGCCTGAGCTGTTCCTCGCGCTCCACGACCGTCCGCCGCGGTGCTCTTCCCTTGTTCCGCCGGCTGATTCTTCTCCCAGATCAATCGCAGCCCCGTCAGCGTCAGAAAGTCATCCGTGTGCTCGATGTGTTTCGAGCCTTTCGCCACCAGTCGCGCTTGCCCTCCGGTCGCCACTACTTTCACACTTTCGCCAAGTTCTTTCTTCATGCGCGCGAGCATCCCGTCAACCATATCGACGGCCCCATAGTACAGGCCTGCCTGCATGTGCGTGACCGTATTCGTTCCAATGACTTTCCCGGGGTCTTTGATTTCCACTCGCGGCAATCTCGCCGCCCGCGCAAATAACGCCTCCGAGGAAATCCCCAGCCCTGGCGCAATCACCCCGCCGAGGTACTCGCCTTTCGCCGAAATCGCATCGAAGGTGATCGCCGTCCCGAAATCCACCACGATGCAGGGCCCGGCATATTTGTGAAACGCCGCCACTCCGTTCACGATACGGTCCGCGCCCACTTCCGACGGGTTGTCGACCAGCACTGCCATCCCGGTTTTTACGCCGAGTTCCACGAACAGTGCCTTCTTCCCAAAATACACGCGCGACATTTCCGCCAGCGTCCAGTTCACCGGCGGCACCACCGAGCTGATGATCACTCCCGTAATGGCGTCGCGGTCTAATCCAGCCAGCGTAAACAAATTCCGCGTCAAGACGCCGTATTCGTCCACGGTCTGTTCGCGCGCCGTCGTCAACCGCCAATTCGCGACTAGCTCTTCGCCTCGAAACACTCCTAAAACCGTGTTGGTATTACCTACGTCGATGGTGAACAGCATTTACCTCGCCTCCGCCACGTCCCCCGCAATCACCGTCACCACGCGTCCGTCGTCGCGCTCGACTTGCAGCAATCCCTCGGGCCCAAGTCCCGCAGTCGTCCCCAGGTAGCTCTCCGTGCCGTTCGTTACGCGCACTCGCTTGCCATGGGCATAACTCGAGATCACCTCAAAGCGCTTTACCACGCTCGCTACTCCTTCGCGCAACATCCGATTGTAGTCGCTCTCGAATTCCCGCAGCAACCGCACCAGCAACTCCATGCGCGATTGCGGT
>QHYN01000022.1 GCA_003224145.1 Acidobacteriota bacterium
CGTCATTATGTAACACAGTTGCGCGTGCGGGACGAAGGAGCTTGCCGTCCTTCGCGAAACGCGGCCCGTGGAAAACAATGTCGTAGCTCTGCCATTGGCCCGGCGTGCGGGAAGCATTCACCAGCGGAGGATATTGCCCATAGACCGCTGCGGCTTGACCGTCGGCATACGTTTTGTTTTCGTAGGAATCCAGGACCTGAATTTCGTACAGCCCCATCAAGAAAACACCGCTGTTCCCGCGCTCCTGACTTTCACCTTTGGGCGGGACGGGTTCGGCAAATTCGACATGCAATTGGCAATCGCCGAAGGCTTCGCGCGTGTAGATGTATCCGGTTTTTGCCACCACTTCGGCGTAACCGTTCTCCACTTTCCATTTGGCCCCGCTGCCGTCCTTGTGCGCCCATCTGGAAAGGTCCTTTCCGTCGAAGAGCACCACGGCGTCCGAAGGCGCGTGTCCGGGCGAATCCTGCGTGCTCGCTGTCCCGGGATCAATTACCGGCGGGGCAGGGCGGTTGGGATCGTGAATTTTCCACTTGGTGTCCACCTGCGCGTTGCAAATATTCGGAAAGCTTGAAACCAGAAGGATGGCGGCGCCTAGAAAAAGAGTCTCTTTCATTTTTGAGGACCTCTCGCGGAACCGCAGCGATTCTAGCTCGAATTCCCAGCCATAGCCCAAAGAAAAGGCTCATCCTGAGGCGAACCGCAGGTTCGCCGAAGGATCTCAACCACACAAGTCATGCTTGAAGTGTCCGCTGAGATTCTTCGCCTATCCTCGCCGGATAGGCTCAGAATGACACGTCCAGAGAATCCGGGGACAAACAAAAACGGGGCGGCCAATAGCGTCCCGTTTGTCTTTTTTCGCTGGTGAGGAGTTTCGCAACCGCACGGGCACGACAAATCGTGCCCCTTGGGACGCGCTAAAGCGCGCCCCTACACAATCGCGCTACGCCGAACCCTTGATGCGCATGCCGTAGAAAGAACGGTAAACGAAAGTGAAGGAGACGACAAAAAAAGCGGCGGCGAGGATGTGCGTCAAGGTCGTGCTTTGCTGGCTGGTAGTCAGGCTCACGGCCAGCTCCACTGCGAGCAAGCCAAAGAGCGTGGTGAACTTGATGACCGGGTTGAGCGCGACCGACGAAGTGTCCTTGAAAGGGTCGCCCACGGTGTCGCCGATGACGGTGGCATCGTGGAGCGGCGTGCCCTTTTGGTTCAGCACCACCTCCACGATTTTCTTGGCGTTGTCCCAGGCGCCGCCGGCGTTGGCCATGAAGATGGCCTGATACAAGCCGAAGGTGGCGATGGAGATGAGATAGCCAATGAAGAAGAAAGGCTCGACAAATGCGAAGGCCAGTGTGGCGAAGAATACGGCTATGAAAATATTGAGCATGCCTTTCTGCGCGTACTTGGTGCAAATCTCGACCACCTTCTTGCTGTCGGCGATGCTGGCGGAAGCAGCTCCTTCAAGCTTGATGTTGGCTTTAATGAATTCGACCGCGCGGTACGCACCGGTGGTTACGGCCTGGGTGCTCGCGCCGGTGAACCAATAGATGATGGCCCCGCCGCTGATGAGCCCCAGAACGAAAGGCGCGTAAAGCAGCGAGAGCTTGTCCACGTTCGTAGCGAGGCCGTTGGTGAGTGCCATGATGATGGAGAAAATCATGGTGGTGGCGCCGACCACGGCAGTGCCGATCAGAACCGGCTTCGCGGTGGCTTTGAAGGTGTTGCCCGCGCCATCGTTGGCTTCCAGCAAATGCTTGGCGCGCTCAAAATTCACGTCGATGTTGTGGTCCTTCTTGAGTTCTCCTTTGATGCCCGGAATTTGCTCAATCAGAGAAAGTTCATAGATCGACTGAGCGTTGTCGGTCACTGGACCGTAGGAGTCCACGGCGATGGTCACCGGGCCCATGCCAAGAAAACCGAAAGCCACCAGTCCGAAAGCAAACACCGGCTCGGCCACCATGAGGTGTCCGAGCCCCTGCTGCGAAAAGAGATAGCTGGTGGACATCAAAAGCACCATGGAGAGTCCCAGGTAATAACCCGAAAAGTTTCCCGCAACGAAGCCCGACAAAATGCCCAGCGATGCGCCGCCTTCCTGCGCCGACGTGACCACTTCCTTGACGTGACGCGAATCGACCGACGTGAAAACTTTTACTAACTCGGGTATGATGGCCCCCGCCAGCGTGCCGCAGGAAATGATACTGGCCAGCTTCCACCATTGCGTCGGGTCGCCGCCCAGGCTGGGAATGATCAGCGACGAAACCAGATAAGTCAGTCCGATGGAAACAAACGAGGTGATCCAGACGAGAGAAGTCAGGGGCGCCTCGAAGTTCATATCGTCGGCGTTGCCGTAGCGCGCCTTGGCGATGGCGCCGTTAATGAAGTACGCGGCCGCGCTGGCAACCAACATGATGATGCGCATCACGAAAATCCACACGAGCAGTTGCACCTGCGTCGTGGGATTCTTCACCGCCAGCAAGATGAAAGTGATGAGCGCGACCCCTGTCACGCCGTAGGTTTCAAATCCGTCGGCGGTTGGGCCCACGGAATCACCGGCATTGTCGCCGGTGCAGTCCGCAATCACGCCGGGGTTCCGTGCATCGTCTTCTTTGATCTTGAAGACAATCTTCATCAAGTCGGAGCCGATGTCCGCGATTTTGGTGAAGATGCCGCCGGCGATACGCAGCGCGGCCGCGCCGAGTGATTCGCCAATCGCAAAGCCAATGAAGCACGGGCCGGCGTAATCGCCGGGAATAAACAGCAGAATAATCAGCATCATCAGCAGCTCGACGCTGATGAGCATCATGCCTACGCTCATTCCGGCTTCGAGCGGAATGTGGTTGATGGCGTAGGGCTTGCCGCGCAAACCGGCGAACGCCGTGCGCGAATTCGCGAAGGTGTTCACGCGGATCCCAAACCAGGCAACGCTGTAGCTGCCGCCCATGCCCACCAGGCTGAAAAACAAAATGATCGGCAGCGTGATGGCAATAGACTTGCCGGGAACGGGAGCCAGCACGCCGAAGTACAGCACGATGACAATGGCGATGAAGACCCACAGAAAGAGCAGAAACTTGCCTTGCGTGGTGAGATAGGTTTTGCAGGTTTCGTAGATCAGCTCGGAGATATCGCGCATCGATTTGTGGACCGGCAGGTTTTTCAGCCGCGTATAAATCACCAGTCCGAAGGCGAGACCAAACAAACAGAAAAGAATGCCGAAGAGCAGGAGCGTGTGACCATCCGTTCCGAGAAATTTTACCTGCGAGAGGTCCGGCAGCTTCAAATTGGCTTCGCCGCCGGCTTCTTGCGGCTTTTGCGCGAGCGCAGAAGTGGCGGTGATGAGCGCAAAAACGGCGGCCGCTCCAATCTTGGTGAATCTAAGACAAGGGGACCAGGCACTCGCTAGCCAGGTGCGCATTCAAAATCCTCCGTAGATGCTTGAGTTTGCAGGTCAACAACGTCCCGAAACAGCCGTTTCTCCGGCACACTTTTTCGACCGAGCGCTGTCAGGCGCGACAGCAGAACGATTTTTTCCCATTCCAACGGCAAGAGGCCGCCACACGCCGGCGCGAAATTACTCCCAAAACGCCGGTGAAGCGCCCAAGAGACAGGGCGCCAGGGCAAGCACAAATCGCAGTTTTATAACATTTTACGAATAACGGGTCAAACGGCCTTGCGCGGATCGAGCGAAGCGGCTTGTTGTTGCCTTGCACATCTGGGCGGCACGTTTTTGGCGGCCTGATGGTAACATGCCAGAGGCATTTTTTGATTTCGACGAGACGGGGATACATGGGAACCAGACCGGTGCTGGAAGCGGCGCAGAAGCGCGCCGCGAGAGGGAATTTGCGCCACGATTGGGAACGCTCCGAGGTTGAGGCTATCTATCGCACCGCGCTTCCGGAACTGATGTACCGGGCGCAAACCCTTCACCGCGAATACCACGCCCCGGATCGCGTGCAGACCTGCCAGTTGATCTCCATCAAGACGGGAGGTTGCCCGGAGGACTGCGCGTACTGTCCGCAAAGCGCGCATTACCAGACAGATGTGGAACGCCAGGGATTGTTGGAGCCCCGGGAAGTGATCGACGTGGCGCGAGACGCAGCCCGGCGGGGAGTGACACGATTCTGCATGGGCGCAGCATGGCGGCAGGCGCCGGAAGGGAGAGAATTCGAGAACGTGCTGGAAATGGTGCGCGGGGTTTCGGCGACGGGGATGGAAGTTTGCTGCACTCTCGGAATGCTCACGGAGCAGCAGGCCCTGCAGCTCAAGGAAGCGGGGCTGACTGCGTACAATCACAATTTGGATACTTCTCCCGAATTCTATGGGTCCATCATCACCACACGCGTTTACGAGGATCGGTTGAAGACGCTGGCAGCGGTCCGCAAAGCGGGCATCACCGTTTGCTGCGGTGGAATTCTGGGAATGGGCGAACGGGAGACGGACCGCATCGGCTTGCTCCACCAACTGGCGACGCTCGAACCGCATCCGGAGAGCGTGCCGATCAACATGCTGGTGCGGGTGGAAGGCACGCCGCTGGCTTCCGTGCCGCCGCTGGATCCGCTGGAGATGGTGCGCGCGATCGCCACGGCGCGCATTTTGATGCCCGCGTCGCGCGTGCGCCTGGCCGCGGGACGAAAGCAACTGTCCCCGGAAGCGGTCACGCTCTGCTTTCTCGCCGGAGCGAATTCGATTTTTGTCGGCGAAAAATTGCTGACTACGCCAAATCCCGGCCCCGATGAAGACGAGCAACTGCTGCACACTCTTGGGATGAAGCCACTCGAATCGCATGCCGTCTAATTTTCAAGAGGTTCTCCGTCGCGAACTGGAAGCCGGTTTGCGCGAACTCGAAGCACGGAACCGGTTGCGCGCGCTTTCGGAAATTCGCGGCGTGAATCTTTGCTCGAATGACTATCTGGAACTTTCCCGGCATCCGGCGCTGAAAGATGCGGTGTTGCGCGCGGTGCGGAAGACGCAACGCGTGGGAGGGACGGGGTCACGACTGCTCTCCGGGCACGCCACGGTCTGGGAAAAGCTGGAAGAAGAATTTGCGCAGTTCGCCGGAACCGAAGCGGCGCTTTATTTTGGCAGCGGCTACACCGCGAATCTCAGTTTGCTGACTGCTCTCCTCAAGAAAGAAGATTTGGTTTTTTCCGACGCGCTGAATCATGCGAGCCTGATCGACGGGATCCGGCTTTCCGGGGCGCGAAAAATCATCTATGCGCACCTCGATCTCAACGGGCTCGAAGCCGGGCTGCGAAATCACGCGCTGGAACGCTGCCGCAAATTGATTGTTACCGAGAGCGTTTTCAGCATGGAGGGTGATGTCGCTCCGGTCACAGAAATATTCGCGCTGGCGGAACGTTATGGGGCCGGTGTTATCGTGGACGAGGCCCACGCGACCGGCGTGCACGGCCCCACCGGCCGGGGAATTGCAGTCAAAGACGGAATCGTGCAACATCTTGCGGCCGCAGTTCACACTTGCGGGAAGGCGCTCGCGAGCGCCGGTGCGTTTGTTTGCGGAAGCGCCATTTTGAAGGAACATCTCATCAACCACGCGCGGCCGTTTATTTTCAGCACCGCGATGCCTCCGTACATGGCGGAGCAAATTGGGGCGGCGCTGCGAATCTCTCAGACCATGGACGGAGAGCGGGAGAAATTGCTCGGGCTGGCAAAGAGGCTCGCGGCGGGGTTGCGTTCGCACGGCTGGGACACCGGCCGGAGCACGACGCAAATCGTTCCTGTGATGTTGGGCGAAGATGAACAAGCCGTGAGCGCCGCCAAATTTTTGCAATCCAAGGGATATGCCGTGCGGGCGGTGCGGCCGCCAACAGTGCCCCAGGGGAGCGCACGGCTGCGGTTTTCCGTAACTTGCGGGATTGCCGACGACGAAATCGTGGATCTGGAAAACTGCATGAATCTCTGGCGCAAAGAAGCCTGCCCGACGGTGGCGGTGGCGCGCGCATGAGGCACCATTTCTTCATCACCGGAACGGACACAGGAGTGGGCAAAACAGTTCTCTCTGCACTCCTTTGCGCCGCGCTGGACGCGGTTTATTGGAAACCGATCCAAACCGGCACGCTGGAGGGCTCAGATCGCGTGACGGTCATGCGGCTGGCGGGAATTGGCACGGACCGCACGTTGGATGAAGTTTACAAATTTGTTCCGCCGGTTTCGCCGGACCTGGCCGCGCGCTGGGCAGGAGTGGAAATCGACCTTGGCCGGATCAACATGCCCACCAGCCTGTTGAACGATTGGCTGGTAGTGGAAGGCGCAGGCGGCGTGCTGGTGCCCATCAATCAAAAGCAATTCATGCTGGACCTGATGGTGAAATTCAAATTGCCGGTAGTCGTGGCGTCGCGCAGCGGTCTGGGGACCGTAAATCATACGCTGCTTACGCTCGCGGCGTTGCATGCCGCGGAACTTCCGGTGCACGGCGTGGTGCTGATCGGCGATCAGAACCGCGAGAATCGCGAAACCATCGAGCGATTTGGCCACGTGCGCGTCATCGGTGAAGTTCCGAAATTGCCGAACCTGCATCGCACCGCGCTCATGCAAGTGTTCATGAATCATTTCGACCGCGCTGCTTTTGCGCAGTAATCGCGCGCGATGAGTTTGCCGCTGCGCATCTGGCATCCCTTCACCAATTCCGCGATGGACCTTCCGCCGCTGCAGGTTGAAAAGGCGGAGGGCGTTTATCTCCACACCCGTGACGGAAGAAAAATCCTGGATGCTATTTCGTCCTGGTGGGTGAATCTGCACGGACACGCGAATCCGCGAATCGCCGCGGCCATTGCGGAACAGGCGCGAAAACTCGAGCATGTGATTCTTGCCGGCTTCACGCACGACGCCGCGGAAGAGCTTGCCGAGCGCCTGAAGAAATGGCTGGCGCCCGAGTTGAACCATCTGTTTTTTTCAGATGACGGCTCGACCGCCGTGGAAGTGGCGCTGAAGATGGCGGTGCAGCATTTCAGCAACCAGCAGCGGGCAGAGAAACGGGAAATTGCTGCACTGGAACACGGTTATCACGGGGACACGGCGGGAGCGATGTCCGTCAGCGATGATTCGCCGTTTACGGAGCCTTTTCGCTCGATGCGCTATCCGGCGCATCGAGTGCATTCCGCGTATTGCTACCGCTGCCCGGTAGGACTGAAGCGCGAGACCTGCCACATCGAATGCGCGGAGCAATTGGAATCGCTGCTGACGGAGCGCAGCGAAAAAATCGCCGCTGTGATCGTCGAGCCCCTGCTGCAAGGCGCAGGCGGGATGATCGTGCATCCAGCGGAGTTCCTGCAAAGAGTGCGGGCGCTTTGCACGAAGCATGATGTATTGCTGATTGCGGATGAAGTGCTTACCGGATTTGGCAGAACAGGGAAGATGTTTGCGTGCGACCTTGCCGGCGTCGTGCCCGATCTGATGTGCTTGTCGAAAGGGATCACCGGCGGATTCCTGCCGATGGGAGTGACGCTGTGCACGGATCGCGTGCAAGCCGCGTTTCACAGCGAAAACCGGAGGCACACGTTTTATCACGGCCATTCGTATACAGGGAACGCGCTGGCGTGCGCGGCGGCAAATGCGAGTTTGCAAATCTTCGACGACGAGCCGGTGTTCGACTGCATTGCGACGATCGCGCGGATTCATTCCGAACGGCTGTCGCAATTGCGAGAGCTGCATCAGGTGGGAGAGACGCGGCAAATCGGAACCGTCGGAGCAATGGAACTGCGCGCCGAAGATGCTGGGTATCTTTCAGCAATGCGGCCGAAGCTGTACCAGTTTTTCTTGGAGCGCGAAGTTTTATTGCGGCCGCTGGGAAACGTGGTTTACGTTTTGCCGCCGTACGTGATCACGCCGGACGAACTGCATCGCGTGTACGATGTGATTGTCGAGGCCATGCAAACGCTGCTCTGAGGATGGCAAATGGTTTGCTAGAGTTTGAGGCTACCTTGAATGGGGCACAGCATTCCCTCGCATACGCTCGGGATAAATCTGCGCCCCTACAAGGGAAAGTTGCGCAACGGGGGAGAACTCTTTGCCGCCGGGCTTGGGTGGATGGAAACAAAAAATTGTGGCGTTTGCGGGCGGGCTCGGCGCGCCGGGGCTCTTTCTGATTTCGTTTCTCGACTCGTCGGTGCTGACGTTTCCCGTGATCAATGACCTGCTGCTGATTGAGTTGTCCATCCAGCATCCGGCACGGATGCCCCTGTATGCGTTCATGGCGATGCTGGGATCCATCTTGGGCTGTGTGCTGCTGTTCTATCTGGCGGAAAAAGGCGGCGAGGCGCTCTTTCATAAGCACGCAGGGGACCGAGCGCAGGCCATCCACAACTGGGTGGTGCACAACGGATTTGGCGGCATGCTGATCGCCGCGCTGCTGCCCCCGCCGACGCCGTTTAAGGTTTTCGTGGTGGCCGCCGGAGTATTCGAGGTGCCGCTGGCGAGTTTTGCGTCCGCCATCGCGCTGGCCCGCGCCATTCGGTACTTCGGAGTTGGTTTTTTGGCAATTCGCTATGGGCATGACGCACTCCCGTTTCTTAAGCAACACATCTGGCGTGTGACCGTGGTGCTCGTCCTTGCGGCGATCGTGAGCTATGTCCTTTCCCGAGTGATACTTAGGCACCGGCCGCCTGCTGGCAGCTGAGCGTTATTGTCAAGGGCGATTTCAGGGAGAGTAGTGGGTCAGTTTGAGTTTTGACCCCTATTGTCACGATCAAGAAAACTCAAACTGACCCACTACCTAAGGGAGGGACACGTTGAGAAAATGCTGTGAAGGGCTATTTCCACCAGAAGTCGCGTGAAGAGGGAACCCAGGTAAGTTCCTCGGAGAGGACTTTGCCGGAAGGATCGGTGTCGACGAGAGCCTGCACGCGCAAGCCAGCGACCCGGTCGCGGGTGTAAGGAAAGGCACGCAGAATGACGTGGGATCCCCGCGGAGTTTGCTCGACGGCAGCCTTGGGGAAGCGCGCGACTTGAAGAAAGCGGCGCGCCAGGGCTGAATTGCGGGCGGCGTCGAGAGCCGGGGAGGGCTCGGGCTTATAGGTGGTGATGGCGGATCCGGGATCGAATTCGGCACCTGGGCCGACCTGCACTTCAACATCGTGAAGAGCGCGCTCGGTTTCGACGATGCCGTGCCAACGAAAAGGAGAGCTGGATTCGGCGAAAGCTGCGACCTTACGAGGCAGTTCGCCGCGGTACGTGCGGGATTCCAAAGCGGCAATCGCGCTGCCATGATCAATGAAGCGCACGACGAGGTAAAGAATCAGTGCGGCGAGCGCGAGAGAAGCGCCGACCCTGCCGCGAGGGCCTTTCGAGCGGGCGCCGATTTCTTCCGTGACCAGCCCGCTGAGCAAGGGGAGAAGAATTCCCGCGAGGAGGATTCCCAGGATCCAGAGATCGAGGGATGGGACCCAATCCATCGCGAAGCGGCGGGTAGAGAAAGGCCAGAAGAGTTCGACCCCCGCGCTTTGCAGGACATCCAGGAAGAGATGAAGAAGAGCTGCGGCCAACGCGGCGATGAAGATTGTGGCGCGGGAAGTTTGATTTTCAGCGCTTTTTGGTTTGAAGAAGAAAAACGGAAGAGTGACGAGGAGACTGAACAACAGTGCCGCAAGAAGAGAGTGACACGAGGTGCGATAGAAAGTGAGATAGGCGGAAGGGCCAAAGTAGGAGCTCAGCAGGTCAAGGTCAGCGAGGGTTCCGGCGACGACGATGGCGAGCGTGACGGAACGGGTGACGCGCGGGAAGGCGGCGCGCTTGAGGGCATAGGAGGCCAGGGCATGGGTGACGGGATCCATGGGAGAAGTTATCTCATAAAAGCAGTCCTGAGTGGTTCGTTGTAAGTCGTCGATTCACGCTTTTTTGCGAGGCGAGTGGACACTGCCGAAAACTGTAGAAAGAACTGTGCGCACTTGCGTAGGTTGCCAAATAGGGCGCAGCATGCTGCGCCCCTACAAGGGAAAAGAGAAAAGAACCGGTCTGAGGACCGGCCACTACGAAGGAGCGCCGGGGACGAGGAGTTTGAGGGCGCGGGGGACGATGCGGAATTCGACGGGGAGGCGGGTGAGAGGTTCGCCATCGATTTGGACGTAAATCGGATTGTGATCGATGGGCTCGCAGACGACAGAATCGGTTTTGAAGAATTCAACGCCTGCGGTGCCGCGGAGTTTTCCCAGCCAAAGCGTGGGCAAATAGCTGAGATAGCGGAAGCCGCTGCGAGTGGTGAGAGTGAGGATTTCGAAGCGGTCTTCGAAGAGATCGGCTTCGGTAGTGATTTTGAACGGTCCACCGTAGTTTTGCGTGCGGCCGACGATGACCAGTGACGCGTTGATTTGGTGCCCGCCGCTGACGACGCGAAAATGGGGGAATTGGTAGCGGAAGACTTCGCGGATTCCTTCCCACCAGTAAGCGAGAATGCCGACGCGCGATTTGAGGCCGAGGTCGATGGAATAGACGATCATGCCGTCGGGGCCGGCGCCGGCGACGCTGAGAAAGTATTTTTTCTTTTCGGGCTGTTCAAGAGGAGTGGCCAGGCCGAGAGCGATTTCCTTGACGGTGCCGCGAACGAGTTTTTCTGCAGCGGTGGGGATATCCCAGGGCAGATCGAGTTCCTTGGCGAGGATGTTGGCGGTGCCACCGGGGAGAAGAGCAAGGGGAACGCGGTGGCCGTTCTGCTGGGTGGCGAGGCCGTTGACGATTTCATTGAGCGTGCCGTCACCGCCGCAGGCGATGACGAGATGGCGGCCTTCGGAAGCGGCGCGGTAGGCGATTTCCGTGGCGTGGCCCGGGCCGGTGGTTTCCGCGATTTCGGTAACGATGCCGCCGTTAGCAAAAATGTGGCGCGCTTTATCGAGCGTGCGGCGGCGGGCATGGCCACCGTTGCCGGCATTCGGGTTGTGAATCAAGAGCGCGTTGTGGAGTTCGGCGGTCATCTCGCGTACCCGAGGTAAAGTTCCTGCATTCATTCTATATAATGTCTGGCGAATTCGCGCATCGGTTCCCTAGCGAATACGCGAAAAAGCAGATTCCTCGCTTCGCTCGGAATGACAAGCGGGGAAATCTTTGAGGGGTTTCATGGCCAAAGCCGCACCAGCGAACGTGAGAAAAGAGATCGAAGAGCTGCGCGAGAAGCTGCGCTACCACGAATACCGCTATTACGTGCTGGATGATCCGGAGATTTCGGACGCCGCGTACGACCGGCTGATGGAGCGATTGAAAGAGCTGGAATCGGCGCATCCGGAACTGGTGACGCCGGATTCGCCGACGGTTCGCGTGGGAGGCGCGCCGCGCGAAGGTTTTACGACGGTGCGGCACGCACGGCCGATGCTGAGCCTGGACAATGCGTTTTCGTTTGAAGCGCTGCGCGACTGGGACCGGCGGGTGCGAGAAGGAAGCGGCCACGAAAAAATCGAATACGTTGCGGAACACAAATTCGACGGGCTGAGCATTTCGCTGCAGTACGAAGATGGAGTGCTGGCGCGCGGGGTGACGCGCGGGGATGGAATGACCGGAGAAGACGTTACGCCCAACGTGAAGACAATCCGGTCGATTCCGCTGCGCGTGGATGCGGCGGCGTTGAAGAAAGCGAAGCTGCGGACGGATTTCGAGGTGCGCGGGGAAGTGATCATGTCCCGTAAGGCGTTCGAGGCGCTGAACCGGCAGCAGGAACAGATTGGCGGGAAGATTTTCGTGAACCCGCGAAACTCGGCGGCAGGAGCGGTGCGCGTGCTGGACCCCACGATTACCGCGTCGCGGCGACTGGATTTCTTCGCGTATTACCTGCTGGTGGATGGAAAAGTGCCGTTCGCCAAACATTCGGAGTCCCTGGAAGCTCTGAAGCAATTACGGTTCCGCGCCTCGGATGACTGGAAGCTGTGCGCGGGGATCGAGGCGGTGATCGCGTATTGCGAGGATTGGGACGCGAAGCGCGAGAAGCTGCCGTACGAAATTGACGGCGTCGTTGTGAAGGTGAACTCGATCGCCATTCAAAATGAACTGGGTTACACGGCGAAGGCGCCACGATGGGCGATCGCGTTCAAATATCCGGCGCGGCAAGAGACGACGGTGGTGAACGACATCATCGTTCAAGTGGGACGCACGGGGACGCTGACTCCGGTGGCGGTGCTGGAGCCGGTGCAAGTGGGAGGCGTCACTGTCAGCCGTTCCACACTCCACAACATGGATGAAATCGAGCGGCTGGGATTGCAGATTGGCGACACCGTGCTGATTGAACGCGCCGGGGAAGTGATTCCGCACGTGTTGAAAGTGGTGAAGCCGGGGAAAAACCGGAAGCCGTTTCGCATGCCGAAACATTGTCCGGAGTGCGGGAGCGCGATTCATAAAGATGAAGAGGAAGTGGCGTACCGCTGCGTGAACGCGGCATGCCCGGCGAAGCGGAAAGAGTCGCTGCTGCATTACGCGGGACGGCACGCGATGGATATTGACGGGCTGGGGGAAAAGATTGTGGACCAGCTTGTGGACAAGCGGATGGTGAAGGATGTGGCGGATTTGTATGCGCTGAAACTGGAAGACGTGGCGGCACTGGAGCGGATGGGGGAGAAATCCGCGCAAAATTTGCTGGATGAAATTGAGGCGAGCAGAAAGAATTCGCTGGCGCGGCTGATTTATGCGCTGGGGATACGGTTTGTCGGCGAACGCACGGCGCAGTTGCTGGCGGAACATTTTTCTTCGCTGG
>QHYN01000275.1 GCA_003224145.1 Acidobacteriota bacterium
CGCTCTTGTAGAGCGTGTGCGCACGCAGCGCCTGGTAGACGTGGTGAATGGTCTCCATGTGCGCAGGATCATACAAATTGCCGAGACTCAGCAGGCGCTCGCACTTGCTGACGCCTTCCTCGGTGAGCGTCGCCGTACGGTGCTTTTCGTCCAGCGTGTAGTCGATGTCCTGAATCAGTTTGGGGATGATCTTGTCGATTTTGGCGTATTTATCGGTGGACTCTTCCGAGGGGCCGGAAATAATGAGCGGCGTACGGGCCTCATCGATCAAAATGGAGTCCACTTCATCGACGATGGCGAAATGATGTCCGCGCTGCACGCAGTGCGCCAGGTCGTACTTCATGTTGTCGCGCAAGTAGTCGAAACCGAACTCGTTGTTGGTGCCGTAGGTGATGTCCGCGCCGTAGGCGGCGCGGCGCTGGTCGTCATCCAGGTCATGGACGATCACGCCGACGGTCAAGCCCAGAGCTTTATACAGCGGGCTCATCCACTCCGCGTCGCGTCGCGCCAGGTAATCATTCACGGTAACGATGTGCACGCCGCGGCCGGAGAGTGAATTCAGCGCGGCAGGCAGCGTGGCGACGAGCGTTTTTCCTTCGCCCGTCTTCATTTCCGAAATTTTGCCTTCGTGCAGCACGATGCCGCCGATGAGCTGGACGTCGAAATGCCGCATGCTCAAGAAGCGGCGACCCGCTTCACGAACGATGGCAAACGCCGGCACGATGGCCGGCCCCAGCACGTTCTGGAGTTGCTCTTTGTAGGCTTTTTCGGCGGGATCAGCGTCTTTCAATTCTTCCTGAACTTGCTTTCGCAGCTCGGCAAAATGCGTTTTGAGGTTTTCATCACTGAGTGATTGCACTTCCGCTTCACGTGCGTTGATGGCCGCGATCACCGGTTGCAATTTCTTGATATCGCGCTCGTGCTTGGTGCCGATAAATCGAGCGACGACGCGGTCGAGTATTTGGGCTGCTTCCATTGAGGGTTTCGCCGTTTCCTGACGGACTTCCGTATGCGTGCTTATGCAGACCGCTGCAATGCTACACGTTCAAACATCTTATTCTAACTGGTTGGATGCGGAAGCGCCAAGAAACACGGCGAGTGTGCGGTCGGGACAAAGACATGCTCTTTGGGGTGCCGGGAGACTATATGGCGTTCACGGGAGCGACACGTCAAGCACGTAGCTTTCGATTTGGAATCCGCCCCCGGACAGCGCTGTTGCTTGTTGCGAGAAAAAGTCCTTAGCTTCGGCGAGATTCATTGGAGAGCATTGGTTCTTGCGATTGTCAGTGTCGTCCCACTTCGTGCAAGTAAACCATCCCGCGAGATAGATGCCATCCCTGCATTTGTTTTCTCTTAGATATCGATCGTGCAGCTGGGTTTCCATTGCGGTAAGAAGTTCTGTATTCCAATTACCTTTCACTTCCACAATGACATATGTTCGCTCATAGCTGCCCGGCTGTCCGGGAATGACGGCGTCCACGTGTATATCAGTGCGCTGACCTGTGCCGTCCCCTATTCCCCTGCGAATTTGAACTTCTCGATTAACAACGATGCCACGTAACTTTAGGTCTTCATTCAGGTGGCGTGTGAGGTAGTCGGCAAAATCTTGCTCATCCTTTGGCCACCACTTATCTTGTCGGTTATTCCACAGATCCCTGGTCGCGGGGACCTCTCCGTGGAGTTTTGAGTGCAGCCGGTCAAGAGACTCCACTATCAGATCGACCAGCTGTCTACCCGTCTCCACGAACCTCTGTTCGCGATTTTGGGCCAGCGACAAAAACTGGCCTATTGAAACTGGCTGCCAAGTTGCGGCACGCGCAAGCGCCTCGGCTTCCTCGAGGTGGTAGTTCATCCATGTGTACTGGGGCAGCTTTTCCATTACACTGCGGATCGCCTCGCACGCGGCAAATGTTCCTCTCTTCTTCAGATGTTCAATAATACTGTCACGAAGCATGACGGCTGTGTCACCCGGCCCCATGTAACCAAATCCCGGCTTCCGTTCGAGGTACGGATAATTCTCGACCATCCAAAGGTATAGCTCGCCCAATTCAGGCTCGCAGAGCTTCGTGATAAAGCTCCCATGCCCTACATCGCCATATGAAGCTGACTCAACAATCTCACGTCCAATCTCTTTGCTCTGGACGAAAATTGGCCAGATCTTTCCCCATCCAGCATCGTTTGTGTGTTTCATCAACGCTTGGGCAGCCGTGATCGCCTTAGACCTTTCTGGTTCGGCCTCCAACAGAACCGGGTCCACGAGTGACTCAGCAAACTCTCGAGCGCCTTCAACTCGACGAGGAAGTATCACGTCCAAAATGCTGTTCAGGATATGCGTTTTCAGCTCGGGATTCTTTGCCTCCGCCAGGAGCGCCTTTCCCATCCGATCGTCCCAACAAATCTCGACTTCGCGAGCTAGGAACAAATGGTCGTCGCTCTTATTCTTGGCTTCGATGAGTTCTCGAATTCGCTGGATTACATCCTCGGGGAGAAGCTTATAGGCAAGTTTCAGGAGACCGGACTGCAAGTCTAGCTCTTTAGTACCCCCGAAGGGGAAGGTCAGGATTATCGGTATCCATTTTCGCCACGCCGGTGTCGAGATCTGGTCTAGGTTTTCATTGCCTGCGACCATCAATAGTGCGAGAGCGCGGAATCCGCTGATCGCGCTGTAGGGAGTGCTCCGAGTCCCGAACCACTTATCGTTCTCGGGGTCGCCTTCGTGGATATATCGCATGCCGGCGCGAAGTATTCCTTCCCTGGTTACTGCATCCGCCTCCTTCCAACCAGGTGCCTCAGCTAAGTTCAGGTGTATATCGTACGGATAGTTCGTGCTGGTAGGCTCTAGGGTCAGGTCACGTGTTAACCAGAGCCAGTACGCCATCTGTCCGGCCTCAATTTTCTGAAGATCCGCCTGCACACGTTCCGACGGAGTGGGGTCAAGCAGCTTCGGTGTCTTCCACTCCTTTTTTTGCCTCAGCAAGTCGCGGAGTTGGTCCGCTTCAGCCGAGTCCAGGGGGACTGCAGCAAAGAAATTTCCGCATTCGGCGTTCAGTATTTCGTTTGCTTGGCATGCGTTGTATAACTTTTCGAAATGCGCTCCATTGTTAGAGTCGAATGTGAACCGCACCAATCTCGCTTCCACCCTCGCTGACGCCGATGCATTGCCAGAAACGAGGCGCTCGATGAACCAATCCAAGTCTGCGCCAGTTATTAGTGGAATTCTCGAAGTAATCAGTCCAACGACCTGGTCCACTTCGAGTCGAGGCAAGAGCTCTTTCCAAACAGCCCGGCGGCGCGCGTGGTCATTCTGGACCTTTTTAGCGAATTCAACTCGGTCATCCCCGCTGACAAGTTCATCGTATAGTTTGACCCTTGAGATAATCGCGGCAGCGTATTCTTGAGCAACCTTGGCCTCGTACACGTTGTCCCAAGCGAGTTCGATGAGTCTATCCATCAATCGATCGATCGGCCCGATGAGGTGTTGCCGATGTGCCTGCCTTGAGAACCATTCGAGCGCCACCGGTATGTCTTTTGCGCTCATTTTCTGCGCGACATGGTCGTACATAAACGAGCTGTAAGTGCCTCCCAGATTGGGGTTCTTTGGCGGGCCCGCTTGGCCAAGTGCCAGCGGCCGCAATCTCGCCCTGACTTTGTCATCCTCCACCTCGGCGGTTGCCGCCGCGGCCGCACTCCTGAGCCTCCGATCGGCGGACGTGTCGAGCGCGATGTCTGCCAGGTCTGGTCCTAAACCTTCGACTTTGCACGCGCGTGCGATGTCCACCGCAACATACCTAGCCCCCATCGGTCTGGCCACGTCATTTAAATAAGGCCGAATTTGCTCGGCTAGTTTCGGGTGTTTCAGCTTCTTGTAAAGCCAGACCAGTCCCCAACGAAGATGCAACGCACGCCCCTGTGAGGCTTGCTGGAGCATGGAATCAACAACCTTGGCTCGCTGAGTGTCAGAGAGGCTCGCTGCCGCCGCACCAAGCAGGGCTTCTGGATCGGAGTCGGCTACAGTCCCAAGGATCTCGGGATTCATTGCGGACATCCACGCCGCCACTTCGTGCAATTGGGGAACAAGGCGTCGTGCTTGATCGGCGGGATGAAATAGAAGAGCTCGAATCTGCTGAATCGGCATTTTCCAATTTATGCAGTAGTGTGCAGCAAGAAATTCAGCATACGTTTGGTGTGCCCATCCAATTCGATTCGCGCCTCGCGACGAGAATAGTCCCGTGTCCAAAACCTCCCTGAGTGCGTCCAGCGAAACTCCTACAAATCGTTTTCCTAGCTGAGTCACGGCGGCGATTCGTGAGGCGATCGCCAGGCGTTCATCTAGGCTTAGCCGACCCCTTCTGCCAGAGCCTGCCCGACTCTCATTCGATTCCTCGCACAGTATTCTGCAGCCCCTCTCGTAAAGCTCGATGTGGTTCTTGGGAAAGTCTCCGTCGCGCAAATATGTGCTTATCAAAAACTTCAGGGTCACGGGCTTTATTGCTAGTGAAGTGACATCCAGCTCTTGAATCCTCGCCATGAAGCGGTCCGGGTTGTCGATTCCGCTCTGTTCGGCAGCCCGTCGAACATCAACGCGCCGCAAGGGAGTCATTTCGTAGGCTTTGAAGCCCTTGAACAACCTTACGCATGCGTTTTCCAAGATCGTGGGCCAGGGAACTGTTCGACAGGCGATCCGTAGGCGCAGGCGATCCACTGGCTCCTTAGGTAATTCGTCAGCTAGAAGTGCGGCGACGTTATCGATTCTCAGCAGGCATTCGTCCAAGCTATCCAGAAGCAGATGCATGACACCATCGCCTTTGCGCCATGCGTCAAAGTCAGCACTCTCGAAAAGTTCCTCCACGAGTCGCTGCTCATTGCCGAACGAGCGTAGGTCTAAATAGACGAGCTTCTCATTGTTTCTTAAGGACGACCGTAGGGTGGCGCTGTAATGGTTTAGGCTCCAGCTCTTTCCGATTCCTGGCTCTCCCAATAGAGCAACACATAGCACTTCGGCCAAGTGCTCAAAAGTGACCAAATTGGGGTTGTAATATTTCCCCCACTTGGAATCTGGGTCAGAGAGAAAGCCACCGTCCGAAAGGTCGACGGTTTCCTCTCGTAGGCTCCAAAAACGTTTCCAATCGAACTCTGTGGGCACGGGTTCATTTTACTTCCAGATCGTGGAAACGTCCCAAGCTAAGCTAGTTCGCAATGAAATGGCAGCCCGAAGGCCGCCGCTACGGCGCGTTGCGCGCAGCCCTTGCAGGCAAGACAGTGGCCCGCCGCGGCGGGCAGGCGAGTGGCGAGTGGTGAGATACACCGATGAACGCTACATGCCGCAATGGTCACAGTGACTGTGCAGGGTAAACGACTAGCCAGGATTCCTCGCTGCGCTCGGAATGACAGTTTGAGGTGATGCGCGAGGGGCGGGCGGGGCAAGCCCCGCCCCTACAAAGCGCGGAGAAAGCGGCGTCCAGCCGCCGCACTCCAAAAAAACAGCTGGCCGGCGCTACGAAATGCGAGGGCGGCCTTTGCGGCCGATGAAGTTCATCGAGCAAGAAGCGCTCGATGAGGCAGAGGGATTCCTCGCTTCGCTCGGAATGACGGATTTGGGGTGATGCGCGAGGGGCGGGCGGGGCAAGCCCCGCCCCTACAGGGGCAAAGCACGACGTGAGCGGCCTTTGCGGCCGATGAAAGAGCAGTGGCGAGTGACGAGTGGGTAGGCAGAAGGCAGAAGAGAGATTCTTCGCTGCGCAGGCCGACGCTTTTGCAGGAGCAAACGCGGAAGAGAAAGTCGGCCTGCTCCGCTCGGAATGACGGATTTGGGGTGATGGGCGAGGGGCGGGCGGGGCAAGCCCCGCCCCTACAAAGCGCAGAGAGAGCGGCGTCCAGCCGCCGCACTCCAAGACAGAGCCGGCTGGAAGCCGGCGCTACGAAATAGGAGGGCGGCCTTTGCGACCGATGAAGTTCATCGAGCAAGAAGCGCTCGATGAGGCAGAGGGATTCCTCGCTTCGCTCGGAATGACAGATTTTGGGTGATGCGCGAGGGGCGGGCGGGGCAAGCCCCGCCCCTACAGCGGCAAAGCGCGACGTGGGCGGCGTTTTAAAGAGCAGTGGCGAGTGGCGAGCGCGAAGATCGTCGGAACGTTTGCACGTCTTAACGTTGGAACGTCGGGAGAGAAGCGCGAAATGGCGAGTGGCGAGAAAAAGACGCAGGCAGGGACGCCTTAGACCGCTATCGAAAGACGAAGGTTCATTTCGTGGACTGCCTGCTCGCCGCGGCTGCAAAAACGGGAGAACAAGGGAAATCGATGAACAAAAGTCGAACCAAGAGGAAATCAAAATCCGTACCCTCAGAACCGTAGGGTTGGCGGCACCCGGCCTTGCCTGACAAGCCCACGGAGTCGAAACTCGAGATTAGAAACTCGAAATTAGAAAAAGGACAAGAGAAAGACCCACGCTTTGACTGCCCGCGCGGGCGGGCAAAAACCGCAGAGGGTGGGCCACCCGAGAGTTAATTCGCGGCCACCCGCCCCGCGCCGTGGTGTAAAGATGGCTGATTACCGTAACGAGTCCCTGGAAAGTAGTTCGCGTTGCCCTTGCCACTCGTTCTGTCTAGGATGGAACTTAAGACCAAAGAGCGCCAAGCCGAAAAGGAAATCGTCGTGACACGGTTGAGATGGATGCGGCGGCTCATCAGCC
>QHYN01000277.1 GCA_003224145.1 Acidobacteriota bacterium
AGGCAAAAACTGGCACATCGTTCACGAGCACTTTTCCCGCGCCCACTGAAGAGTCCATCTCGCGACCATTGTTTGGCAGGAGAGCACGGCTTCACAGAGATGTTCAATGACCGAACTTCAAAGACTTGCGGGAATTGTTGTTTCCCCGAGCAGGACCTTTGAGGACATCAATCAAAGGCCAACACAGGTTTTCCCGATAGCATTGCTGCTTCTCTTCAATCTGTTGGGCGATTTCGTCGTCTACCAGGTGTTCATCACCGAGGCCAACTTCGAACAAATGGCGCGCACCAAAGTGCAATGGGATGCCAGCCTGGCAAGCCCGCAAAAGTCACACGGCACCGAAGAACAACAGATCGGCACATTGCGCCGCGAGCGGGAATACTGGTATCTCCTGCCGTTGATCGCGGTCCCCGTCAGCGTGCTCGCCCTTTCGATTTTCTTCTATATCGTCTTGCGGATGGCCAGGGCCGGCGCCACGTTTGCCAAAGTCCTTGTCGTCGTCTGTTGGGCGCTTGTGATTTACCGCTGCATCGGTGGCGTTTTCACGATAGTGGCTCTGCTCGCTGGCGGCCCGGCAAACTTTTTCCCTGGCCCTGCCGAAGCCTGGTCCCCCACAAGCCTCGCTCAACTCATCTCACGTTCTTCGGTGTCCCCCAGCGTCTACTCTGCCCTGTCCAAGCTGGACATCTTCCTGGTCTGGTGGCTGGCCGTGCTAGCCGTCGGCTTTTCGAAAATCTCCAAGGACCTGAGCCTCGCTAAGTCGGCGGCTCTGGTGATCGCGTGCGAAGTCTTGTACCTGCTCGTGAACGCCTCCGGCCTCCCGCGTTAACAAGCAGTGGGGCTCGCTCCCATGCTAATTCCAACTGACACCCGGAGCGTGCTCAGCCCTTCATGGGATCGCGCAGTAGTTTTCCCGGTGCCGCCTCCAGCGGCGAGCAGCATCCTGCTCGGGCGCGAAGGCCCGGCGGCGCAAATCGGTGCGGGAATCGCCTCGGTGCCAGGGATCGAGAAGATTAATGAGCTGCCGGAGTTTCTGTCCGGTCCTCCACCGTTCCGCCGGGCAGGAAGAATCGCAAATTCAAAACCTGTTCGCGGCGACGCTCTTCTTCCAGATGACGCGTGCGGGCTTTCAGCAAATCATCGAGCGAAACGAGCCCGAGGAATTTCCGCGTGTTTCGTTCGACGACCGGCAACCGCGTGATGCCTTTCTCCGCCATGCGGTACACCACCACGCGCAACGGTTCATCGGGGAATGCTTCGATGGTCTCATGGCGCACCAATTCCCCGAGCGACCGGCGCAATGCGGTTTCGCCTTCTTTTTCCACGTGTTTGCGAAGATCTCCGCGCGTCAATACTCCGACAAGAAGCCCTTCCGCATTGACCACCGGCAGCAGCCGCTGCGTTTGCCGGTAATCCGTGCGCAGCGATTGCTGGATTTCAGCGACGGTGCTCTTCGCCGGCAGAGCCACGACTTTCGCACGCATGACCTCGCGTACAAACAAAATTTCCAGCGGGTCCACCGCATATTCACGGCTGAGGTGATAGCCCCGCCTCGCCACTTTTTCCGTCAAGATGGAACGCTTCAGGGTCAATACCGTGAATGCATGCGCGATCATGCTGCCGACCAGCAACGGAAGAAAAACATTGGCGTCATGTGTGAGTTCAAATGCAAAGACGATGCTGGTAAAAGGTGAGCCCATCGTGCCGCCGAGAATGGCGCCCATGCTGATCAGCGGCCAGAAGCCCGCGCCTTCGTTGGGAAGAAACATCGCTTCGATTCTGCCGAGCGCGCCGCCCATCATCAGGAGCGGCGCGAGCACGCCGCCCGACGTGCCGGACCCGAGCGACACGGCCCAAATAAACCATTTGACCAGCAACACGCCGAGAATCACTTTGGTGGTAACACTGCCCTGGAGCAGTGCGCCGATGGTGTCGTAACCCACGCCGAGGGCTTGCGGAAAAATCAATCCGCCCAAACCGATCGCGAGCCCGCCGATCATCGGCCACCACATCCAGTGAATGGGCAATTTTTGAAAAGCGTCTTCGGCCGCGTACACCGAAAGGGTCAGCAGCGCCGAAAGCACACCGGCAAGCAAACCGACCAGTGCGCAGCCCAGCAAACTGATGGGACCGATGTGCAGAGGATGCACAGGCACGGGGAACAGCGGGCCGAATCCCAGAATGTACCGGCGCACCACGGCGGCCACGGCGCTTGCCAAAGCCACCGGAACCAAACTACGCGGCTTCCATTCGAACAGCAGCAGTTCCACCGCGAGCAACACCGCAGCAACCGGCGAGGCAAACGTTGCGGACATTCCGCCCGCGGCACCCGCCACGAGCAAAGTTTTGCGCTCCGCGCTGGTGAGGTGAAAGAGTTGCGCAATCATCGATCCGAACGCGCCGCCGGTCATGATGATGGGGCCTTCCGCACCAAACGGTCCGCCCGACCCGATGGAAATTGCCGAAGAGAGCGGTTTGAGGAGCGCGACCTTGGGTTCCACGCGGCTGCCGTTAATCAGTATCGCTTCAATGGCCTCCGGAATCCCGTGACCACGGATTCGTTCGGAACCGTACCGCGCCATGATTCCGATGACCAGCGCGCCGCCGATCGGAACGAAGAGGCTGTACCAACCCAGATGATTTCCGACCGGCGAAACCATCGTGGTGCTCCACCGGCCAAAATAAAATAAGTTGGTGAAGAGCCCAATCAAACGCAGCAGCGCAAGTGCGACAAAGGCGCAAATCGCGCCGATCGCCACGGCCAGCCCGCAGATAGGAAGAACGCGGAAGGTGGTCGAAAAATCCCCCAACTCCTCTTCGCGGCTCGTGGTTTTGGTGTTTTTACGGTTGCGCTGAGAAACCGTTTGATGATCTCTATTCACGCTTTCTTTCGCTGTCCTTTCCGGGAAGGCCCGGCAGATTTTTTTCCGTCGCGAAGAACGTGACGGTTTTGCAGCAGAGCGCCAATCGCCTGCACCAGC
>QHYN01000276.1 GCA_003224145.1 Acidobacteriota bacterium
CCTACGGCCCCAACTTTTATCCCCTAATGTTCACCAGTGATCTGAATAACATGTCATCGCGCGCGAGCAGCGTCCTGGCGTCCGCGCCGCGCAGTTCGGGCGGCTCCGGCTTTAGCGGTGGAGGCGGCTTCTCGGGTGGCGGGTTCGGCGGCGGTGGCGGCGGCGGCTTCTAACGATCAACGAGACGCCTCCCTTTCCACGTTGGGTGTAATATTCCCTCTGGGCGCTCCTCTCCATCGAACTCCCGGAGGTGTCCCGTGCCAAAAACCCCTCGTCAGCAAATCCTTCAACTCGAGCGCGCACAGGTCCGCGCCATCAACCACGGTGATATGCGCGGTGCCCTGCAAATGTTTGACCGCGGCTTCGTTGGTTTCTCTTCCACCCAGCACAAACGGATTCGCGGCCTCGGCGCTCTCCGCAAAACTTTTACCTATTACTTGAAGCGCGCCCCCAAACTCGCCTACCGCATCGAACAGCCACATGTGTCCGTGAACGGTGGAACCGCCGTCGCGACCTTTTACTGGACCGTGCAACTCGGCCGCGGTCATAAAATCCAC
>QHYN01000023.1 GCA_003224145.1 Acidobacteriota bacterium
GCTTGAGGTTGCGGCGCTGGAGTTCGTAGAGCAAAGTGACGAGGATGCGCGCGCCGCTCGCGCCGATAGGATGGCCCAGCGCTACGGCACCGCCGTTCACGTTGACTTTTTCGGGGTTGAGCTTGAGCTGGCGCGTCACGGCAATTGCGGCGACGGCAAACGCTTCGTTCAGCTCCACGAGATCGACATCCTTGTCGCGGTCCCATCCGGTTTTCTTGAGCAGCTTCTCGACCGCGTCCACGGGCGCCATCATCACCCACTTGGGCTCCACGCCGCTCACCGCTTGCGCCACGATGCGCGCGATGGGCTGCTTCCCCAGTCGCGCAGCGTTGCGCTCGCTCGTGACGATCAGGGCCGCCGAGCCGTCATTCGTTCCCGGAGCGTTGCCTGCCGTCACCGTGCCGTCTTTCTTGAACGCCGGCTTCAATTTCGCCAGCGCTTCCAGCGAAGTGTCCTCGCGGGGCGATTCGTCGTACTTGATGACCAAGGGGTCGCCTTTTTTCTGCGGAACTTCGAGGGGCAGAATCTGCGCTTCGAAGAAGCAGGACTTGCGCGCGCGAACGGCTTTCTGGTGGCTTTCCACTGCAAATCGGTCTTGTTCTTCGCGGGTGATTTTGTACTTCTCTGCGACCAACTCGCCGGTCATGCCCATATGAAAATTTTCATACGCGTCCCAGAGCCCATCGTTGATCATCGAATCGACAAGTTTTCCGTCGCCAATGCGGTAGCCGGTGCGCGCTTGCGGCAAAAGATATGGGCAATTGGACATTGACTCCATGCCGCCGGCGACGACGATTTCCGATTCGCCTAGTTGCACCGCCTGCGCCGCGAGGGCCACAGCCTTCAGTCCCGAGCCGCAAACTTTGTTGATGGTCATGGCCGCGACGCGCGGCGCGCATCCACCTTTCAGCGCCGCTTGCCGAGCGGGATTCTGCCCGAGTCCCGCCTGCACGACATTACCCATGATCGCTTCATCGACTTGCTTGGCTTCGAGACCAGCACGCCGAATCGCTTCAGCGACAACTTTTGCGCCGAGCTCGGGAGCGGAGAATCCTGCGAGACCGCCTTGAAATTTTCCGATGGGCGTACGAACCGCGGAGAGAATAACGGGGGTTTCCATGCGAGCCTCCTGCAGAGCGCGAAAGATAAGTATAGCGCGGTGCGAGGGAGGCTGCCGAAGCGCGGTGTAGCGCAAGGCCAGCCTGCTGGCAGGCAGGTGATGGCCTTGCAGGTGTTTGAAGAAAAAGCCGCGGAGCTTGCCTGCGGCAGGCAGGCTCGCGCCCCGCGCTACAACACGATGCGATTAGTTTGCGCCCGCGGCGTTGGGCTGCTGTTCGTCGGCGCTGGGGCCGTAGAGGCCCGGAACCGCGATCCCGAGCAAGCGGAAATACACCGTGAGTTGCGCACGATGGTGGATGTGATGGTTCAGCACCATTCCCCGGATGGCCGCAATACGAGGCATGCTGAAAATCTCCTGACCGCCAGCAAGCAGCCTCCAGTTCTTCATCATCTCGGCATCGCTCACGCTGGCAAGAGCAGCGCGGGCTGCCGCGACGTTCTTGTCGAATTCGGCGAGCACCTGTTGGCGATTGTCGGTCTTCGGCGGTTGCCAACTGGGACCGCCGAGGGGCGCATAGTCCAGCTCTTCCGTCTTGATGGTGACGGGCAGCCACTCAACCATGGTGGCGACGTGACCGGCGAGCCAGCCAAGAGTGCCGGACTTGGCGTGCGGCTTCCAGTTCCAATTCTCGTCGGGACAGCGTTCCAGCACCTTGCGGGTGCTCTGCATTTCCTGATCGAATTCCGGCAGCATCGATTGTCCAATGGTCATGGGTTCCTCCTGTTTGAGAATACGCGTTTGCAGCGCAGAGATAGTAGGCGAACAAAAAGCGAAATGTCAAGCGATATCTGGCCGGGGTAGTGGGCTACTTTGAAATTGTCTCAGCTTGAACGGTTCAAGTGGTCATGTAAGACTCGGTAGCTCCGATGGCTTTGAGCGACTTCATCGTGCTTGGCCTTTCTGTAGTATGCGGCCTGTGGTGGCTCTCGTTTCCAAACAGCGTAATCAGGTTTTATCGGGCGCTTCACGGGTCTCGATTCGGCCCGAGACCATTTTTCATAAGACTGGCAGGCGGTGTTTGGATTGCTGTCTCGCTCTGGATATTTTGGCTGAGGGGAATTTCAAAGTAGCCCACTACTTGGCCGGGAATTGAGTTGACAGCGCGCCGCCAAAGAACAAAATGGCTTCATGCCACACCAATTTACGACTTCGTATGTGAAAGATTCCATCGATCTGTTTCGCTATTACAAAAAGCTCGCCGAACGCGCCATGGCGCAATGTTCAGACGAAGGATTGTTCGCGACGCTCGATGCGGAGTCCAATTCCATCGCCATCATTGTGAAGCACATGGCGGGAAACATGCGCTCGCGCTGGATGGATTTTCTGACCAGCGATGGAGAAAAGCCTGATCGCAACCGCGACACGGAATTCGAACAGCCGCCGCGGACGCGCGCTGAGCTTTTGGAAGTATGGGAGCGCGGCTGGAAGTACCTTTTCGACGCGCTGACACCGCTGACGGATGCGGATTTGACGCGCAGCGTGCCGATTCGAACGGAGCCGCATTCGGTGATGCAAGCCATCAACCGCCAAGTCGCTCACTATTCGCACCACATTGGGCAGATCGTGTTTTTGGCAAAACACCTCACGACCAAGGTTACGGGAAAATGGGATTCGCTGAGCGTCCCGCGCGGCCAATCGAAACAATTTGCCGCCGACGTCGCGGCAGGAAGAAAATCTCAGCGCTGAATGGATGGGACGCGATACTGACACTCAACACGCCCCTGAAACAGATGTTTGCCTGCACATCGCAGTCATGTTAAGTTCTTCGGGAAGGTCAAACTAAATGAAGCCCGTCCACATAAGCGAACTGGTTTTCGAAGTGACTGAAGAAGCTGACGGCGGCTACGTGGCAGAGTGCTTGACGGAGAATATTGTCACGCAGGGCGATAATTGGGAGGAGCTGCGCGCCAATGTCAAGGACGCCGTTGAAGGTTATTTTTTTGACGGGCCCAAGCCCCAGGCTATTCGTTTGCGTCTTGTTCGTAATGAAGTGCTGTTGATGCAATGAAAACTCCGAGGGACCTCAGCGGGCGCGAGTTTGCTGAGGCTCTCTGCCGCCATTGGGCGTACCGAGAAGTTCACCAGACGGGAAGTCACATCATTCTTCAAACCGAAGTGCCAAGCCACCAGCGCCTACCCATTCCATCCCACAAAAGCTTGCGAGTAGGAACTCTGAACGCAATTCTGAAGCTGGTTGCAAATCACAAGGGTGTCTCGCGGGAAGACATCGTGAGAACGATTTCTTAGTTTTCTTGTTCGCTTCCTCTTCGCCTAGAAATCCGCTACCCTTCTTGAAGCATGTCCACCTTGTTCGAAATGGAGCCGCTCGCCGAGAGCAGCTTGCAATTGAATGACGAGCAGAGGCTCGCGATCACGCACGGCGAAGGACCGTTGCTGGTCATCGCGGGCGCGGGAACGGGAAAGACGCGGGTCATCACCGAGCGCATCCGGCACCTGCTGCATGCGAATCCCCACCTTTCCGGCGAAAACATTCTGGCGCTGACGTTCACGAAAAAGGCCGCGGGCGAAATGAAAGCGCGCGTGGTGAAAGCGACAGGGGAGCGCGGAAAAGCCGTGACGCTCGCGACCTTTCACTCCTTTTGCGAGATGCTGCTGAAGGACGCCGGGCCAAACCGCATGGCGCTGGAACCCGTGGATCACTGGATCCTGCTGCGGCGAAACATGGCGCGGCTGAAGCTCGACAAGTACCGGCGACTGGCGGAGCCCGGCCAGTTCCTCAGTGATTTCATTCAATTCTTTTCCCGCTGCCAGGATGAGCTGGTTTCCAGCAGCGAATATCAGGGCTATGCCGACAGCCTTGCGGAACGTCTGGAATCGGAACGCTTCTCGCTCGATGAAGACACCTACAAGGAGCGCGCGGAGCAGGTGGCTCAGGAGCAGGAAATCGCGCGGGTCTATCGAGCGAGTGAAGAGCTATTGCGCGAGAAAAACGCGGTGGCCATCAATGGCTTGATCCCCGAAGCCGTGGAGCTCTTGAAGAGAAATATGGATTTAGCGAGAAAATTGCGGGAACGCTACCGGCACATTCTCGTGGATGAGTTTCAGGACACGAATATCGCGCAGCTCGAATTGCTTCACCTGTTATCGGCGGAGCCACGGAACATCGTCGTCGTAGGCGACAATGATCAGGCCATTTACCGTTTTCGCGGCGCTTCGTTCGGCAGCTTCAAACTTTTTCTGGAGAGGCTCGCCGGATGGAAAGCAGGAGGGGATTCGACGCCATATCGCGTCTCGCTGACGGAGAACTTCCGCTCTACTCCCAACATCTTGCGGGTGGCCACGCAGGTGATTGCGCAGAATGAGGTCAGCGCGGACTTCCCGAAAAAAGTTTTGCAGCCCGCGAAGCCGGAGGGGGAGCGCATTCGCATCGCGGAGCTGGCAACCGCGGAAGAAGAAGCACGCTGGGTGACGGACGAGCTCGAGCGGCTGCAGGGCGCGGGACGGCCGTGGAGAGATTTTGCCGTGCTCTACCGCCAGCACGCGCATCGCAACGAGATGGTGGAAGAACTATCGCGCCGGAAAATCCCCTTCGTCATTTCCAAGCTGTCGATTCTCGAGCATCCGCTGGTGCGGGATGTCCTGGCGTACTTGCGGCTGATCGCAAGACCATTCGATGATATCGCCTGCGCCCGGGTCCTTTCCGCGCCTGCGTGGGGTCTGGAAGCGGAAGACCTCGTGCGGCTGGCCGAGCGCACCGCCAAAAAGCGCGGCACGGCGCTCTATGATGTGCTGCATACGCCGCAAACGGCGCTGCCGTTCGACGGTTCGCAAGCATCGCTCGCCGAATTGCTGGAATTTCTTTCGAATCAACGGAAGGCTTTGCAGCACCAAACAGCCCTGGAAATCCTCTCCGATCTTCTCGAATGGCTGGAAGTGCCACAGCGCGCGGGTAAGCAGGGCCGCAAGTACGTGAATCAGCTTGCGCAATTCGCAAAAGATTGGGAGGCGAAAAGCGAAACGCAGGGCCTTCGGGAGTTCCTCGAATATCTGGAGTATTTCGAGCAGGCGGACGGAACTCTTAGCCTGGAGGATGACGCGCCCGGCGACGCCGTCCAGTTGATGACCGTTCATGCAGCCAAGGGCCTGGAATTCCGGCACGTGTTCGTGTTGCGGGTAAACAATAGGAAATTTCCGGCGGCGGAAAGGCCGCACGTTTTCGAATTCCCGATTGCGCTGATGAAAGAAGAGTTGCCCCAAGGGGATTTTCACATCCAGGAAGAACGGCGGCTTTTTTATGTCGCTCTGACACGCGCGCAAGAGCGGCTGACGCTGACAACGCTTACAGAAAAAACGGGCAAAGTGTCAACATTCATCGAAGACATCGTGATGGATCCCGCGGTCAAGCGGCGCGACGTGATCCAGATGGCGCCCAAGGTTCGTCCAGCAGACGCGGAGAAGCCTGGAACCGCCTCCGCAACGTCGGATTTCTGGCTCTTTCCCGCGTCCACATCGCCCCCGAAGATTTTTTCGCGGATCGCCGAGTGGGCAGGGATCTTTCGTCCACGCACGCCCGAGCCGCTGCAACTCAGCCCTTCCGCGGTCGAGAACTACCGGAAATGTCCGCAGCAGTATTTGTTCGGATATCGCTGGTCGCTCAAGGAGGGTCCCAAGGCAGCGCTGAGCTTCGGTAGCATCATGCACAACACGATCAAGCGGCTCGTTAGCGAGCTACGCCGAGGCAACAAGCTGCCATTCGAGGAAGTGCAGCGAATCTTCGAGATGGAATGGCGCTCGGCGGGCTTCGAAGACGAATACCAGGAAGCGGAATACAAGAAGGATGGCGTCGAGCAGTTGCGCGCGTTTCATGAGGCGATGATCGCTGCGCCCCCACAGATTCGAGAGCAAGAAAGAGCTTTCGAATTGCCGCTGGAAAAGAACGTCATCGTCACCGGGCGCATGGACCAGGTGAATTCGCTGGGCCGCAACGACGTCGAGATTGTGGATTACAAAACAGGAAGGCCCAGGAAGGATTCGGACGCGAAAAAGGATTTGCAGCTCAGTCTCTATGCGCTGGCGGCGAAAGAAATTTTCGAATGGAATCCCGTGCGGCTGGTTTTTCACTACTTGCAGAACAACCAGCGGCAGGTAACCACGCGCGACGCTAAGCAACTCGACGAGGCACAGAAGATCGTGCAAGAGACTGCCGCGGATATTCGCGCCGGTCAATTCACTGCGAACCCCGGGTTCATCTGCCGCAATTGCGCCTACAAACCCATTTGTCCGGCGCATGAGGAGGCTTTGAGCCCGTGATGTAAGTTCACGAGCGTCCCGCCCGTATTGCAAGTAAGAAGGTGTGAAGGAGAATCTTCAAATGAGTCGGAAAACCGTCTACTTGCTCTTTGCATCCTCGGAGTGGTGCTTCCCTATTCGCAATTCCTCCCCTGGGTACTAGAGAACGGATTGCACATGAAATTCTTTTTCCGGGAACTTTTTGCCAACCGGATTGGCGGATTCTTTGGCATGGACGTGCTGGTCTCGGCGGTGGTGATGATCTTTTTTCTCCGGCGAGAAGGCAAAAGGCTCGGCGTTCGGCATCTCTGGCTGCCGATTGCGGGGGTACTGACCGTGGGGGTGTCCCTTGGTCTGCCCGCTGTTTCTTTATCTTCGCGAGCAGGCACTGGAAGGCTTTGGAGAAGTGGCAGGCACGGCAAAGGCAACCAGGAGCTGATTCTAGATTAATGCGCTAGCGGGGAATGGCCCCGGAGTAGTAGCCCTCGCGGGTAAGGAGGGTTAGTCCCGCGCGCTTGACTCTCACTTCGATGGAATGGTGCTCCGCGCTGCGGTCGGTGCCGGCGGGCGTGTAAGCCAGCGTGTACTGGTTGCGGGCCTCCTCGGTAACACGGGAATAGAGTTCCTCTATATCCTTGCTCTTCAACCCGTAATAGACGTCGCCGCCAGAATCGTGGGCGTACTTGGCAAGCCGCTCAAACCTACGGTTGAAAAAAGCGCTTCCCACGCCAACACCATAGACCGCGATGTTGTAGCGAAGCAGCTCCTTGATGGTGGTGTCGTAGTTATTGGTGTTGAACTTGGGAGCATTCACGCCGTCGGAGATCAGAAAAATGATTTTCCTCCGCTTGCGTTCCGGGTCGCGGTCTTTGAGCAGCTGGGCCGCGGCATAGACGGCGTCGTCGAGCGCCTTGGTGGCCTGGCCCTTAAGAATCACGGTGGTCCCACCAGGGTTCGGGGCGTCACTGATGGGCGAGTGGCCGTTGATGGTGGGTCCTTCGTTGACGGCAGGGCTGGGAGGCGTCACGGAAGGCTGTTCGTCCAGCCGGGTACGCTTCAATTCGGTGATCAGCTTGTCCTGGTCGCCGATGAATCCTTTGCCCTGATGGAAAAACTGGTCGAAGCGGCAGACAAAAGCTTCATCGCCTTCGCTCATGCCGGCAACGATGGCCACGAGACTGTCCGCAACCTGGCGGGCGTCCTTGGATTTCAAGTCGTTATCGATGAGCACGACCATGGACAGGGGAAAAGCTTCGGCGCTGAAAAAAACAACTTTCTGTTCGACGTTGTCTTCGAGAATGCGGAATTCTTCCTTGCGCAGGTCGGGGACCAGGCGACCGGCGCTATCCTTCACAATGACCGGCACAACCACCTGATTCACATTAAAAATGAGCCTCGGCTGTTGTTCCTGTTGCGGCGGAGCCGGGGGATTCTGTGCCGCCGCAGCTGCCCCGGAGCCCTGTTGGCGAGCGCGCGCGCTGAGCTGGAAGAGCGAGAGCGCCAGGAGCACCAAGCAAGCAGGAAGAAAGGTTTTTCGTAGACTTTTCATGGTCCTCAGGCCAGACTTCGAGTTGAACTTGTCCGCACGGCCGGGTTCAACCGCGCATCCTTAATGGCGCTCGGCGGCATCCTATAGCGCGGTGATGACCCGCGCGGTACTCTTGGCGGGCATCTTTTTCGACCAGGAAAGTATACATGCGTTCCCTAAAGAAAGTTGTGACGCGCTGCGCAGCGGCATTGGTTGTCTGGATGATGGCCCAACCGGCGATGCCGCAGGAACCCGAGCAGCAGGCGCCGGTCATCAAGACCGAGGTCAACCTGGTCAACCTTTTCGCCACCGTGCGCGACAAGAAAAAGCACATCATGACCGGACTGAAGAAGGAAGACTTCCGGGTTTTGGAAAACGAGCAAGAGCAGAAGATCGCTTTCTTCTCGAGTGAAAAAACTCTCCCCATTACGCTGGGATTGCTGATCGATACCAGCCGAAGCGAGGAAAACCGGCTGCCCGCGGAGCAAGAGGCCGCGACCCGATTCCTCAACCAAGTTCTGCGCAAAGGCGATGAAGCGATGGTTATCTCCTTCGGAGCCGACGTGGACCTGCTTTCGGACTTCACGGATGACCGGGCCCAGCTCAATCGCGCCATTCGGAGTGCACGAATCAATGCTCCGACCGTAACCATGACCAACCCAGGCCCGTTGCCACCGGAATCTCGAACGAGAGGCTTGGTCGGAACCGCTTTTTACGATGCGATTTGGGTGGCTTGTGGAGAAAAGCTGGCCACGGAAGCGGGCCGCAAGGCGATGGTGATCATCACCGACGCCGACGATCAGGGAAGTAAAGTCCGGCTGGAAGAAGCTATTGAAGCTGCCGAGCGGACCAACGCCGCGGTCCACATACTGCTAGTCCATGATCCGGGCTACGGTTGGCGGCCGGATGTCGCTCACAAAATTGCGGATCAAACCGGCGGCCGGGTCATCGAAGTGTCGTCGCAGAAGCACCTTCAGGAGGCGTTTGATCAGATCTCGGAAGAATTACGAACGGAATACACCCTTGGCTATTATCCTACGAACGCGTCGCGCGACGGCACGTTCCGCAAGATCAAGGTTGAAACCACGGATCGCGAACTCAAGGTCCTCGCGCGCAAGGGCTACTACGCGCCTAAAGGGTGAGCCCGCTTTCCCACCGCACAATGATATAGAATCGCGGCTCATGAGAATTTCGAGACTGATCGGCGCAGTCCTCTTTGCACTCTCCTGCGCCGAAAACATGGCCGCCCAGTCCAATCCTCCGCAGGCAACTCCTCCGGTGAGCCCTGTTACAGTGTCAGCGACAATTTACATCACAGCAGCGACGAAGAAAGGCATCTTGGTCACTGACTTGAAGCCGGAGGACCTTGCCATTATGGAGGACAAAGTTCCGGCAAAAATCGAACAGGTAAGCTGCGGCAGGGACGAACCTATCCTAGTGGGGATTCTCGTTGACGTAAGCGGCAGCCGGAGAATTGATACGCATCTGAGTTCGCATTATGACGCGTTAGTGTCGTTTCTGGATTCTCTTTTGACTGCGGATGACGCAACCTATCTCGCTGCATTTGACGACAAGATCTACAAACTGAGTGAGGTAATGACCGACCGAGCGGCCATATCTGAAGCGTTCGACAAATTGAGAAAACACGAGCCGCACGGGTCGACGGCGCTCTATGACGCCGTCAAGGCGGTTGCGGAAGCGAACTTCTTTGGCCGCAAAGGACGTCGCGTCCTTGTTGTTGTGGGGGACTGGGAAGACAACACCAGCCACATAACGATGTATAAGGCAGCGGAAGCCCCGCAGCGGAGTTCAACAACAATCTATGCCCTGGTAGACGACGAGTTTGGAGCTAGCAAAAAAGCGCACAAACTTGCGATGAGCGCGGCGGTGCGGATCACAGAGGAGACCGGCGGTCTGGCTTACGACGTACATGAAAAAGAAGACTTTGGTAAAGCCCTGCGGGCTATCGGGGGAGCTGTGGTGGGATCTTGCCGAGTGGAGTACACAACAACGGGAAATGCCGGAGCAAAGAAGGGGACCAAGCTTCACGTAGAAGCGAGCTCAAAGGATGTTTCGATTCTCTATCCTAGAGTGCGATTCAGCTCCGCCCAATGATGTCCGTTTGTCTTCGTGGCGGCCTCAGCTTTCCTTAACCTCTTTTGCCACTCTCTCTTCCTTTCTTTTCCGCATGGAAAGCCGGCCGAAACTTGCCGGCGGTGAGCTCCTTTAAGGCGCGAAGGCGCCCCGCGAATTCCTCCGCGGTCAACCGCCCGTCGCGGTAGAGCGAGCGCAGAAAGTCTGGGGCGGGGGTGTCCCCTTTTGCCGCGTTGCATTCCATACAGCACGACACTAGGTTGCGGTAGGAGTTGCGCCCGGAGTGCGCGCGGGGCACGACGTGGTCGAGGCAGTGCATGCGCCCCGGGGTCTGCCGGAGGCAGTAAAAACACCGGCCACCGTCGCGCGCGTGGATGGTGCGGCGGAGCGCGAAGGTCTTCATGAAATCCGTCTCTTCGAGGCTGGTGCCGCGAGGCAGCTTGGCCGGGCCGCCAGGGCCGGTCTTGCGGTCGGACGCGGCGCGGATCCCCTCCGGCAACCGCATCTCGACGACGTGGCCGGCTTTGCTGCGTTCGAGTATGCGCAAAGCACGTAGCTCGTCGAGCCGATGGACGGCGTTGCGCACGGGTGTGCGAGAAAGAGCGAGATTGCGGGCCAGCCAGATCACGGAAAAACGCAGGCGGCGCTTCCTTTCGAGGAGGCTATGGCGCAGCAGATGGGAATAGACGGCGCGCTCAATGACCGAGAGCCGCAGCCGTGGCGCGAGAACATCTTCAAATTGTTTCCACACTTGTACAGCATTGAGCTTTTTGTTTTTCATGGTTTTCGTCCTTTAGGGGGGGAAATGCAGAAATGTAGGGGCACGCTTTAGCGCGTCCCCCGAATCGGTCCGAGGAAACAGGAAAGAGGGGCGGGCTGAAGCCCGCCCCTACACCGGTCCGAGGGAGCAGCAAACGGGGACGCCCGAGGCATACCCAAAAAAGAAAAGCCCCGACCAAGGTCGGGGCGCACCCTTCTACAAGACAAATCCTACCACACCCGTCACTCCCTTGTCAAGTCCAAAAATCAGTAAGGGGTCAGTTTAAATTTTCTTGCTCGTGACAATAGGGTCAAAATTCAATCGGTAGGTAAGCGCTATAGTTTCATTACTTTTTACTTTTATGTACTTTCGCTCGAGGACCCGAAGGCGCTTTCCTCTTCAATTTGATCTGATTGTAATCAACGGCGGCACGGACGAGATTTTTTAGAGCACGCTCATTCATCTTATCGCCCTCGAAAAAATCGATCGCGCGCCACGCGTTGCCTCCGAGGCCCGCGTTGAAGAGCTTGTCAGGATCTGGGAGGCTCGCCCCGTGGGAAAAGGTAAGCTTCACCTTATCTTTGTGGGCGTTGGCGACCGCGATCATTCCGTCGTGAGACCACACTGGGCTTCCCATCCACTTCCATTCCTCGATGATCTCCCGGTCGGCCTCAAGGATGCTCTTGCGGATGCTGGCCAACGTTTTGCCACGCCAGTCTGTAAGTCCTGCGATCAGCTGGTCAATACGTTCCGATGGATTCATTGGGTCTTTATACCTCCTTGTCGCGTTTTCATGCGAGTAGTTTCGCGAGCGTCTTGTTAGGCCGGTCTCTTCGAAATAAGTCGTCGAAGGACATGGCCTTTCCACATCCAAAGTCCCGAAAGGACAAGTGCAGGAACGAAGACAAACCGAGTAGCGGGGGCGTAGTTTGGAATTTTTTCAAACGGACTATAAATATAGCCGGCTATCGGAATGGCAAAGACGATGTGAATCGTGCGAAGAATCCAACGTTTTGTGCCTTGGCTCATGATCCACCTCGATTCACGACTTTTGAGCCGCCTGAGGCGGCCAGTTGGACGTTTCGATACCGAACTGCTTGGCGTACTCCGCGTTCAGCCGCTGCCAGCCGCCGAACTTCATCGCCTCGCCACCAACGATGCGGTCGATGGGAGTTCCGTTGAGAAGGCGATCCAGAACATCGAAACAAATGTGCCAACGCGCAGGGACTCCGGTCAAGCCGGAAGACTACGAGGGCATTCGACTCTACTGGGCGCCGAAGGATATCCACGAAACCAGAGAGCGATTGAAGAGCCTTGGGTACGTTGTTTCAGAACTCGAACATCGAGACTACGGGCAGACCGAGTTTTTCCTTACCGACGACGACGGCTATTCGCATTGCTTCGGCGTCCTCACACAAGGTAGACATCTCCAGGCAACAGAATCGAACTGCGGATCAAAAAGGATTCTCAGAATGGGGTAAACTTCCCGTCTGTCCCCAGTTTCCCATCAGAAGAAGGTCTTCCGACGAGAAGGCCTCTCCTCTGCGCGGAACTACTTTGGCTCGATGACGCTCAGTCCTCTTATTTGAGCAAAGGGCCGTTTGTTGAACGTGGCTACCTTGCTCCCGCGCTCCAGCGCCGTTGCGCTAACAATGAGGTCATAGGCGCCGATCATTTTGCCGGAGGCCT
>QHYN01000278.1 GCA_003224145.1 Acidobacteriota bacterium
ATGGTCTTCGTCCGGCACCCAGAACATGCAGTCTTCCACCGGGCAGTACTCCACGCAGGCGGGCGATCCCGCGCAACCGCTACAGCACTCGGTGATGACGGCGAGTTCTTTCGGCTTCTTCTTGCGCGCTGCAATGATGCCCTTGGAGCGCGGCTCGTGCTTCATCTCGTCGGGCACCATTCCAGGGGCTTTGACAAATTGCGATTCGCCGGCCATGGCCGGGATTATACCTTTGATTTCAGCGTCTTAATTAGTGCTCTCACCTAGTTTTTCCTCGGCAAGAAGCTCCTTGTTTTGAGAGTCTTTCAACAAATTACATCCGGCGCCTTGTGACCCACAAGCTATCTCAACCGACAGGCAATCACCGCTCCGTTTCGCCTCACGCGCAGCGTCCGCCGCGCCAGCGGCTTAGTTCTTGTTCAAATCATGAAGGGAGATCCGTGGAACGCTAGTGTTCGATATTCATTCATCCCATTTTTGATCGGGAGCCGTCCATCCTTTCCATTCCGAAGGGCTTCAAGTGCCTGACAGAAATGCCCTAGTGCGGAGCCCATGGACTGGTCGTCTCTTGCAGCTTAGCTTGCCTCTCAGTTGTGGCATTCTAACCGGCACAAAAGAAAAGCGGTTTGTTCACGAAGGGTCCAAAGTTGGGGTCCAAATCGGTAATCCGTCCAGAATGGATGCCAACCGCGTGCGGTGACACGACGTGGCGGAGATCACTTCCCACAAGCCGACTTGAACGAAGCCGACCGCGCGGCGGACGCTACGCGTGAGGTGACGGAGCAGTGGTTGCCTGCTGGTTGAGATAAGTTGTCGGGTCATAGGAGGTTCCCATGACCCGACTTCGCAAAATGATGCTGGAGGAACTCCAGCGTCGTAATTACGCAGAGACTACCATAGATTGCTACATCCACGCCGTCGAAGATTTTTCTCGACACTTCCACTGTTCCCCTGATCGCTTAGGCCCTCGACACATTCGTGAATATCAAGCCGAGTTGTTTCAGAAGCGGAAGTTCTCGCCGAACACAGTGGCGCAACGCCTGGCGGCGCTACGCTTTTTCTACGTCAAGACCCTCAAGAAGGCCTGGAGCATCACGGAGACGCCCTACCCGAAGAAGGCCGTGTACCTGCCAACGATCCTCAGCCAGGAAGAGGTGGCGCGACTCATCGATGCGGCTCGCCCTCCCTTGCATCGCACTCTGCTGATGGCCCTCTACGCCACCGGACTCCGGCGTGCCGAACTCGCGCGCGGCGCCGCGAATTGGAACAAGCCTACAACCACATCCCGAAGCGCCAGCGGATGCCGCTCTTCTCCCGCGCGGCTGAATTTTGGCTGGCGAGCAAGGCGGGCTTGGCACAGAGGAGCCGTGAACGATACGAGCAATGCGCCGAGCATCTCAAGGCAGAATTCGGTAGAGGGCTTGTCTGCGACGTGGACGTGAACGACATTGCAGAATATCGGAGTAAGCGGCTCGCGGCTGCCGTCAGCAATCGCACTGTCAACTACGAAATTGGCGCGTTGCGCGGCATTCTGCGACAGTTTGGGCTTTGGGGGCCGATTGCAGACCGTGTGAAGGCGCTTCCTGAGCGCCACGACGTAGGACGTGCCATTCCACCAGAAGAAGAAACCAAAGTACTTGTCGCCGCGAGCCATAGCCGATCCCCGGCGCTTCTCCCCCTCGTTTTGATTTCTCTTGATACTGGAATGCGTGTGGGAGAAACACAAGCCCTGCGGCGCAAAGATTTGTCTCTCGCTTGGAAGAACGCGGCGATCCAACGAGGCGAAATAACGGTGCCGAAGAGCAAGACAGCGGCAGGTGCGGGCCGCGTGATTCCGCTCTCCCGCCGTGTGTGCGCTAGCCTTTCGCTGTGGCTGGAACGATTCCCGGAAGCTGGGCCGGATAGCTTCCTCTTCCCGTACCACAAGGTGGGCCTGGCCGGAGATTCCCGCGTCCCGGTTCTCTACGACGTTAATCTTAACCGCCCGATGGGTTCCTGGCGCAAGGCGTGGCGGATCGCCTGCAAAGCCGCGGGTGTGCGCTACCGTCCCCACGACATGCGACACACGTTCATTTCACGGTTGGCCGAGAATCCAAACGTGAGCGAGCAAACGATAAAGGCCCTCGCAGGACACGTCAGCCGCCAGATGCTCGAACGCTACAGTCACATCCGCTCCGTAGCAAAACAGGCCGCGATTCAGGCGCTCGAACGGCCGTTAATCGAGCCATTTTTGCAGGCGACAGGGCACAAAAATGGGCACAGTGACGTGAACGCGAATGCAGACGCTCAAGCTAAGGCACTGAAAACAAATAGTGGGCCCGGTAGGATTCGAACCTACGACCAACGGATTATGAGTCCGCTGCTCTAACCGCTGAGCTACGGGCCCCACCTCTTTGAATTATCCTACATTGAAAAGGCTGGGTGTGCACCTTCGGCGTGGGTCTAATCATTCCAAAACCCTTCTCGGCGCTGCCTAAATTGCCCTTTTGAGTCTTCCCAGCTGGACAGTTCCCTGCTCACTCCTTTCCCGAAGAGTCGTCTATTGCAATGGGGTGGCCGCGCCGGACGAGCCGATGAACTCTCAAGTTAATCCTTGAAGCAGAGGAGAAGGTGTGCTTATGCGCAATCCATTTAGTTACATTCTGTGTTTGTTCCTGGGGTCGGGCTTGCTGGCGGGAGCCGCCGAGGCACAATTCAAGAATGGAAGTCAGCCGACGGAACTGAATATTCCGCGGGTTAGCCAGTGCGGAGCGGTAACGCAGCGAATCGGATTGACGGACATCAACATTAGTTATCACCGGCCGACGGTGGGTGGCCGTGAAATTTGGGACAAAGTCGTGCCCTACGGCAAGGTATGGCGGGCAGGGGCGAATGAGAACACGACCATCCAGTTCGCGGACGATGTCTCCGTGGAAGGAAAGCCGCTTGCGGCGGGGACGTATGGCTTGCACATGATCCCGGAC
>QHYN01000279.1 GCA_003224145.1 Acidobacteriota bacterium
GCCTTTGACAAGCAGTTCACCGCGCAGCTCGACAAAGACGGCATCATCGTTGACGAACGCGATAACTCGGGCGGACAGATTCCGGACTTTTACACGGAAAAGCTCAAGCGCCAGTTGCTTGCCCTGGTCGCGCCACGCGATACGAAAGACGTTCCTTGGCCGCCAGTGGCCATCTATGGACCCAAAGTGATGATCGTGAATGAACTCGCCGGCTCAGGGGGCGATGCTTTTCCCTGGTTCTTCCACCGCGAAAAGATCGGCCCCATCGTCGGCACGCGCACGTGGGGCGGATTGGTGGGCATCGGAAACGTGCAGCCTCTGCGCGACGGCGGTTTTGTCACTGCTCCTGGCTTCGCCTTCTGGAGCACCGACAACGGCGGCGAATGGATCGTCGAGCAGCATGGTGTGGATCCTGATTATGTCGTCCCGCAGCGACCCGATCTCGTTGTGAGTGGCCACGACCCTCAATTGGAAAAAGCCATCGACCTGGCAAAAGAAGCTTTGAAAACCTACCAGGGGATTCCGTCCAGGCCGAAGTACCCCTCGGTCAAAGAATAGAAGTTCGCTGGGCGTTTCCGCCGCTGGCCGGGTGGTGCGGTGCGCGCTGCTGGAGAAGGAGCAACCTCTGGCAGATGCGGCGAAGCGCGGCGGTGCTTGCCTTTGTGCTAATGGTCGCTCCTCCTTTCCAGCCTCGCGCCTGGGCCACCCACAGGGGTTTTGGCCAGCGGAGCCCGGTAGCACAGCTTTGAGTTCGCCCTGAACGCAGGGAAGGCCTGTGCAAACTCTTCTTCGTGCTTCACGGTCTACGCTGCGGCTTGCGCGCCGCTGCCGTTGCGGTTGGCGCTGGTGCCGGGTCATCTGATCCATCATTGGATCCGTTGTTGTTCCCGCCGGTCACTCCCGAAAACGCCGAGCGCATCACGTCGTTGGCAAAGAAATTCCTTCCATCCATCGGCACCATCATGATTTGCAGCTTGTCGGAGAGCCGCTCGGCAATGATTTTCTGAATGAGCATCGGGTTTTGCTTCAGCACGGACGCTTCGTACTTCATCCGCTCGGCGTCTGCCGCGGCCGTCACGCGGATGCGGTTGGCTTCCGCCTCGGTAAGATTCTTCTGGCGCTCCACTTCGGCTTTGCTGTCGATGATCTTGGCCTGCGCGGCTGCTTCGGCGTTCTGCAGCGTCGCTTCCTTGCGCGCTTGCGCCTCGAGCTTGGTCTGTTCGATCTGTTTCTGTTTCAGGGGCAGCGTGTATTGCATGGCGTCCGCTTCCGCTTTGGCTTGCAAAACGCGCACTTGGGCTTGCCCTTCCGCCTGTTTCACGTCCCGCGATTTTTGCGCTTCCGCCTCCAGCTCCGCAATGCGCACTTCCTTCTGCTTGATTTCCTGCTCCGTGCCGAGCCGCTCGTTCTCCTGCTCTTTCAACAAGAGGCCTTCCAGCCCCTTTGCGTATTCCGCGGGGAGCTGCAGGTCGCGCAGCAGCACTTCCCGCACCAGAATGCCGTCGCTGGCGAGCCGCGCCGTAATCGCCTCCGCTGCCTTGGTGCGCAGTTCTTCCCGCTTCGTGGCGAAAATCTCACGCGTGATGTAATTCGGCGCGAGCTGTCGATAGATCGTGGAGACGACCGGAGCTACCACTTGTTCACCGACGGGTTGCGGCAAATTGGCGTGGATGGAGTCTAGCCGCTTGGGATCCAGCCGGTACCGTACAGCGACCGCCAGGCCGATGTTCAGCCCTTCCCGCGCCTGCACCGTCAGCAGGTCACCCTTTTGCTTGGGATTTTCGGAAGCCAGCGTGGAATAGACCTGTTCGCGCGTGTCGTAGATGGCGATCGAATCGACCAGGGGTGTAATCAGGTGCACGCCGGGATATAAAGTACCTGGCCGCGCGCCCGAGATCTGGCTGACACGTACGCCCGCTGCGCCGTCGGGAATCATCACGATGCTTTCCGTAACCAGAAGTGTCAAAGTGCCCGCCGCCGCAAGCTGCAGTGCCAGCCGCACTCGCATCGGCCGGAAAGGGCGGTGAGCCAGCGTCCCCACCTCCGCACCGGGTTCGCCCGTTTTGCTCCGTGCCAGTAAGCGTCTCAGTTGTTCGGACAAGAAAATGTCGTACGCAACCAGGGCCCCCGCGCTGCCAAAAAGCCCGATTCCCAGAATCATTAGCAGATATTTCAAAGCGAGCATCGCCTTACTCCCTTCCGTTCCCCGGTGCGCTGCGGCGGAGCGGTGACCGTGGGCTCCGCCGCTCGCGTTGGGCCGGGTAAACCCGGTGGCACAGGTTTCAACCTGTACTCGCAGCCCAACGGGCTCAGCGATTCGAGACGAAAGCACGCGCCAGTTGGGCGGTACCGCGTGCCAGTTCTGTGTGTGCGGAGATCCTCCGCGCCGTGGCCGACTGCATCATCGAAAATGCCGCCCGCAGGAACAGCCACTGGAGCGCGACCGCAGCAGCGGTCGCAAACATCGTGGTGATAACGAGTGTGGCGAAGTGCAGCATGGCGATCATGACGTGCCTCCTGAGGTGCAAGTACCAGACGGCAGTTCGCGCGCCAACTCCAAATGATTGGAAGTAAAGGCTTTACCTAAAGTGGGCAAACCGCGTTCTGTGGGTTCCATCGCACGCTGTGGCTCGCGTGACGCGCAACACTTCATGTACATTTTGCTGCGGACAGAATTCGCGTTAGTGTAGATTCTGAGGTTGGCGTGAGAATTCAGAATTGTTGCCGCAGCCCGCCTCGATCAGGAAAGTGTTGGCTCATGCCCTTGCGAACCGCTGGCTTCCGAATCGCTAGGATCTTAGGCATCCCCATTTATTTGGATGCCAGTTGGCTGCTCATTTTTGGACTGATCACCTATTCGCTCGCTATGACCTTCCGGCAACTCCATCCCCAGTGGACCCCCGTCCAGCACTGGGCCGTAGGAATCCTGACCAGCATTCTGTTTTTTGGTTCCGTGCTCTTTCACGAGCTGTCACACAGCGTGGTCGCCCTGCATTACAAAATTCCTGTCCATTCCATCACGCTGTTCATCTTTGGCGGCGTTGCCCGCATTGGCCGGGAAGCCTCGAAGCCAATCCAGGAATTCAACATCGCCATTGCGGGTCCGCTTGCCAGCTTTTTCCTCTCCGGGGTATTTGCGGCGATGATGCTGGTTTTTCCCTCGGACCAAATGGTGGGCGCGCTGGCCGGTTATCTCGCGATGTCGAATCTCGCTCTTGGCGCGTTCAACCTGGCGCCGGGCTTCCCTCTCGACGGCGGAAGAATCTTTCGCGCGATTATCTGGGGCATCACCAAGGATTTTTCTCGCGCCACGCTGATTGCGGGAGCGAGCGGCAGAGTGGTCGCTTATGCGCTAATGGTGGTCGGTGGCTACCAGGCTTTCTATAAGAGTGATTGGTATTCCGGACTGTGGCTTGGCGTGATCGGCTTATATCTGCTCAATGCAGCACAACAGAGCATTGCTCAAGTCACCATTCGCGAGACGCTGGCGGGACTGCATGCCTCTGACGTGATGAGCCACGAAGTCCCCACCGTCGACGGGCATATCACGCTGGAGGAATACGGTGCCGAAGTGCTGCGCACCGGCCGCCGCTGCCACCTGGTTCTCATGGGCGA
>QHYN01000280.1 GCA_003224145.1 Acidobacteriota bacterium
AGAGCTACTCCAGCGTGGAGAAAGATGCCCCGCCCTCTATGTCTGCCGAAGCCCGCAAAGGTCCCACCCAACTTTATATGGAAGTTGAAAATCTCGAAGCCGTTCTCGCTGCCATGAAGGATGTGCGCATGGTCATGCCCGTCCGCACCGCCTTCTACGGCATGAAGGAATTCGCCGTCCAGGATCCCGGCGGCCACTTCATCACTTTCGCCCAGCCCGTCGCCGCTGCGCAACACTAGAGGAATTGACCATCTATTTCTGGCTTCGCGCCCGGGCGATTTGCGAGCTATACACCGCCCTTGGCGAAACTCACCTTCACCGATACGGTTTCTTCGCGCGAATCATAAAAATAGAGTACCGGCGTCTCCATCCGCACCGTGCCACGCAGTCCCAGCTTGAATCCGCCATCGCGAAAATGCTCCACAAAACCGGGCAAATCCGTCGAGGCCGTCAGCGGCGACCACTCCACTGCTGGGCCGTCTCTTCCCGCAATCGAAGTGAACGTGCCCCATTCATGCACCGTGAGCCCTGCATAGACTGGAGGCGCATTTCGCGCGGGCAAATCGCTCGAAATCGCGAAGCAGCCAACCAGCAGCGCGTACAGGATCACTCGAGGCAGTCTCGGCAGCATGGCCGGTCTCCCTTTGGGTCTCATCTCCGGGTTTTCGTCCATCTCCCATCCAGACGCCCACCCTCCAGCAAGTGTTAACAACTCACTTCATCATTTCTTGCGCAACCAGTTGTCGCAACTAACTAGGGTTGACGTTGTCGTTTGCTTATCCAACGATCGAGAAGCCAGCCAACGAAGTAATACCAAGACAGAAGAAGAAGAGGCATCGAGATCATGAAGCTCCAGATCTCATTAATGCCGAGACGTCCAAGGCCAGACACAATGACAGACCCGACAGCAAAGGCAGGAAGTCCGGACAACATCACGAGCATCGTTAAAGGCCCCGGCTCAACAATCACAGACCGAAGATCCCACGTAGCACAATTCTGGGCAGAATTCTGGCAGGACGGCACGACCGGCTGATGTTTATTCAGGGGATCGGAATCCAAAGGGATAGATGCCCACCAGAAATACCGGGGCGAATTCCAGGAATGATTCATCCGTACAGATTCGTAGGTCTCGCCCGCAAAGAGGAGCAGCCCAGCAACTGGCAAGATTATTCTCCAGCGCATTCGCATATAAGATTAGACACCAAGATTAATCATGAGGTTCCGGGTTTGCCCGAGGCGATTTCTATTGTTTTGTAACCGCCGGTAGAGGTGGCGGTCGCCGCTCGATTTCCGTGGGCACGGCAATCGACCGCGCGCCATTTTTCCCCACCGCTCGCACCGCAAAAAAGTGATTGTCGGTCGAAACACCTTTCAAAACCGTTTCGCCCGGGACCGTCACAGAGTCGTAGATATGCCACCGTGGCTCTGCCGTTTCACGCCACAAAATCTCAAATCCCGCTCGCTCCGCATCTTCCTCCGCCGCCCACGAAACCTTGGCGTTTGGCGTGACAGCACCTGTCAGCTTCACGCTCGTCGGCGGCGCGGGCGCCATCGCCAGTTGACGCAGCGCCTCCGCGTTGTCCCGCGCCACCTCGCCCATAAAAGTAAAGTTCAGGTATTTCTCGAAGTCCCCGTATTCGATCCCGTTTTCCGTGCGCGGCGTCTGATGCTGGTGGTTGTAATCCTCGAGCGGCTCGGTAAATCGCACCGCTGGCAGCCCGGCCTTGTAAAATGGGTAGTGATCCCCCCCGCGCCCGTAGCGATCGATCCGGAAAATCATTCGAATCGCCGCTGAGCCATCGATCTCTTCTACCGCCCGCGCCAATTCCCGCGAAGGCGAATCCGCATCGTCAATTTCGCCGTTCCCCGAAAAAAGCCGCACGCGATGCGGCGCACCCGCTGCCGGATCGGCTCCTACAATGTCGTCGTCCAGCATTCCGCCAACCGTATAGCCTTGCTGCTTTGTCCACTCCAGCAGGTGTGTGCTGCCCAGCAATCCTTGCTCTTCGCCTGAAACCGCCGCAAAGAGGATTGTTGCCCGATACGTCCCGCCGCCCTTCGCACTCGCTTTGCTCAGCAGTCGCGCGCATTCCACGCTTACCGCTGTCCCTGAAGCATCATCATCCGCCCCCGGAGCATCCGCTTGCGCATCCATCACGTTCGAAGGCCGCGAATCATAGTGTCCCGACACGATAAAAATCGTCTTTGCCAGCTTCGGATCGCTTCCCGGCAGAATGGCATACACATTTTCCAGCGCAATCGGCTTTTCTGACGTCCTCTGCGACGTCGATTCGAATTTGTCCACCGCCACCTGCAGTTTGCCGCCGGAATCTTGCGCAATTTCGTTCAATCGCGCCACGATCGCATCGCGCGCGCACCCAATCCCGCGCTTTGGATCCGTCCACGACGAAAGCGTCAGTCGCGTCCCGCACGCCACGAGCTTCGCAATCAGAGCCCGCATCGATTTCTCATTCACCGACGTCCGCGCAATTCTTGCCGCTGGATGCGGCAAAGTCTTCGCCTGCGGCTTTTCCTGCGCTGGCTCCGCCGGATCACGCTGTGCTGCGCTCTGCCCCAACGCGACTTCCACCACTCCCAGCAATACGAGCACCGCGACGCTCACCTTTCTTGCAAGCCCTTGAATCGTGCTCCTGCGATGCCTCATGCGTTGTTCTCCCTACAGCAGAATTGGGGTCAAAAGCAAAGTGGCATTCTAGCGCGAAGCTGCCGCGCAGGGCATCGAACAAACGCCTTTCCCCTGCCCGTCGCAGTTAAACGCTTGTGAATCTCCCCAAATAATTTAGAATCACCGCCTGCCCGCCCCTCGGGATCACGAACGCCAACCGAGGGCGGAGTTTCTGGGTGGGCATCATTGCCCGGCGCCGGAAAACACAGGAGGAGAATATGAAACGCAACTTCTATTGGGCGGCGGGATTCCTCGCTCTGCTCGTTGGGCTCACAGCCGGTTCCGTCGTGCTGGAAAAAAAGGCTAGAGTTGCGGCCGCGGGAATCGAGGCGCCGCGCTTCGAAGTCGATCCTCTGTGGCCCAAGCCGCTTCCCAACCATTGGATTCAAGGCATGTCCGTCGGGGTCTCCGTGGATGCCCAGGACCACATCTGGATTGTTCACCGCACGAACACCTACGAGCCGATGGAAATCTACGCCACCGCCAAGCCACCCGCTGCGGAGTGCTGCGTTCCTGCTCCGCCCGTTCTGGAGTTCGACGAGGAGGGCAACCTCATCGGCCACTGGGGCGGCCCTGGCGAGGGCTACGATTGGCCGGATTCGAACCACGGCATCACCGTCGATTACAAGGGCAATGTGTGGATCGGCGGCAACAGCAGGGGCAAAGACCGCGCGCTTTATCACGACAATCAAATCCTGAAATTCACGCAGGACGGCAAGTTCCTGATGCAAATCGGGCATCCCAACAAAAGCGAAGGCAGCAATGACCCCAACAATCTAAAAGGGCCGGCAAAAATGTTCGTCGATAAAGCGACGGATGAACTCTATGTCGCCGACGGTTACGGCAACCACCGCGTGGTCGTCTATGACGCTGAGACCGGAAAGTACAAGCGCCATTGGGGCGCTTACGGCCACAAGCCCGACGATACCGATCTCGGCCCGTACAATCCCGATGCGCCGCCCGCGCAACAGTTCCGCAACCCGGTGCATTGCGCCGAGCTTGCCAACGACGGCCTGCTCTACGTCTGCGACCGCCCCAACGACCGCATCCAGGTCTTCAAGAAAGATGGCACCTTCGTGAAAGAATCCTTCATCGCGAAAAGAACCCTGGGCGACGGTTCCGCCTGGGACATAGCCTTCTCCAAGGATTCGCAGCAGAAGTACATTTTTCTTGCCGACGGTTCGAACGAAAAAATCTATGTCCTGCTCCGCGACACTCTCGAAATCTTGACCAGCTTCGGTGACGGTGGACGCCAGCCCGGCCAGTTTTACGCCGTGCACAGCATCGCCACCGATTCCAAGGGCAACATTTTCACCACCGAGACCTATCGCGGTCAGCGCGTTCAGAAATTCGTCTACAAGGGCATGGCCCCGGTCACGAAAAAAGATCAAGGCGTCGTCTGGCCGGCGGCAAGCAAATAAGTCCGCGCGCCGAATTCATTCGCGTTAGGAGGAGTCATGCAGAAAATAATTTTCACTTTTCTCGCAATCGTGTCCGCGCTGTCGCTTCCAGGCAGATTCCCGTCGCAAACACAGAGCACGCAGCCCATCGCGCCGCACCTGCCTCGTGGAACGGCTACGGATATCAGCAGCGCCGAGATTCAGTCTTTGGTGCAAAAAACGGCCTCGGAGCGCATCAGCGATCAGGCCATTCGCGTGGTGAGCATCAACGGCGAATATAACGTTAGCGTGGGTGTGGTCCATCGCTCCAAGGTGTCCGGCGCGCAAGCGGGAGGCGGGATCGAACACAGCCAGATCACCGAGATTTATCACATCATCGAGGGCAACGCGACGCTGGTCACGGGCGGCTCGATGGATAACCTGTCGGAGTTCCCGCCCGATAGTCCGGTCGTCACCGTGCTCAATGGTCCGAGCACTCGAGGCGGCCCCATCCAGAATGGCGTGAGCCGCAAAATCGGTCCCGGCGACGTCGTCATCATTCCCCCCAACACGCCGCACTGGTTCAGCGAAATCACTTCGAATCAGATTGTTTATTTGGTCGTGCGCGTCGATCCTCACAAGATTTTGCCGGCCGGCTACGTTCCCAAATAGGAGACTACGATGCTTCGTATTCATGGTGTGCTCCTTGCCTCGTTGCTTTTCCTCCTGCCGTGCCGCGCGCCCGCTCACGACATTCCCAACGATGTAGCCGTTCAGATGTTCGTCAAGCCCGATGGCGCGCATCTTCATCTGCTGGTCCGCGTGCCGCTGAAAGCCATGCGCGACATCAGCTTTCCCCAGCGTGGCCCCGGCTATCTCGATCTTGAGCGCGCCGCCCCTTTGCTTCCCGGCGCGGCCAGGTTGTGGATCGCTGGCTTCTTCGAAACCTACGAAGGCGACACTCTTCTCCCGAATCCGCAAGTGCTCGCCACGCGCATCTCGCTCCCATCGGATTTCTCCTTCAGCTCTTATGAACAGGCCCTGGCTCACGTCACCGGCCCGCCACTGCCGGATTCCACGGATATCTACTGGGACCAGACCATGCTGGACGTGTTGTTCGATAGTCCGATTCAGTCCGATCAATCCCGTTTTTCCATACAGCCCCGGCTTGGGCGCTTGGGCCTGCGCGTCGTAACCGTTCTTCGTTTCCTCCCTCCCGGCGGTGCGGTCCGCGCTTTCGAATTCGATGGGGATCCCGGCCTGGTCCGGCTCGATCCGAGATGGCATCAGGCCGCTCTGCGCTTTGTGGACTTGGGCTTTCTTCACATTCTCGACGGCACCGACCATTTGCTCTTTCTCTTCTGCTTGGTGATTCCGTTCCGCCGCCTCCGCGCGCTTATCCCGGTTGTCACTGCGTTTACCGTGGCGCACTCGATTACGCTGATCGCCTCCGCTTACAACTTTGCCCCGGATTTTCTGTGGTTTCCGCCGCTGATTGAAACGCTCATCGCTGCTTCCATCGTTTACATGGCGTTGGAAAATATCGCCGGAGCCAGCACTCTCCAGCGCCGCTGGATGATTGCCTTCGGCTTCGGCTTGGTGCACGGATTTGGTTTCTCGTTTGCGTTGCGGCAATCTCTTCAATTTGCCGGGTCTCACCTGCTCACTTCTCTCCTTTCGTTCAACCTTGGCGTCGAGCTGGGACAGCTTCTCGTCCTCATCCTGCTGATTCCCGTGCTGCAGCTCTTCTTCCGCTACGCGGCCGCCGAGCGCATGGGAACGATCATCCTCTCGGCGTTGGTGGCGCATACGGGCTGGCACTGGATGCTTGACCGGGGCACGCGCCTGCGCCAATTCCGGTTTGAATGGCCGGCCTTGGATGCCGCATTGCTTGCGATGGTGCTGCGCTGGCTGATTTTGTTCGTCGTCCTGGCAGGACTGCTTGCGATCTTTCGCGCGGCGCTTCGCTGGTGGACCCGCCGAACCGATTCCGTGCCTCGCGAATCTGGCGAGCCCGTTACCACACCGATCCTTACTCCCTGAATTCCGCGGCATTCGGAGGCAGCGATGAGATTTGCAAAGGTCGTGTTCCGGGTTGCGGGCATTTGGGGTTTGTTGGTCATCAATCGGCCGGAAAGACCCTCCGCCCATCACTCACCCTGGATTCTTTTACGGTTTCGCGGGCGTCGCGTTGGCCTGGCAAATCGCGTTCCTCTTTATCGCCACGGACCCCGCTCGCTATCGGCCCCTCATGATCCCTTCGATAGTTGAGAAAGGTACGTATGGAACCGCTGTGGTCGTTCTCGTCCTGCAAGCCCGCATGCATACCTCGGACCTGGTCTTTGCCGGCACGGATTTGCTGTTGGGCGTGCTCTTTTTGATCGCTTATTGCAAGACGCCTTCGCGCGCGGCGTGAATTTCGGGTCTCGCGGAATTTGTGCTAAGGTTTTTCGTT
>QHYN01000281.1 GCA_003224145.1 Acidobacteriota bacterium
CGGGGCCGCGGCTGCCTGCTTGGTGTCGATCGAGCGGATGCGAGCCGCGGCGTGCGGGCTGCGCACAATCACGGCGAAGTGCATGCCCGGCATCTGAATGTCTTCGACATAGGTGGCTGTGCCGGTGATGAGCCGCGGGTCCTCGCGGCGGCGGATGCGCTTGCCAACAAAAGTCTCGGTCTTGATCGTCGTGGTGGCCATGCTCGCCTCTTACTTTCCTGCCCCGGCTGCGGCAGCTTTCACTGCGTTCACAATGTGTTGATATCCGGTGCAACGGCAGACGTTGCCTTCCAGTCCGTGACGGATCTCGTCCTCCGTGGGCGCCGGATTGCGATCCAGAATTTGCTTGGAGGCCATGATCATTCCGGGCGTGCAAAATCCGCACTGAAGGCCGTGTTCGTTCCAGAACGCTTCCTGCATGGGATCGAGCTTGCCGTCGCTCGCCAGGCCTTCCACGGTCACGATATCCGCACCATTGGCTTGCACCGCAAACATGGTGCAGCTCTTGATGGCCTTGCCGTTTAGCTCGACCGTGCAGGCGCCGCAGAGCGAGGTCTCGCAGCCCGTATGGGTGCCCGTCAGGCCCGCGACGTCGCGCAGGAAATGGATCAGGAGCAGCCGCGGCTCCACGTCGTGGGAATAACTTGTTCCATTAACAGTGAGGGTGATGTTCATAAGGTTCTCCGGCAGGGACGAGTCCAGCGTTGCAGAAGATACCAAAATATTGCGCCGGATGCATCAGGTAGACCTTCGAGCCACCCCTGCCGGACCGGTGGGTGGATTGAGTCCCCTCGCGTATTTGCGGGGTGCCGTCGGCGACGTTGGGGCGTGAACCAAGGAGGATGCCTCATCCGCCAACGGAGGCGTTCGTAGTCTTGACAGCCGCTTCCGCCGCGTCCAAGCTAAGTGCAACCCCTTCCAAAATCTACGTGTTGCGTGTGAGCCGATGCGCATTCTCGTCGCAGAAGATGACCCGTCGTTTGCTGAATTTTTACAGCGGCGGCTGCAGCAGGAACAATTCTCCGTCCAAGTCGTGTCCGATGGGCGCGAAGCTGAAAAAATGGCGTGCGACCAGCCCTGCGATCTGGTCCTTCTGGATTTGGCCCTCCCGGGAATGAGCGGATTGGAGGTGCTGCGCAGCATTCGTTCGCGCAAGCCGGATTTGCCGGTGCTCATCGTGACGGGCTCCGGCATGGTCGAGGAGCGCGTCCGCGGGCTGGACGCCGGCGCAGACGATTACCTCGCGAAGCCTTTCGCCTTCGCCGAACTCCGGGCCCGCATCCGCGCGGTCTTGCGGAGAGGGAACCGGCCAGCTCGCGCTGTTCTTCAGATCGACGACCTGGAACTCGATCGGGTCAGCCGCACCGTGCGCCGCGGCAACCGGAATATTGAATTAAGCCCCAAAGAATTTTGCTTGCTGGAATTTCTGATGCGCCACGAGGGCCAGCCCGTCATGCGCACCACCATTGTCGAACAGGTTTGGAAGTTGAACGGCGACAACATGACGAACATCGTGGACGTGTACATCAACTACCTGCGGCGGAAAATGGATTCGGGTTACGGCCGCTCGCTGATTCGAACGATTCGCGGTGTCGGCTATCAGATCGGCGGAAATGGGCGGCCCGCTCAGCGAGCGCGCATCACGAGGGAAACTTAGGAAGTGCTTTCAGTTCCCAACCGGACCTTTGATTTTGGCCGCGAGGGCCAAGGGACTTTGTTATTCTACGCGGCGTGAAACCTCTCTTCCTGATTGACACCGATACGGCTTCCGATGATGCCGTGGCCTTGATCATGGCGCTTCGTTCGCCCGATGTTTCCGTTCTGGCGATCACCGCGGTGGCGGGAAATGTGGCCGTACAACAAGCTGCGCGGAATGCCTTGTACACGGCGGAACTCTGCGGAGCGAATGTTCCCGTTTTCCTGGGTGCCGAAAAACCGCTGCAGCGCGAACACCAAAGCGCGCACTGGTTCCATGGCCGCGATGGCCTGGGCGATCACGGCTATCCGGCTCCACGGCGGGCGCCGGAAAAGCAGCATGCTGTCGATGCTATTGTCACGACCATCGACAAGAATCCCGGCCTGGTTCTGGTGACCCTAGGGCCGCTGACCAACATCGCCTTGGCGCTGCAGCGCAAGCCCGACATCGCGACGAAATTGAGCCGCTGCGTGATCATGGGTGGCGCCCCGTGCTGCGAAGGCAACATTACTCCAGCCGCGGAATACAACATCTGGTGCGACCCCGAGGCTGCGCGGATTGTGCTCCGCAGCGGGCTGCTCGTTGAACTGGTCGGTTGGCATCTTTGCCGCGGCGAGGCTGTGCTAAAACTGGACGATATCGAGCGGGTGTTGAGCCTGGACACGCCACTGTCACGTTTTGCCATCGAGTGCAACAGCCGGGCACAGGAGGCCTACTTCGAGCAAACCGGTGAGCACGGTATTTCTTTGCCGGATCCGGTGGCGATGTCTGTCGCACTGGATCCCACGATCGTCACGGAACAAACCCAAAACTATGTGGACGTAGAAACGTCGAGTGAGCTGACCCGGGGCATGACCGTCGTTGACCGTCTCCATGTGGCACGGAATGAGCGGAACAGAGCCGTATGGGCCCCGGCACTGGAAAAGGGTGTCAAAGCCAAGGTCGTGTGGACTATCGACAATGCCCGCTGGAAAAAGGCGTTGTTCAACGCCTTGCGCTAACAGGTTTGCCGTAACTGCCGTCTACGGAGGGCCGCAAGGGGATTGCCTTTCAATAAACCATTTAGGTTCAATAAGATAGTGTAGAGAATCCCAGTTCTAGAAGGCCTCCTGAAGGGCTCGGGGAAAGGCTGCCAGGTACCCAAAGGAACGGCACGTACGTCCCATGATTAGCCCGACCGGCCACGAGTTCCCCGATCCAAATGAGGAGGGGCAACTTCTTTCCCGGTCCTGGGTTTAAGCTAATGGGAGCTAAAGGTATTAAGCTTCCTTCGGAGGGACCCCTTCAAGTACGGTCCAGCGACAGTTCCAGCGTCCTTTCCGAGAACAGGGGATTCGTCATGAAGACGACCACATTTACCAGTCGAAACAAGTTTGGTCTTCTGCTATGCGTTGCCGGTCTTTTGATGTTTGCTGCGCCGCAGGCGCGAGCGGACGAGGATAAAGATCCTCCGACAAGCGTCGCGCGCATCAGCTATGTCGACGGCTCCGTGTCTTTGCAACCCGGCGGGCAAGGTGACTGGGGCAGTGCCGCGCGCAATCGTCCCATGACCATCGGGGACAAGATCTGGGTGGACAAAGATTCCCGCGCCGAATTGCAAACCGGGCAGGCCGCTTTCCATCTCGGAAGCATGACGGCGCTGTCCTTTCTCAACCTAAACGAAGGGATTACGCAAGTGCGGCTTGCGGAGGGCAGCCTCAATTTCCGCGTTCGCGAATTACGACAAGGCGATGTTTATGAAGTCGACGCGCCGAACCTGGCTTTCACGGTAAGACAAGCCGGGGCGTTTCGCATTGATGTCAACGAAA
>QHYN01000282.1 GCA_003224145.1 Acidobacteriota bacterium
TTTTCGTTGACATCAATGCGAAACGCCCCGGCTTGTCTTACCGTGAAAGCCAGGTTCGGCGCGTCGACTTCATAAACATCGCCTTGTCGTAATTCGCGAACGCGGAAATTGAGGCTGCCCTCCGCAAGCCGCACTTGCGTAATCCCTTCGTTTAGGTTGAGAAAGGACAGCGCCGTCATGCTTCCGATATGGAAAGCGGCCTGCCCGGTTTGCAATTCGGCGCGGGAATCTTTGTCCACCCAGATCTTGTCCCCGATGGTCATGGGACGATTGCGTGCGGCACTGCCCCAGTCGCCTTGCCCGCCGGGCTGCAAAGACACGGAACCGTCGACATAGCTGATGCGTGCGACGCGTGTCGGAGGATCTTTCTCCTCGTCCGCTCGCGCCTGCGGCGCAGCAAACATCAAAAGACCGGCAACGCATAGCAGAAGACCAAACTTGTTTCGACTGGTAAATGTGGTCGTCTTCATGACGAATCCCCTGTTCTCGGAAAGGACGCTGGACCGTTGCTTGACCGTACCTGGAGGGGTCCTCCCGATGGAAGCCTAATACCTTATTTGCTCCCATTAGCATAAACCCAGGACCGGGAAAGAAGTTGCCCTTCCTCATTTGATTGGGGAACTCGTGACCGGTCGGGCTAATCATGGGACGTACGTACCGTTCCTTTGGGTACTTGGCAGCCTTTCCCCGAGCCCTTCAGGAGGCCTTCTAGAACTGGGATTCTCTACACTATCTTATTGAACCTAAATGGTTTATTGAAAGGCAATCCCCTTGCGGCCCTCCGTAGACGGCAGTTACGGCAAACCTGTTAGCGCAAGGCGTTGAACAGCGCCTTTTTCCAGCGGGCATTGTCGATCGTCCACACCACCTTGGCTTGGACATCCTTTTCTAGTACCGGAGCCCACACCGCTCTGTTCCGCTCATTCCCTGCCACGTCGAGCCGGTCCACGACGGTCATTCCCCGGGTCAGTTCACTCGACGTTTCCACGTCCACATAGTTTTGGGTTTGTTCCGTGACGATCGTGGGATCCAGCGCGACCGACATGGCCACCGGGTCCGGCAAAGAAATACCGTGTTCACCGGTTTGCTCGAAGTAGGCCTCCTGCGCCCGGCTATTGCACTCGATGGCAAACCGCGCCACTGGCGTGTCTAGGCTCAACACCCCTTCGATATCGTCCAGCTTCAGCGCGGCCTCGCCGCGGCAAAGATGCCAACCGACCAGTTCAACGGGCAGCCCGCTCCGGAGCACTATCCGCGCGGCCTCGGTGTCGCACCAAATGTTGTATTCCGCGGCTGGGGTGACGTTGCCTTCGCAGCACGGAGCCCCGCCCATGATCACGCAGCGGCTCACTTTCGTGGAGATTTCCGGCTTGTGCTGCAGCGCCAAGGCCACATTCGTGAGTGGCCCCAGTGTCACCAGGACCAGACCGGGATTCGCTTCGATGGTCGCCACGATGGCGCCCACGGCATGCTGCTTTTCCGGCGCCCGCCGCGGAGCCGGATAACCGTGATCGCCCAAGCCATCCCGGCCATGGAACCAGTGCGCGCTTTGGTGTTCGCGCTGGAGCGGTTTTTCGGCGCCAAGGAAAACGGGAACATGCGCTCCGCAAAGTTCCGACGTGTACAAGGCATTCCGCGCGGCTTGTTGTACGGCGACATTGCCGGCCACTGCAGTGATCGCGAGAACGGAGACACTGGGCGAACGAAGCGCCATGATCAAAGCCACGGCGTCATCGGAAGCCGTGTCGGTGTCAATCAGGAAAAGAGGTTTCACGCCGCGTAGAATAACAAACTCACTTCGCGGTCGCGGCCAAAATCACAGGCTCGGCCGGAACCGAGGACATTCCCTAGGTTCCCGTGGTGATTCGCGCTCGCGGAGCTGGCCGCCCATTTCCGACGATCTGATATCCCACACCGCGAATCGTTCGAATCAGCGAGTGGTCGTAGCCCGAATCCATCTTCCGCCGCAGGTAGTTGATGTACACGTCCACGATATTGGTCATGTTGTTGCCGTTCAACTTCCAAACCTGTTCAACAATGGCGGCGCGCGTAACGGGTTGGCCCTCATGGCGCATCAGAAATTCAAGCAAGGAAAACTCTTTGGGGCTTAATTCAATATTCCGGTTGCCGCGATGCACGGTGCGGTTGATGCGATCGAGTTCCAGGTCGCCCATCTGAAGAATCGCGCGGGCCGGCCGGTTTCCTCTCCGCAAGATCGCGCGGATGCGTGCTGCCAACTCCGTAAATTCGAACGGCTTCGCGATGCAATCGTCAGCCCCGGCATCCAGTCCACGGATGCGCTCCTCCACCAGGTCCGCGCCGGTTACGATAAGAACTGGCAAATCCGGGTTCTTGGCGCGGATCTCCCGCAAGACATCCAGCCCCCCTGTTCCTGGAAGATTCAGATCCAGAATGACGAGGTCGTATTGGTCGGAAGCCATCTTTTCAGCTTCCCGCCCATCGGAAACGACTCGCACGGCAAATTGCTCTTCCTGCAGCCGCTGGTGCAACAATTCCGCTAGCGGCGCGTCATCTTCAGCGACAAGAATGCGCATCGGCTCACACGCAACACGTAGATTTTGGAAGGGGTTGCACTTAGCTTGGACGCGCCGGGAACAACTGTCAAGGAAACGAACGCCCAAGTTGGCGGATGAGGTATCGCCCTTGTCCACGGTTTTAGCGGGGAAAACCGCACTCCGCGAGTCTGCCGGGGACCCCATTCGCTTACTGGTCCCACCGGGGGTGGTCCGAAGGTCTACCTGATGCATCCGGCGCAATATTTTGGTATCTTCTGCAACGCTGGATTCGTCCCCGCCGGAGAAGGTCATGAACATCAATCTCACCATCAATGGAAAAAGCTATTCCCAGGATGTCGAGCCGCGCTTGCTCCTCATCCATTTTCTGCGCGACCTCGCGGGCCTAACAGGCACGCACATGGGCTGCGAGACTTCGCTCTGCGGTGCTTGCACCGTCGAGCTGAACGGCAAAGCCATCAAGAGTTGCACCATGTTTGCCGTGCAGGCCAACGGCGCGGATATCGTCACCATCGAAGGCCTCGCGAGCAACGGGAAGCTCGATCCCATGCAGGAAGCGTTCTGGAACGAGCACGGGCTTCAGTGCGGATTTTGTACGCCCGGAATGATCATGGCATCCAAGCAGATTCTGGACCGCAATCCGGCTCCCACGGACGACGAGATTCGTCACGGACTCGAAGGCAACGTCTGCCGTTGCACTGGATATCAGCACATTGTGAACGCAGTGAAAGCTGCCGCAGCCGGGGCAGGAAAGTAGGAGGCGACCATGGCCACCACAACCACCAAAACCGAAACTTTTGTTGGCAAGCGCATCCGTCGCCG
>QHYN01000291.1 GCA_003224145.1 Acidobacteriota bacterium
CTTGCGTGGCCACTTGCAGCGCCACGCGCGCAAAGGGCAGGAGTCCGACTTCGGCCATCGTCCCTCCTGCTCCATCAGAAAACACCGTAATACTCTCCTTGTCGATCCCTCAAACCCGAGTTGTGCCAAGGATGTCAACAGAGCCACTGCGCATTCTAAAGGGGTTACTGTGTGAAATCGCGTAAGTGCGCATTCTAAAGGACTTCTGCGCGTTCCGCGTCGCGATGCGAATACTTGAGGATTTTGGGAAGAAAAAGCGGGTGACACCCGGCGATTTGTGTAAGAGCGGATTCTAAAGGAGTTGGGCGTCACGGTGACGTTGGGCGCTAGAAGAAGGTGATTGCAAAGGAGTTGCGGTGGCGGATTTTTCGTCACGTGACGATCGTGATGGAAGGTCGAGCGAAGAGTTCCAGAACGGGAAGAAGGAGGGTACACCCCGGGTGTTTTCGTAAGAGTGGCAAATAAAGGAGTTAGACGATACGGAAAATGGAAGAGTGCGCAAGCTCCTGAAAACAATAAGGGAATTCGAGAGCAATAGACCTGTATAGAGGTATGACCATTGAAATCTTTGGGAGCCTCCCTCGGAAGTGGAGAGGGTGGCGTGGGGACGCATGATAAAAGTGGCGCGGGATCGAGCGCCAAAGCAAAACTATTACACCACGAAGATACTATTTGGAAAGACGTAAATAAGGGCTTTGGATACTGGAGGATGGAGGCAGGGAGACGTCCTTCGCTTCGCTCAGGATGATTATCCTCATCGGATAATCATTTGGATGCTGCGGGATAGCAGCCATTTTCCAATTTCACTTTTCCATTTTCCTCGGTGTTATCCTTTCCCCGCGAAACCGCCATGAAGTCGAAGCCCAAACTTGTCGGCAAATCCTTCAAAGCCACGCTCGAGCGCATCCCTTCGAGATTCAACTTGGTCTTTATCCGCATCCCATTTGACGTCTCCAAAGTCTGGAGAACCCGCGGCAAAGTCAGAGTCAAAGGAGAAATCAACGGCTTCGCGTTTCGCGGCGTTCTGTTCCCCAGCAGCGAGGGTTACTACTGCCTGCTTGTCAACAAACGGTTGCGGACCGGCGGCAACACCGCCGTGGGCGAAACCGCCCAGTTCCGCCTGGAACCGGACACTGCAAAGCGCGTCGCCATCGTCCCCGCCGAATTCCAGCGCGTCCTCAACGAAGAGCGCCCCTTCCGCCGCTGGTTCGACCGGCTTGGCTTTTCCATGCGCAAATGGATTTGCGATTGGATCGTCAGCGTAAAAAGCCCCGAAGCTCGCATCCGCCGCGCCGAACGAGTTGCCGAACAGCTTATGGCCACTATGGAAGCCGAACTCAACTTGCCGCCCATTTTGAAGCTCGCTTTCGCTCGCGATCCCCGCGCCTATCAAGGCTGGCAGTCCATGACTCCCCTGCAACGCCGCTACCATCTCCTCGGCATCTTCTATTGCCGCACTCCCGAATGCCGCGACCGCCGCATCTCCAGAATGCTCGAAGACTCCCTCGCCCGCCTCGAACGCAAGCCAAGAAGCAAAGCGGCGCCCGAAGAACCCGCCCACGAAGAACTCTGGTAGTGGCCGTTCTAGAATGGGAGGAATACCCCCACGTGTAAATACGTCGTCTGGATGCTGCGGGATAGAGGTCAGTCAAGACTTGGGGGAACAGAAGACGCGGCAGAATGACCCATGGTTCGGCTGCGCTCACCACAGGCTCTATTCAAAAATCGACCCGAAAAGGTGGGGCACCCCCTCTCGATTCAACGAGTTAAGGGCTTGCCACCCGCCACTGACTCCGAGGGCAGCGACTGCCTCGCAGTCCTGTAGGAACCCGCCCCGTGCCTCGTTGAAGCCCTGGCACCCGCCAGGATTGTGCCGTTATCGACAAGTTCCTGAAATCCTTCAGGTACTGGACAATTTCGGCTTTGGTCTTCAACTCGGCGGGGCCGTTGGTGTTTTGCTCGAGGGACTTCACGTCGATGGTCTCCCCCATGAGCGGACCGAAGAAAAGATGATTGGCGAAGCCGATGTGCTTCACTTCTTCGGCGAACGTGCGCACGCCCTTGAACTCGCCGCTGGTGGGCGCGAAGGAATACTTGTCTTCGGGCATAGCTTCGGCGGCGGAAACCACTTGCTGCTCGACAATGCCGTAAAGCGTGTTGAGGACGGACGCGACGGTAGGCGGTTGCTGGGGCCTTGCGCCAGCTTGGGCACGAACGGGTGGGGCCGCGGCGGTGGTTACGCCCAGAAGGGCAAGAGCTAGGACGAGGTTCTTCATCGGATTCTCCTTATTCTTGTTCCCCTTGCGGGAACTTGTTCCTTATTACGGGAATAGGCGGTGAAATGTTACGCTTTGCGGCGGGGAGGTCATCTCAAGGTTCGGAAAGTAAAGAAGTAAGCGAAGAGCGATTTCTCGCTGCGCTCGAAATGACCGAAAGCGGCGTCAAGCCGCCGCACTCCGAAAAGATGCCGGGCTGAAGCCCGGCGCTACATAAAACCCGAAGAAGAAGGGCACGACATTCCGGCTGCTGCCCGGAATCTTCGATGTCGTGCCCCTACACCCCAGTCTCGTTCGTCGCTCGAAAAAATTCATTACCCGTAAAAAAGGGCTCCAACAATCACGGCGCAGTCGAGCAGGATCCAGCCCAGGCACGGCAAGTAGATATTCTTGTCGCGTTTCTGTATGCCATACCATAGCCAGACAACGGCAGAAGCCAGATATGCCGTCCAGGACAGCATGGATACCCCCGCTGCCCGGTGACCTACCCAGATGGTGAGGACCTGGGGAGTGGTCATCAGCATGGTGAAGATCGATAGACTTCCAAGGAGGCGATGGAGCACCCTGGCGAATGAAGAGTGGGAACGGGTGACGCTATCGGATTGGGTGGCATGTATTTCCCTCAGTTGGACCTTAAACCGGCAGTCTCGGACCATAGCCTTATCACCGTTCGCAGAAAGCGCGAGCGGGTTCGGGATGACAGTCGGGGGCACGGGGCAAGCCAGCGCTGCGAAAGGGAACGGGTCTAGAGACCCGCCACTACAACGGCAGGGACGGGCACAGCATGCTGTGCCCCTACTATGGGAGACGAACATTAGCGCGGCGGGGCACTGATTCCGAGGTCAAAATCAGATCCCTCACCCCCATCGCCACGAACCGGGGCTGGGTTCGGGATGACAGTCGGCGCTGCGAGGCAAGGCAGGACGGCGAGGAACGGGCAGGACATGCGGTGCCCGTAGAAGGGAGGAAAAGCGGCGTCAAGCCGCCGCCCTCCAAAGGCGGCGGTACAAAAGAGGCCGTTAGGCGTGGGAGAGAGCCGCGTGCTTGCGGTCGGCGACGGCGGCGAGGGCGGCTTCCAGAACACCGAGGCCTTCGTCGAACTGCTCGTCGGTGATGACCAGCGGGACCAGGATGCGCATGACGTTGTTGTACGTCCCTGCCGTGATGGTGATGAGGCCGTGCTCGTAACAATAGCGGGCGATTTCCTTGGTTTCCGTGTCGGCGGGCTCGCGCGTATCGTTTTTCGCGCCGCTAGCCGCGGCAGCGGAGT
>QHYN01000292.1 GCA_003224145.1 Acidobacteriota bacterium
CCCGACTCCCGCTTGAGCTGCTGAACGGCCTTCCCTAGATCCCCGCAGACGAGCTCCGCGTTCCAATCGACCCGGTCCAGGGTGCTCGACACGACGTACTTCTTTGCCGCGTCGATCGTCCGGGCGAAGGGTTCCATCCAATCAGGCCTCGTTCCCGTCTGCGCCGGCGGCCGGAACGCTGCCTCCATCATTTCGTAAGTCACCCGGCCAAGGAGGAGGGCATCGGCCTGGTCGAGGTTCTCGGCCGCGTGACGGTGCAAGTCTTCGTCCGGGGAAATTGCGCGATGATCGCAGCACCCGTCCAATGTGACGTTGATGGAATATCGAAGGGGTCGCATTTCGCAAGAGTACCGCCGATGGGGTAGACTAGCAAAACTCAGAAAACTCAGAAACTCAGGGACAGACGGAACGTTTCTCTTATTGTTTGAAAGGATTCGTTTTGCTCGTGACGATTGGCGATTTTTACAATGGGGTAGACTTCCCGTCTGTCCCCGTTTCCCCCATGTGGTATTCAGGACTCGCGTTTCTTCCAGCGCCGGAGGCGCGGCATAGGTTAGCCCAGCGCGTAAGCGCTGGGTGCGTGGTATATAAGAACGCGGAGCACCGGAGGTGCGGCACGTGTCTTCCTCTAGGTGTCATCTTCGCGCTCGCCACTCGCCAACGTCCTGCCTCTCTCCCGACGTTCCGACGTTAAGACGTGCAAACGTTCCGACGATCTTCGCGCTCGCCACTTGCTCGCGGAAAACACCTCGTCTGTCCCTGGCTTCAAAGTCAGGACTCTATGAGAGAGCGAAGAGAAGAAAGGCCCACCCTTTCAAAAAGCAAACGCGAAAGGGTGGGGCACCGTCCGTAGTTAAGTTAAGGGTGCTCCACCCGCCTAGATGGAAAAGATTGGATTATTTTTGAGGTCAAATCCGTCAAACAACTTTACGTTTGATTTCTGAGCGAGGGCCTTGGCCTGAGGCGTGAACGTCGAGTTTGTGATTACCCATCCTTCGCTTGAGCCATAGTAGCTCACGGCGCCTATAACCTCCTGGACTGCTTTATTCCCCACGGGGCACGCATACCGCTTGGCCTGAACGACAATCGTTTGGCCATCTTTCTGGATAATCAGGTCAGCGCCCTGATCTCCGGTAACTGGAGTTCCTTGCACCGAATACCCTTGGTTGCGCAGCAGCTTCGCGATGTGAGTCTCGAACTCGACGCCAGAGAGCCCGCTTACATCGTGGGTTCTCACTGGTTTCTGTTGGGCATGATATGCCATGAAGTTCTTCAGGAGCGTTTCCCCCAGCCGCCAGCGCGTCGCTACCGAAGTGACTCCTCGTGCCTCGAACTTTTTTGAAACTATCTCGATTTCCTTGGGCAGCGCGTCCCAATTTTCCTCGCCGTAGTCATCAAGCTGAGAAACCTTTCGCTCGGCGATCTGATAAAACTTATCCACTAGATCTTGATTTTGCGAGAGAGTCTCGGCAAACTCCGCCTCCTCGCGTTCCTCCTTTTGCCTCTCAAGTTGCTTACGGCGATCCTCGAAGAACTGGCGAAGGGATTTAGATAGTTCGAGGTACTGGACGGGGATGTCTTTGCGAGCTTCCCATCTATATAAGTAGTCCCAGTTTGGTGCCTTGTTTGACCATCCTTCGTGTTTGGCGATCTCGTTCAGACAATCTCGAACCCCATCCTCAACCTCATGGCGATTCCCGCGCAGATGGAATTGGTTGATGCATATTGCGATGGTGACGGCTCGGCTCGGGGTTGCGGGCAGCGCTTGCGCCTGCGGTGGTTTATCACGCGATGTACTTGCCGCGCCGGCCTGACGCACGGGCACTGGTCCGCGTGGTAGTCGACCCGAGCACAACTGACCGAGCCTAAAACAGACGCGGAGAAAAACCTCTTTCACTAATATTCTCCGAGTTCTCTTCCGGATCGACAAATTAGGCCAAAACCTAACAACGTCACCTCGCCGGGTGCGCCACCCAATTCAAAAGCGTGCCCCACCCGCCAGTTCGTCTGACACATCGCGGTTCGAAATAATGAAGTGGTAGCCCGGACGGGAATCGAACCCGTAATCTTCACCTTGAAAGGGGTCTGTGTACCCCTCAAATCATTGGCAATTTTAAAGTTTTTGTGCCAAAGTCCCTGCCGTTTGTACCATCTCGTCGAGCTTCAAAGACATGACCTGCGTCTCTAGGTAGTCGTTGAACATCGCCACGACCGCCTTGTTTTCGTCAGGGTAGTTCAGGAACTCGGTCAGGAACGCGCCAGCCAAGAAAATTATTGGCATCGTTTCCTGCACAAGCTGGCGGACGTCTTTGTCGGTGTAGTTCGGAGCAATGTCCGAGCTTCCGTCAGGTAGCCTTGTGAGCTGACGCACCAGCTGTTCAAAGCCGCTGTGAGTGAATCCATGCAGGGTTTTGACTTGGCCCTTTAGTTTTGGACCGAAAAGAGGTTCTTTGCCGAGCTTTTCGTCGATTTGCGCTCCGACAGCCGCGAAGTCCGTGTTGTAGGTGCCTTCCCAAATCGCTTGGACTTGCTTGTCAGTGCCACACATGACGAGGAACAGTTTTAGGAACGCTTCCTCGAATACACGGAGCAAGGCGAACGCCGACGTCGGATTGCCGGTTCGGACCAGCGTTAGAATTCCGTTATGGTATTCGAACAGGATTGTCCAGTAGGCCAGCGCGAGCGTATCGCGATGCGTATTGGTGACGTGCTGGCGACCATTGCTGACAAGCAACTGAACTTTTTCGCTGACTTTGCTCGCGTGCGCGACCATCAGCTCCATCGAGTACGGATTCGTTATGTTCATGGCTACATTCTCAAACTTTGGTAGCGCCAACGGGAATCGAACCCGTAATCTCATCCTTGAAAGGTCGGCGAGTTAACCAGTTATTCTGCCGGCACACACTTTCAATTCTATCAAAGAGAATCGCCGACCACTAGCGAGCCAGTCGGCGGGGTGGGGCTGTTTCGCTAGGCGGGCGACAGGCCTTCGGCCACTGGGCGGACCATCGATTGTGAAGAGCAGTGGCGAGTGGCGAGAAAACGAAAAGCGGTGGCGAGCGAGAACGAAGAGCCGGGCTGAAGCCCGGCCTCGGGCGGGGCAAGCCCCGCCCCTACAGGTTCGCGCCGAAAGCCAGCAGACGGCCATCGCAATCCTTCACCACGAACTCCCGCCTGTGCCATGGCATGTTGCCAAGTCCCCGAGTGAATTCTACGCCTTGGGCTCCGTACTCGGCATAAAGCGCGTCGGCATCTTCGACGAACAGGTACGCGTCGAGCAATTCGTCCATGTATTTGTCCGGATTGGCGGTGGGCGGCTGGGCGCAGCGGAAATGAATCACCTGCTGGTCGCGCGCCACGATGGCCCACGATGGAAATGACCGGCGGATCCTGCCATGTTCCTAAACATGCGAAGCCCAGCTTGCCTGTGTAATAGGCGAGCGTTGCTGGAATGTCCATGGTGAAGAACACCGGCGCAATTTGACGGACCATAGGCCAAGTCTATCCCAGATGACGATCCGACGAAGGATGGTCATCCTGAGCGAGCGCAGCGAGTCGAAGGATCTCTCTTTGCTCC
>QHYN01000293.1 GCA_003224145.1 Acidobacteriota bacterium
GTTGCCACGGTATCGCGATCGCGGTTGGCTTCGTCCATCAACCGCATCGCTTCCATCAGCAGACCGGTGGTGTTTTTCGTCGTCGTGGTGCGCGTGGAGGCATTGGCGGCGTTGAAGTCGATCTCAAAATCTCCCGCGGTCCACAACACCACCTTAAAAACAGCGTCGTCGCCTTCCACTTTGCCGACTTTCGCGTCGCGGCACTGGCCGCTGGAGAAATACAGTTCCCCCTGCACGCCATTGTTTTGGACCACCAAACGGCAGGACTTTTGCCCCATTTCCAGCGACTGCATCAGGTCGATCATGCTCATCTCTTCCAGCCGTCCCTGAATCACTCCCGGCCGGGACGCCTTCTTCTGCAGCTTCTCGAGGTGCAAACGATCGATGACTTTTTTGGCGACTCGCACCAGGTCCTTGATCAAAAATGGCTTCGCGATGAAATCTTCGACGCCATCCACCAGCGGCCGCAAGCGCTCCTCGATGTCTGCCCGGCTGGCCATGAATAAGAACGGAATATGGTGGGTCGCGTCGCGCCCGCGCAGCTTTTCGAAGAGTTGCCTGCCGTCCAGCCCGGGCATCTTGTAATCGCATAGAATCACATCTGGGATAACGTCGACGACTTTGAGCAAGGCGTCCGCGCCATCTTTGCACACCTCGACCTCGCAGAATGGCTCGAGCCCTTTCACAATCAAGTCGCGCACCAGCGGATTGTCCTCCGCCAGCAGCAGCTTGACCGATTTGCCGCTCGCCGCACTCATCGTGCGTGCCTCTCCGGAGTCTTGGTGCGAAAGTAATCCCCGCTCTTCCCGCCGGTCTTCTCGACCAGCGCAATGTCCGTGATTTCCATGGCCTTATCGAGGGCTTTACACATGTCGTAAACCGTGAGGGCTGCGGCGGCCACGGCGACCAGGGCTTCCATTTCCACGCCCGTCTGTGCGGCCGTAGTCACTGTGGATCGTACTTCAATGCCATTCTTGCACAGCCGTGCGGTCACATCAATGTGCGTAAGCGGCAGAGGGTGACAAAGAGGTATCCACTCCGCGGTCCTCTTCGCCGCGGCAATTCCCGCAATCCGCGCCACTTCCAGGGGGTTCCCTTTGGGATTTCTCAACCGCCGCACCGCCTGCACCACACGCGGCTTCATTTTCACAAAACCCTGTGCCACCGCCGTCCGCGTCGTCACCGCTTTCGCCGACACGTCGACCATTCTCACTTGGCCTTTCGCTCCGTAATGCGACAGCTTCGCCATTTCCCTCGGCCTAAACGACGTCTTTTCTCAGCAGCACAGAAACCATTTCACCGGCTCCGATTTTTTCTTTCTCCCCCAGCACAACCAGAAAACAGTTCGCCTTCCCGAGCGCGGTGATATCGCCGGAACCCTGCCATTTCAGCGGCTTCACCTCAGGCGCCCCGCCATGCCATTCGATATGCGCTGGCAAGAAGTGGGTTAGGCCGGGCCTTTCATTGAGCGCCTCCGCTAGCCGCGCTTCCAGCAGCGGCAGAGGGCGTGCTTCCGAGCCGCTAAGCAAATCAATGGCAGGCGCGACAAACAATTCAAACGTCACCATGGTGGAAACCGGATTCCCCGGCAATCCGAATACGGGCTTGCCCTGGCAAACGGCGAACACCGCGGGCTTCCCAGGACGGATGGCCACCGCGTCGAAGAAAAACTCCGCTCCCATGGCCTTCAGCACGCTTTCAACCAGATCGTACTTCCCCATCGAGACGCCGCCCGTCAGCACCAGTGCATCTTCTTTCAAACCGCGCTCGATCTTTTCTCCCAAGTCCTCGACGCGATCGGCCGCGTTTCCCAACACCACCGGCTCGCCGCCCGCAATTCGCACCTGTGCCGCGAGGGACACACTGTTGCTGTTCCGAATTTGAAATTCTCCCGGCTGCTTATCGATCAGCACAACTTCGTCGCCGGTCGACAAGATCGCGATACGCGGCCGCTTCGCGCATTGCAACGCCGCGGCGCCGACTTGTGCCGCCAGCGCCAATTCCGCGAATCCCAGCCGCGTCCCCGGCGTCAGAATCGTTTGCCCAGCGCGCGCTTCACTTCCCCGCGGCACAATGTTTTGCCCGCGCTGAGCTGCTTGCGCGAATCGCACGAGATCCCCTTCTCGCTGTGTGTGCTCGATCATCACCACCGCGTCCGCACCGGCGGGCACCGCCGCGCCCGTCATGATTTGCACGCAGGATCCCGCCGCCAGCGCTTCTCTGACTGTATCGCCAGCCTTGATCTCGCCAACGCACTTCAGTCCCGCACCCGGAGAGATTTTCTTCGAACGCACGGCGTAGCCATCGCGCGTGGACCGGTCAAACGGCGGGTACTCTCGGTCCGTCTTGACTTCCTGCGCCAGGACCAAGCCGAGCGCGTCCCATACGCTCACACTTGCGCTTGTGGGTGGTCTTCTCGCTTTCGCGACTTGCTCGATAACTTTGTTCCGCGCTTGCCCGTAGGTGAGCATGGTGTGAACTTACTTTGCCGGCTACAGCCAACGCGAGAGAAGCGTTCCTTCGGGCACAATCGTGGCGTCGCGCTCCGGCCCCGTGGAAATCATGCCAATTTCCACTTGCAGAAAATCCGAGATGAACCGCAAATATTCCAGCGCGGCTTTCGGCAGCTTCGCGCCGTCTTTCACTCCGTAGGTGGAGACATTCCATCCCGGCAGTGTCTTGTATTCGGGCGTCACGTGCTCATACTCTTCCGCAAGCGCAGGCATTTCTTTCAGCGGCTTCCCTTTGTATTTATAGGCCACGCACACTTGAATCTCGCGTTGCGTATCGAAAACATCCAGCTTGGTGATCACCAGCGAATCGATTCCGTTGATCATCTTCGCGTAGCGCAGCACCTGCAAATCCAGCCAGCCACAGCGCCGCGGCCGCCCGGTTACTGCTCCAAATTCCTTGCCGCGGTCCCGAACTTCTTTTGCATCGAGGTCCGGCATTTCCGTTGGAAACGGCCCCCCACCGACGCGCGTGGTGTATGCCTTGGAAATTCCCAGCACGTGCTTGATTTTGGTAGGCGGCACGCCGACGCCCGTGGCCGCTCCGCCCGACGTTGCGTTCGAGGAAGTCACAAACGGATACGTTCCGTGGTCGATGTCCAACATCGTGCCTTGCGCGCCTTCGAACAGTACTGACTTCCCTTCTGCGAGCGCGCCGTTCACCAGTTCCGCCGTGTCGCAAATGTACCCACGAATCTTCTCGCCCAGCTTGAGCGTCTCTTCCACTTCCTGCGAAAAATCAATGTCCGCGCCATACGCGCCTTTCGCCAACCGGTTTTTCTCTGCGACCACGTGCGCGGCCCTCTTCCGAAACAATTCCGGCTCCAGCAAATCGCACATGCGCAGACCCCGCCGCGCCATCTTGTCTTCGTAGGCCGGGCCGATTCCGCGCGACGTCGTGCCGATTTTGTCCGCGCCCCGCGCGCCTTCGGCCGCTTTGTCCAGCTCCCGGTGATACGGAAAAATCAGATGTG
>QHYN01000024.1 GCA_003224145.1 Acidobacteriota bacterium
TATTACAGCCCCGCCTGAGAATAGGCTATGGCCCATTTTCAGCAATACTTGGTACCACTCATCGTACACAAAACATTGCGCCATTCCCAGAAATGCTTTAGTTGTGGATGTTGGAGCAAACGTCGGAGTATTTTCTCTTTTCGCAAGCCGGGTTGCCCGGGTTGTGTATTCCCTGGAACCGGCGTCCTCAAATTTCTCCCGACTCGTCTCTAACGTAGCTCGGGTCCAAAACATTATTCCTCTCCACTTGGCGTGTGCGTCGCAAGATGGCCGTGCCGCGCTGGACTTGAGCGGCGAGCCAATCGCCTTTTCGTTGAAGACCAAGGGTCTTGAAGATAAGCGGGAAATGGTGGACGCGGTTTCGCTAAGTACGCTCTTCGACCGCTACAACATAAGCCGCTGTGACTTCTTGAAATTAGATTGCGAGGGCTCGGAGTTCGACATCATTCTAGAATCGGAACAATCGTTGTTCGGACGAATCGCATGCATCGTGCTCGAGTATCACGATCATTTATCGGAGAGGTTTTCCCACCAAGACCTACTTCGGCGGCTGGAAACTCTCGGTTTCCGGGCCACAGCTTATGACCCCGATGGAAGTCACGGCATGATAGCGGCGGTTCGACGGCTATGCTAGACTTGGGAAGTTCCGCAGGGGTTTGCGGTTCACCGTAAGTCTCCGCACTGGTGGTTATTTCCCGCGGCCGTGCCACGCTCAATTTCTTTTTCGCGGACGGGCTGGCCGCGTTAAGGTACGGTGCGAGGCAGCCGCCTTTCTCCGAAACCTCTCTGCGGCGAGAAACATTCCATCGATGACCCCGGCAGGAATGGGTCACGTCGAAGCAAAAGAGGATGCGTCATGTCCGGGCATTCCAAATGGGCCACGATTAAGCACAAGAAGGCGGCCACCGACGCGAAGCGCGGCCGCGTGTTCACGAGAATCATCCGAGAAATCTCGATCGCCGCGCGTATCGGCGGCGGAGATGCGAACTCCAACCCGCGCCTGCGGACGGCGATTCTTGCGGCGAAAAACGAGAACATGCCGAATGACAACATCGAGCGCGCCATTTTGCGCGGAACCGGCCAGCTCGAAGGCGAGCAGTATGAAGAAGTGACCTTTGAGGGTTATGGTCCCGGCGGCGTGGGCATGCTCATTCAGGCGGTTACCACGAATCGCAACCGGTTGGTAGGCGAGTTTCGCCACTTGATGACCAAGAACGGCGGCAACCTGGCGGAGGCCGGAGCGGTCGGCTGGATGTTCCACCGCAAAGGAGAAATTACTGTTCCAAAGGAAGCCGCCAGCGAGGATAAACTGCTGGATCTCGTGCTCGACGCGGGCGCCGAAGATTTGAAAGATGATGGTTCGTCGTGGTACATCGTGACTCCACCGGAAGCCCTCGAGAGAGTGAAGGAAGTGTTGACGAAGGCGGGAATCAAGCCGGCGTCCGCGGAGATTGCCATGGTGCCGCAGAATTACATCAAGCTCACGGGCGCGCAGGCCTTGCAGATGGTGCGCCTGGTCGAGGCGCTCGAAGAACACGATGACGTGCAGCATGTGTACGCCAACTTCGACATCGACGAATCGGAAATTCAGGCGGCGGTGGGCGCGCACTAGAGCCAGCGGCAAATTAATCGAAACGGAGACACGGCCACTGCGAGAACGCAGTGGCCGTTTTCATTTTTGGGCGCTCTTGGACAAGGGAGCTGATTGATTCGGGTGCGCCTGCCCGGCGTCCAGGATGGATCGAATCTTCCGCGCGAGCGTGGGAAGCGAAAATGGTTTGGAGAGAAAAGCAAAATTGGGATCATGGCCACCGTGATGAACGATGGCGTCCGCGGTGTAGCCGGAGATGTACAGGACACGGATCTGAGAATTCTTCGTGGCCAGGCGCTGGGCCAACTGGACGCCACTGCTGCCGGGGAGAATGACGTCCGTGAGGAGGAGATCGATGCGATGCTGCGCTTTTTCGGCTGCCGCGATCGCCGAGTCCGAATCGGAAGCCACGAGCACTGAATAGCCTTTCTCGGTGAGATATTTATGGGTTAACTCCCGCAGAGAGTCCTCATCTTCGACGAGCAAGATGGTTTCCGTTCCGTTCGGAACAATACCTCCGGGCGACGCCATCTCCGGTTGGGAAACGGCTTCCTCGGTCAAGGGCAGATACACTTTGAATGTGGTGCCGTGGCTCACTTCGCTGTACACGGTGATGTGCCCGCCGCTCTGCTTCACGATGCCGTAGACCGTCGCCAGGCCCAACCCTGTGCCTTTACCGCTTTCCTTGGTCGTGAAAAAAGGTTCAAAGACCCGCGATAGAACTTCGGGGCTCATCCCGCATCCAGTGTCGGAAACAGACACAAGGAGGTAGCTGCCGGGGCGCGTATCGGGATTGTGCCTGCAGTATTCGGCATCGAGATGAGCCCGCGAAATCTCAATGGAGAGATTGCCTCCCGAGGGCATGGCGTCGCGCGCGTTCACCACAAGATTCATGATCACCTGCTCGAGCTGCGCGGCATCGGCGCGAAGGCGAATCGGCTGCTCGCCAGCGTCGAGGTTAAGGCGAATATCTTCGCCGAGGACGCGGCGAAGCAACTGCACGATGCCGTTGAAATGCTCCTGGATGTTGATCACGCGCGGTTCGAGCACCTGCTGGCGGCTGAAGGCCAGCAGTTGCCGCGTGAGCGCGCTGCCGCGCTCCGTGGCTTTGAGGACGTGGGTAATCAACGCCGAAAGTTTCGGCTCGGACCCGAGCTTGTCAAGAAGCATTTCGGAATATCCGGTGATCACGCCTAAAAGATTGTTAAAGTCGTGCGCGATGCCCCCGGCCAGCCGCCCGATGGCTTCCATTTTCTGGATGTGGCGGAGGCGGTGCTCCATGCCTCGCTGGTGCGAAACGTCCTCAACGATAACCTCGAAGTACAGCAGATTGCCTGCATCATCGGAAACGGGGCGGCCGCTAATCTCCACGGTGATGATCTTGCCGTCCTTGCGGCGCCAGTGCGTTTCGTGCCGTGAAAATTGTTTACGGCTGCCGGGTTGTTCGAAGAGAGAGGAAGAGTACTCCCCGCGTTCGAAAATATCGGTGACCAGGTTCAAAGAGACTAGTTCTTTTTCGGAATCGTAACCCAGCATCGGCGCCAGCGCGGCGTTCGCCATCAGGATCGTGCCATCGGGCGCGGCGCGGTAGACTCCGTAAGTGCCCTCGACCATCCCGCGGAAAGCGGCTTCCGATTGCCGCAGCGCATCCTCCACGCGCTTTCGCTGAGTGACGTCGCGAATCGTGGAAGAGACCAGCACGCCTTCTTCCGTTTGCTGAGGACTCAAGCTGATCTCCACGGGAAACTCCGTCCCGTCCTTGCGCAGTCCGTAAAGCTCCAGCCCCATTCCCATGGGGCGAACCTGGGTATGCTCCATGTATTTTCCACGATGCCTACGGTGCTCGGCCCAGAAGCGCTCGGGCACAAGAACCTCCACTGGTTGACCGAGGAGTTCTGCGCGTTTGTATCCAAAAAGCCGCTCGGTTTGGGAATTCACAAGAACGATTCGGCCGTCCTCCCCGACGACGACCATGGCATCGGGAGCGGAATCAAGCAAAGCCAGAATCCATTGTTGGGCGCGCTTGCGGTCGGTAATGTCCCGTATGGCACCGCTGACAAGCAAGCCAGAATCCGTCTCGATGGGGCTGAGGCTGATCTCGATGGGGAATTCTGTCCCGTCGCGCCGCAGGCCATAGAGTTCCAGGCCAGCGCCCATGGGCCGTAACACCGGCCCGGCCATGAATCCAGCCCGATGAAACCGGTGTTTGCCTCGGAACCGCTCGGGAATCAAAATCTCAATCGGTTGGTTCAGCAGTTCGGAGCGTCTGTACCCGAATAGCCTTTCCGTTTGCAAGTTGACCAGGACGATTCGTCCTTCCTGATTCACGATGACGATGCCATCAGGAGCCGAATCAATGAGGGCGCGAAAGACAACCGTGCTTTCGGCCAGAGACTCTTGGGCCATGGCGAATTCTTCCAGCCGGGATAAAGATTTACCCGGCAAAAAAAGGAAGGGGGAACTCTTACAAAAAGAGCTGTTAGCTCATTATCCTAGGACTGTGGAAAAGCACCGTCAACCACAATTGTGACGTCCGTCACACTTAGGTAACCAACCATGTAATCTTCGCAAGCGAGGGCCTCAGTGATTAAGGGGTGGCGGGAGGCAGGTCTTCGCCGTAAACTTGGTGCCATGAATGGAGTGACATCCTCGCGCAGAGACCGGGAACCACATCACTGGTTGCGCGTTCTGGGGGTAGACCCGGCTGCTGCTGGTCCAACGGGCTACGGAATCGTGGAAAGCGACGGGCGGCGCTGCCGGACACTTCATTATGGTGCGCAGAAAGTGCCGGGAAAGCGGCAACAGGGGTGCGGTGGCGCGGCGCTCCAGGGAGTGCATGCGTTGCTTTGCCGGTTAATCGAGGATTATGCCCCGGACGTTATGGCTGTTGAGGGCATCTTCTCTGCTCTCAACGTGCGGACCGCCCTACGACTGGCCGAAGTGCGCGGCGTGGTCTTGCTGGCTGCGGCGCAGCATGGTCTGGAAGTTCACAGCTATGCGCCTCGCGAAGTAAAGGCTTCCATCGCGGGTCATGGACACGCGGACAAGAGGCAAATGCAGATCATGGTAAGGGCGCTGCTTTCCATGACGGTCACGCCGGAGCCGACGGATGCGGCCGACGCTCTGGCGGTGGCCTTGTGTCATTTGCAAACGGAGCAAGCGCGCCGGCGATTCGGACTGCCGCAGCAGCAGAAGAAACTCGCGAAGCCGTGGTCCCTTGCTGCGGCTGCCGGGACAACCGACGGAACAAGCGCCGTTCGAATGGCTGGCGCAACGCGGAGCAGGCCGCCTCGCATCTTATCGACGCGATGACCGCGTTGCGGTAACACACGACAATGAAAAATCTTCTCTTGCGATTTTGTCTATTGCTCGGCGCGGGTTGCCTAATAGTCTGCGCGGTGTATTCCGCCGCGGCGCCTACCGGCGCCAAATTGACCTTCCGCCGAGTGTTCAAAGGCAGCTCGCCGGAATTCATCGAAATCAATGTGCGCGAAGATTCCGACGTGGCGTCCTACGAAATCCGCCAGCTCGACGAGGATGCGGGAGCGTCCCCGTTTCAGGTGAGCGCGGGACTTCGTGCGAAGATGTTCGACCTCGCAGGGCAATTGAAACATTTCCAGGGAAAGGACCTGGATGTGCACCGAAAGATTGCATATCTCGGCGAAAAAACCTTTCGCTGGGAATCTGGGGCAGAGGTCCACGAAACAAAATTCAATTACACGTTGAACTCCGCAGCCACACAACTGTTGCACATTTTCGAAGGCTTGGCGCGCCAGCAGGAACACGCGGACCTGATTTCACGGCGCATGAGATATGACCGGCTAGGAGTCAACGACGCACTGTTGCAATTCGAATCGGATTTGAACCGCAGCTTGCTTCCCGAGCCGCAGCGTCTGCTGCCCATGCTCGAACAGATAGCGGGCGATCCCAAGTTCGTGGATGTCGCGCGGCAGCGAGCCCGCTCCCTGGCGGAACGCATTCGCCACCAAAGCTAGCATCAACATCAACGACCTAACTGCCTGGCGATTTTTTTATCGCGGTCCCCTGGACGGTACGGAATTCCGTACAATTATCCCGATATTTGTACCTGCGCTATATAAATCCCATCTTTTGTCCTGCTAAGCCATAGATAAGTCAGTGTTTATTTTAGGTTGACGATGGCTGGTATTTTGCTCTATTAAGGGTGCCTATATAAGCGCCATCTGAGGCAACGGGAGTGAGTCCAGGATAGTATCGGCCCGGAAGGCATGGTTCGTGGCGGATGTAAAGGGAATGGGGGTTGCGTCCGCCTTTGAAATATCACCGACATTAAGAGCGAGCAGTAAATGGAGGGGAAATGCGTCTTGTGCACAGAATGACCAGTTCGTTCGCCGTAATGCTTTGGGGGGTTCTTTTCCTGATTGGGCTAACAGCACCCCCGCGGCTAGCCGCCCAGGCCACAATTTCCACGGGCAGCATTCAAGGAACAATCGAAGACCAGCGCGGCGGGGTTGTGGCCGGGGCCAAGGTGACGATTACTAACAAGGCTACAGCTCAGGTGTTTCCAACAACGACGAACTCGACCGGTTCCTACAACGTGGCAGCCCTTAGTCCGGGCGATTATTCGATTCGTGTAGAAGTGAAGAGCTTTAAGACAATTGGAGCAGCAGCCCATGTGGAGATAGGCGTGGTCTCCACGGTAAATCTGACGTTGGAGGTAGGTTCGGAGACTGCCGTCGTCGAAGTTACAGCGAGCGCCATTGCCGTAAATACAACCCAGGCCACTGTCCAAGACGTCATCAGCTCCACGCAAATTGAAGAGTTGCCTGTCGACGGCCGCAACTTCCTCGACCTCGCGTCGCTTGAACCCGGCGTCCAAGTGCAGGACGGGGCGACCTTTGACCCCACCAAGAACGGGTTTTCTTCTATCTCCTTTGGTGGCCGCGCCGGCCGCACGGCGCGCATCGAGGTCGACGGCTTGGATATCAGCGATGAAACCGTTGGCACCACCACCCAGAATCTTCCTCTGAGTTCCATCGAGGAGTTCAACGTTAACCAATCCACGCTGGACCTTTCAACCGAACTCACCTCCTCCGGTTCTGTAACCATCTATTCTAGATCCGGTTCAAATGACATCCATGGCCAGCTTTTCTATTATGGACGCAGCGATCGCACTTCCGCGCGGATTGCTCCTCCAACTCCCCAAGACCCAAAGCTCGACTTCGGCCGCAATCAGTATGGTGGGAACTTCGGCGGTTGGTTCGTAAAGGACAAACTCTTCTACTTTATTGACGCGGAGAGAACCGCGCAAACCCTTCAATCGCCTGTGGTACCCACTGCCCCGTTTAGCTCCTTTGCCGGCAGTTTCGGGTCACCGTTCCGCGAGTCGGAATATGTCGGCAAGCTGGATTGGAAAATTAAGGGTACGTGGAGCGCGTTCTTCCGGTTTTCCTATGATCAGAACCTAAGCATCCGTGGATTCAATCCCGGGGTATACCAGCCTTTTGCGAACGTGGACCATACGCCCGTGTATGCCATGGGAACGGACTTTTCAAAGGGACGATTTACAAATCAGTTCCGCGTCGGCTACATGAAGTTCCGCAACGCCATTGCCGACGCATCGCAAGGAGTGACCAACCCTGCCCCGGGCATTTCCCTGATCATTGCTCCTTTCTTGGATTTTTCATGCCTTGGCGGCGGGGAGTCGTTCTGCTCCGGAACCAACATCCTGGCGCCACAGCAAACATACCAAAGCAACAAGCAGGGCAAGTATGACGGCAGCTTCATCATTGGCTCCCATAACCTGCGCTATGGGATTGGGGTAAACCGAATACTCGGTGGTGGCTTTGCCAAATTCTTTGGCATCGCTCCCGCCGTGGGGTCCATTTTCAGCAGCGGACCCGGCAGCACGGAGGACTTCGCAAATCACTCGTGTGGCAACACCACCACGGTTCCATTCACGGGTCCTTCCTGCTTCTCGAACGGGGCGAACAATCCTTTGAATTATCCCGTTCAAAACGTGTTGATGGGCAACGGGCAAGGCTTCTTCACCGAGATACCTCAATTTGGCTTCCCCGCCGGCGGGCAGTTCGATACCCGGTTCACGTGGTATGTAGGCGACGGTTGGAAGGCCACGAAGCACTTGAGCATTACCTACGGTGTCCACTATGTCCGCGACACCGGCAGGTCCGACAGCGATCTTCCGGCCATCCCCGCATTAAATCAATTCGGACCTGGCTTGGGAAATGCGGTTCATCAGCCGAACAAGAACTTTTCACCGCAACTGGGCATCGCCTGGGATGTGACAGGTTCGGGCAAAACCGTAGTCCGCGCCGGCAGCGGCATCTACTACGAGAATGCCGTCTTCAACAACGTGTTGTTTGACCGGCCAGCCCGCCTTCAGAAAGGTTTGTTCTTCGGAACGGGCCTGGCCTGCATCTTCGGCAACTCCCCCGCTGTACCCCTGCCCGACGGTAGCTCAATTACCGCTACCTTCTGCGGACAGCCGATCGGAAATGTTGTCAACAACATCGCCACCTTCCAGCAGCAGTACCAAGCAGCCGTACTCGCCGCTGGTCCCCAGTCCAACGGCAGCTTCGTCGGCAACACTCTTGCTGAGGGGGGGAATTCCACTGGTGATCAGCTCATCGCGCCAAATTACCGCTCCCCGTACTCCATTCAAATCAATGCCGGCATCCAGCACCAATTCGGCCGAGGCACGGTCCTGACCGTGGACTACGTGAGAAACAAAGCGTTGCACTATTTGCTCGGCATTGACGTCAACCATGTCGGCGCAGCGAGAACGCTCAATGTGCCTAACGCACAGGCCGCCATGCAGACAACTTTTGGCGGATTCTGTAACACGGGTCCCGGTAATTTCGACCCTATTACTGGTGCCTTCGTAGGCTGCCCAGGCGTGGGCGGCAGCCGGTGTTCGATGTTTGCGACGGGCGCTGCAATCGATTGCACGGTTGCGGGAGGTGCTTCGATTGCGGATTATGCCGGCAACGGGTTGGATTCGGGAGTCACCTTGGACGGGGCTTTCCCATGCCCCGTGACGACCTTCGACGCTCAGGGCAACCTGATTTGCACTGCGCCTGCCTTCCCCGGCTTGAATCCGAACTTGGGCGAAAACCAAATGTTAATGCCCATTGGCCGGTCCGTGTACAACGCCTTGCAAGTATCACTGAGATCCAACTTGGACCATCCGATGCCAGGCATGCATAGGCTTTCCCTGCTGGCCTCGTATTCCCTGTCACGGTTCCAGAGCCAGGCTTCAGACCAAGACTTCATTAACAACTCGACGGACTTCGACAACCCGGGCAAATTCTTCGGCCCTAGCGGCCTGGACCGGACGCACATCTTGGGCGTGGGCGCGACCATGGATCTCCCGCTTGCCACACGCATCTCCATGTCTACCCACTGGGCAACCGCCGGTGCCCTGACCCTCGCCCTCCCGAACTCCGGCGCCGCCGGAGAGATCTTCCGTTCGGACGTCACCGGCGATGGCACGTTGGGCGACGTCGTCCCGGGAACAAATATTGGGTCGTTCGACCGCACCATCAAGGCTGGCCAGATCAACAATCTGATTAACTCCTATAATTCCACAGGCGCAGGGCAACTGACACCTGCGGGGCAGGCTCTCGTCGGCGCTGGCCTATTTTCACAGTCACAATTGGTCGCCTTGGGCGCGGTCACGCCCACACTCGCACTCGCGCCTAAAGGACAAGTTGGTATGTCACCGCGCTTCACATCGGACATAACCGTGAGCTGGCGTCTGCATCCGAACAAGGCGATCCATGGCCTTTCGGAGCGTGTTGTCGTCGAACCGCAGGTCGCTTTGTTCAACGTGTTTAATTTCCAGAACTGGGATCCGGGAGGAAACACTTTGAGCGGCGTTCTGAGCGGAGCAGTTGGCTCGGCGAACGGTACTACACGGCACAACCAGACCGGATGTGATCCTCTCGACCCTGTACTGTCTGCACTGTGCACCGGCCGTACCAACCTCGTCGCTCCGGGCTCTGCTTCCGGCGTCAATTGGTACGGCGTTCCGCGCCAGTGGCAATTCGGGGTCAAGCTGACGTTCTAAGCCGATACCTTCCAGCAGGACGGCGGGGAGATGAATGTCTTCCCGCCGTTTTTCTTTTCAAATCTCCAGCCCGGCGGTCGCCGCTTTTGTCGGTCTGCCTTGGGTTTGTGACGCATTTAGAATGACGCACATCGAAAAACTGTTGTGCTGCGATCGGGCAACAGGAGCGATGCGATGGGATTCGCGGGGTTTGCCGGACAAAAGTATCTGAACCTGGAAACCTTCAAAAAGAGCGGTGAAGGTGTCAAGACGCCGGTGTGGTTTGCGGCGGAACCGTCGGCGCGCCTCGATTCAAACGACGCGAAACTCTATGTGTATACGATCGGCGCTGCCGGGAAGCTGAAGCGCATTCGCAACAACGCGCGCGTGAACATCGCGCCGTGCGATATGCGCGGTGGAGTGAAGGGCGACTGGGTCGCAGCGCGAGCAGAGATTTTGACAGGCGCGGAGGCGGAGCACGGGATGAAGTTGCTGAACAAAAAGTATGCGCCGTGGAAACAGTTGCTGGATTTCTTCGCCAAGTTCCGCAAGCGCGAGCGGACCGTCTTCGTGATTCGGCCCGTGTGAGGGCTGTGAGGCTGCCCGCCAATCTAGCCTGTTTCCTTTGTGCACTCAGGCCTTCCGTTCCTTGAAACTCGCCAAATCGCTGGTGCCCGCTCATTTTTCAGGGAGGCGGTTGAGCCCGAAGTCGGACACGCGCTGCGCCGCCGGTGGATCGAGGTTGGCGAGGACGGCAATGACGTAGCCCGCCTGCGGACAGATCTTCAAATCCCCATTCATGCCAGGGGCGCCGCCTCCGTGACCAAAACAGTGTATTCCGCCGATCGTTTCATCCCCGAAACCGTAGCCGTACTTTCCACCGCCTGGCGTGTCTACCTTGCCCGTGGTCAGCAGCTCGGTGTGCTGGGCATCCAGCAGCTTGTGGTTTTCGAGTGCGCTGGCGAAGCGGAACAAGTCTTCCACCGTGGAGTAGCCGCCTCCCGCAGACGTGCCGCGGTAGGGCAACGTGTCCGTATTGGGCCGCCATGCTTCCGGTGCACCGTCCCCGGGGCCGCCTGGTCGCCGATGGGTGTAGCCTACGGAACGGCCAGGCACGGCTTCGTCTTCAGCGAGCGAGGCCGTCAATGTCATGCCGGCCGACTTATACACATGCTCGGCGACGTAGTCGTAGTAACTCCGCCCGCTGACTTTTTCAACCAACACCCCGAGCAGCAGAAATCCGTAATTGCTGTAAGCCCACTTGCTGCCCGGCTCGAATTCGAGGCCGCGCTGCCCATAGAGCTTCACGTAGTCTTGCAAGGTGCGAAGCTCCAGTCGGTGTTTGTCGAACTCAGGACCGAAGAAATCGCCGGTCCCTCCGGTGTGCGTGAGCAAATGATGGATGGTGACCTTGGAGGCGAGGTCCTTGTTCGGGTAATCGGTGAGGTACTTCCCGAGCGGGTCGGTAAGCTTGATCTTGCCGGCCTGCGCGAGCTGAAGAACGGCGACAGCGGTGAACATCTTGTTCATCGAGCCGATGCGGAATCGCGTGTCGAGCTGGTTGGGAATTTTCTTTTCGCGGTCGGCTAAGCCGTAAGCAGCGGTGAAGATCGGCCTTCCACTCTTGGCAATGAGCACAGTGCCGGAGAAGCGATCGGCAGCGGCGCGCTTGTCGAGCTCGGCGCGGAGCGCGGAGAGAGCGGCGTCCTGGCTCAGGCGCGGCACTGCGAACTCGGCGGGAGTCGCAATCTGCTCCAGGTCAGACTTCGTGATGCGGTGCGGCTCTTGCGATTCGACCTCGATAACGAAACGGGCGAACGTATCCGAATCACGCTCTTTGACGATGCCGGAAAAGCGCGTGGGAGTGGATTCTTCCGCTTTCTTGAACTCGAATCCCCCAGTCATCCGGCGGAATCCCAATTCTCCGTCGATATCCCCGGCGTGCGATGGATGGTTCTTCTGGAGAAACTCCAGAAGCTTGGCGCGATCGCTGGAATTGAACGCCTCGAGCCACGCGGCAAACTGATGGGCGGCGGGCGTATCGGGAAATTGAGATTGGGGAGCTGCACCTAGAGGCAACACTGCGAGCAACGACGCGGCAAGAAACGTGACGGCAGATAGTTTGAGTTTCATCCTGACCCTCTCAGGCAGTTCTTAGACGGATGAACGGCAAATTTGGCGTCCAGAATCGGTTCAGCCTACGCCAACGGCAGGAAAACGGCCAGTGCGGCCCGGCCTAATTGGACCTTCGGCGTGAGCCGACATCTATAAACACGAGCATCGTGCTCGGATGAATACGTTAGCGGGCTGTCGCAACGGGCTGGCCCGCGCGAGCCAGCGCACGAAGCGAATCATTGTACGGAGCACGGGCGACGCCGCGTTCGGTGAAGATGGCGGCGATGTAGCGCGCGGGAGTGACGTCGAACGCCGGATGCGCGGCGTGAACGTCAGGTGCAATGCGCACGCCTTGGAGATGTGTGACTTCGGCGGCAGAGCGTTCTTCAATGGGGATGTGGTCGCCATCAGGGATGGAGAGATCGAACGTAGAGACCGGCGCGGCGATGTAAAAAGGCACTTTGTTTTCCTTGGCCAGAACGGCGATCTGGTAGGTGCCGATTTTGTTGGCCGTGTCGCCATTCGCGGCAATGCGGTCGGCGCCGGTGACGATGGCGCCAACTTTTCCGGACTTCAGGAAGTGGCCGACCATGTTGTCGGTGATGAGCGTCAGCGGGATGCCGCCTTTGTGGAGTTCCCAGGCGGTGAGGCGCGCGCCCTGGA
>QHYN01000219.1 GCA_003224145.1 Acidobacteriota bacterium
GAGGTGATCGCAACTCGCCGCCCTCAGCAAAATCGCCAATCGCGTTGCGCCGGTGCGGGAAAGTTGCTCGGCATGCATTCGTGGAGCGAGTCCCCATTGCCGCCCGGCTTGCAAGACCCGTTTTGATTCTTCTACCGAGAACGCACCGCGATCGCAGAACACATCGCAAAACTCCGCAAGCCGACCCTCCCCGATTTCCGGCAAAAGGTCTTCTTCCAGCAGCCGGAGGTACCGCTTCCTGCCCGCAGCTTTCTTGCCATATTCCTCTGGCACAGCGTGCGCGCCCAGAAATGTCGAGACGATTTCCAGGGGCTGCTCGTTCGCCAGCTCTTTGTGCAATCTCAGAATTTTCAGCTCGCTCGCGAGCTCCAGCCCATAACCGCTTTTGGCCTCGATCGTTGTGCTCCCGTACGCTGCAAATTGTTGCAGCGCGGCTAGCGCGCGCTTCTTCAGCTCCTTGGCCGTAGCCGCGCGCAACTGTTTCACCGAATTGAGAATCCCGCCGCCTTTCCGCGCAATCTCCTCGTAGCTCGCTCCGGCAATCTTCGACTCGTACTCTTCCGCGCGGCTCGCCGCGTGAACCAGGTGCGTGTGCGAGTCCACGAATCCTGGTAGCGCCACGCGCCCGCCCAGGTCCAGTTTTTCCGCCGAGCGAGCTTCCGGCAACGCCTCGACCTGGGCCTGCGTCCCCACCGCCGCGATCACGCCGTCGCGCACCAGCACCGCGCCGTCTTTGACCAAGCCCAAATTGGAAAGGGAATTGCCCCGCCGCGCGCCGCTTCCGCGCAGCGTCAGCAATTGCGATGCACCCGTGATAAGCAGGGAATTCGTCAAGGCTTTCGTATTATGCCGAAAACAAGGGGGAGTAGCCCAGGCTTTAGCCAGCGCCGGCAGTGCAGAATGGCGACACCCCGATTCTGAGTTTCTATCCTATGCGCTCGCAGCTTGCCCTTTGAAGGCAGGCAAGAACACTTGCTGCACAAATGTTTCAAACGAGGTTGGCGTCATGTTTTTTTCCGACCGCGGCTCCAGCGGCTGCATGTATCCGCTGTTCAGGGCATCGGACATCTCACAGATCAAGGTGGCAAAATTCTTCGACATGCCCATTTGGGTCATTGCCATGATCACCTGCTCGGCGGGCAATTGAATGTAGGCCAGCGCCGGCCTTCCAGTCGCCGTGCCCACGATGCGTGCAACTTCCGAATAAGTGATCTCGCGCGGGCCAAGCAGTTCCCGCGTTTGCTTGCCGGAGAAATTAAGCTGCAGCAGGGCATCCGCTGCCGCTGCGCCAATGTCTTTCGTGGCGATCATGGCCAACGCCAGGTCCGCGCGCAAAGGCCCAGCCATCATTCCGAATCCCTGGATAATCCCGACCTGCGCCAAGATATTTTCCATGAAATACCCCGCGCGCAAATGCAGGACATTCATCTCCGAAATATCGGCAAACCGCTCTTCCATATAATGCAAGCCCGCCACGGGCCCTGTTTTTTCTGGCTTGTCCGCACCTACGCTGCTGAGCGTCACAACGTGTTTCACGCCCGCCGCTTCGATCGCCGCGGCCATCGCGTCGCTTACCTGATCCTGGAAACGGCGATAGTTCTCGCTGGTGAGATGCGGCGGGATCAGCGCATACACGCCTTCCGCCCCCGTTAATGCCCGAGTCAGTGCCTCCGCATCCCCGGCATCCGCCACAGCCGCCTCAGCGCCGCGGCTCACGAAGGGCGCCAGTTTCTTGCTGTCGCGTCCCACCACGCGCACTCTCTTGCCTTTATCGAGCAACGTGTTTGCAACGACGGAGCCCGTGTGACCGCTTGCTCCCAGAACGACGTACATGATTCTTCCTCGTACTAATAAGGCTGATTGAAACCCGCTCGAAAGAACTCGTCCCGCTATAGCATCGGCACCTTGACGCTCGTTTTTTTCGCAAATGCGATGGCCTCCGGATACCCCGCATCCGCGTGCCGCGCCACGCCCATTCCGGGATCATTCGTCAGCACGCGCTCGATGCGCTTCGCCATTTCCTTGGTTCCATCAGCGACAGTCACTTGGCCCGCGTGCTGCGAGTAACCGATTCCTACGCCGCCGCCATTGTGAATCGAAACCCACGAAGCTCCACTCGCTGTATTAATTAGCGCATTCAGCAGCGGCCAGTCCGCAATCGCGTCCGATCCATCCAGCATCGCTTCGGTCTCACGGTACGGCGAAGCCACCGACCCGCAGTCCAGATGATCCCGCCCCATCACCACCGGCGCCTTGATTTCACCCTTCGCCACCAATTCATTCAGCGCCAATCCAAACTTGTCGCGTTCGCCATAACCCAGCCAGCAAATCCGCGACGGCAGCCCCTGAAACCTCACGCGCTTCTGCGCCAGCTTGATCCACTGGCTCAAATGTTCATCGTGCGGAAACATCTCCAGCACCAGTTGATCTGTTCGCGCGATGTCCGAGGCCTCGCCCGAAAGCGCTGCCCATCGAAAAGGCCCTTTCCCCTCGCAGAACAACGGCCGGATGTACGCCGGCACGAATCCTGGAAAGTCATACGCATTCTTCACTCCCTGCTGAAATGCAAACGTTCGAATGTTGTTCCCGTAGTCAAACGTCACCGAACCCAGCTTCTGCAGTTCGAGCATGCCCTGAACATGCGCCGCGATCGCCGCCAGTGCTCGCTTGTTGTACTCCTCGGGATTCTTCTTGCGCAGCTCCAGCGCAGCTTCCAGCGTCATCCCATTCGGCACGTACCCGCCGAGGGGATCGTGCGCGCTCGTCTGATCCGTGAGCAGGTCCGGCACCACGCCGCGCTTCGCCAGCTCCGGGATCACGTCCGCGCAATTCCCAACCAATCCAACCGAAGTGGCCTCGCCTTTGCGCACCGCGTTCTTCAGAATCCGCAGCGCCTCGTCCAGCGAAGTCACGAGTACATCGCAATAGCCCGTCTTCACGCGCCGCTTGATCCGCTCCGGGTCCACGTCAATTCCCAGAAACGCCGCGCCATTCATCGTGGCCGCCAGCGGTTGCGCTCCTCCCATGCCGCCCATTCCGCCGCTTACCACGAGTTTTCCCTTTAAGTCGCCGCCAAAATGTTTCTTCGCCGCCGCCGCAAACGTTTCGTACGTCCCCTGCAAAATCCCCTGCGTCCCGATGTAAATCCAGCTTCCCGCGGTCATCTGCCCGTACATCATCAATCCCGCGCGGTCCAGTTCATGAAACCGGTCCCAATTATTCCAGTGCCCCACCAGATTCGAATTGCACAGCAGCACCCGCGGCGCGTATTCATGCGTTCGAAAAATTCCCACCGGCTTGCCCGATTGCACCAGCAGCGTTTCGTCTGCCTCCAACGCCTTCAGCGAACGCACAATCGCATGAAAACATTCCCAATTCCGCGCCGCCTTTCCCGTCCCGCCATAAACCACCAGCTCTTCCGGCTTCTCCGCCACTTCGGGGTCGAGGTTATTCAGCAGCATCCGCAGCGCCGCCTCCTGCTGCCAGCCTTTGCACGAAATCTGCGTCCCTCGCGGCGCGCGAAACGGCCCCTTCGACAGCCTCGTCTCCGCCACAGTCCCCGGTATCGTCGCACTCATGAATTTCCCTCTCCACCGCCCATACTAGCGCAAAGCATTACGCATAGACAGGCTCGTGGCGCTTCAGCCTGGGAAGTCGCCTGATGGATTTCCCGGTTTCTCCTGGGCCCGCCGCAGGTCATGGAGACTCTGCAGATTAAGCCAAAACTGTGCCCTTGTGCCAAAGAAATGACCGAGGCGCAGAGTGTTGTCGCCTGTAATCGAGCGCGCGGGAAGCAGCGCCACCTTAGCATCACTTCGGGAACGGTCCGGCCATGACGGGCCCGGGAATCAGAGGTTCCCAAGCTTCTTTGCAATGGGCACATCGCACTTCGCGTCGTGCGGCATTCCTCTCGCCTGAGGTTTGAAGGATGGCAAATGAGTTTTTCTTTCCGCAATGCGGGCATGTGAGATCGACTAGCACATGCAGTGGCGGTGCTTCTGTCGCCGAGGGGGAGTCCCCGCCGGAATTTTCCTGAGTGTCAATCTGCGGCGCGTGCGCTTTTTTGCTGGCCCGTTTTCTGTCATAGAGCACTTGATCCGCGCGCTCGAGCATTTCCTCCGGCCGCTCTCCCATTTCGTACTGCTTCCATCCCGCCGAAAACGTGACGGGAATTTTCTGGCCATGCCAATCCACTTCCAATGAGCCAAGACGCCCCAGCACAAGCTCGAGCTGCTGCAACGTGCACTCGGGAAGCAGAACCAGAAACTCATCGCCTCCCAGTCGCACGGCGAGGTCGGAACCGCGAATGATCTTATTCAGACGTGCGGCGAATTCTTGCAGCACCAGGTCGCCCGCCGGGTGGCCGTGCGTGTCGTTGACTTGCTTGAAGTGGTCCAAGTCCAGGGTGAGTACCGTCAGCGGATGACCCTTGCGCTCGGAGCGCGCAACCTCTGCCGCCAGGCGCTGCTCGGCAAAACGTCGGTTATAGAGGCCCGTCAACGGATCGATCATGGCCAGCGTGCGCAATAGGTCTGAGTGCCCCTGTTTCTCAGCCAGTTGGCGGCGCAGCCGTTTGATGAGCGTCTGTTGGTAAACCACATAGACATCAAAAATGATGACGAGTGCTACCAGGCCAAAAATGGCGTCGCTCGCCTTGATTTTGAAGCGCGTATCCGCACCTTCGCCCAGGCTCTGCAGAAGGAAGGAGATGACCGTAAATGTCAGCAACACAATGACAAAAATGGAGTAGCCCCAGACCCACCAATCCCGGTTCTCAATCTTCCGCAGTTCCCGCGCGAACTCTCGATTTTTTTGTTCAATCGAAGCCGCAGTGGGTTGGAGGGGGGGAGCACTCATGGGCGAGAGGAGGGCAGTTGTCTCCAGTTCCTCCAAGCTAGTCCGCGAGAGCGTCAGGGTCAAGACTCATTCATGATCGTATTCTAATTTAGTCAACCCCACCGGCCAAGGTGGACGGGAAGCAGCTCGGTACCGCAGCCGATTCCATAAACTACCTGTTATGAATGGCTTACGAGCCTGTTCGACTGTCTCAAAAGTCCTGTCCGACTGGTACGCCTGGCCCATTGGCCGGGGTGCCTGCTTCTGTCAAATTGACTTCGAACTGAAATGGTCGCTCTCTTCATCCTCGTGTTCTCCGTGGTCGCGCTCCTGAAGTTCGCGATCTGGCAATGGCGCGCGATTTGGATATCCACCGCCAATCAGCCCCTGTCTGAATCCTTGCAGCTCGCCGCTGGAATTGATGGCGCCGCTATCGGCGCACAGGATTTCAGCACGTTGATGGATCTTTGCGATCGTTTGTCCCCCGGCTTGAAAAAGACCAGTCCATGGCTCAAGGAAGTATCGTTCTACCACCGTATAGTTGCGAAACTTGATCGCGCTTTCGGGCGCAATCTCCCCGCGATTTCCTCGTGGGCGAACCGGGAAATGCAGACCTGCTCGCGGTACGCCGCCGTGGTTCTTGACCAGAGTCTCTCAATGAACATGGATCGTCAGTTCGCCGCTCGCGCCAGCTAGCGAGAAAGGCCCCCTCTTCAAGAACCTAACCCGAAAAGGTACGCCACCCTGATCTTGGTCGCTTAGTTAGCGTGACTTCAAAGGCTCGGAACTGCCCGCGAACGGGGAAATCCGTCACCGCCCGTAAACCAACACGTGAAATGTTCCTGGAATCGCCGGGCGCTGAGGATGCGGCCGATCTGCCGTGGGGGCGGGAGCCGGAGCAAAGTCCGCCGTGTCCAGGAAAAGGTTGTGGCTCTTGGTGTCCAGGCCCATGGTTTTGGCTCCGTATTCGGTCTTGATCGTTTCGGCTTCGCTGAATTTGTCGGGGGAGTCTTCATGGAATACATGCACCATACCCTCGCGCGTAGAGACGAAGACCAGCCCCGTTTCGGGCTCGTAGGCGGCGGCATCCACGCCAGCGGAGATCGGGAAGGACTGAAGGACTTTTCCGCTGTCGGAGTCGAGCACCACGAGCATCTGGGGATCGCGGCCGGCGCTGAAGAGCCGGTGGTGCGGAACGTCCATGGCGAGAGCTGTAGGTACTCCGGCGGGCGCGAGCGGCCAGCGCGATTTGATCTTGAGCGACTGGGAATCGATGGCCGCAAGTTCGCTTTTGTCCTCCAGGTTGACGTAAACCGTTCCCTTGCCATCGGCCACGGCAAACTCGGGGCCGCCTCCAAGATCGATGGTCCCCACCACGCTGCCGCTCTTGGCATCAATCACCGTGGAGCTGTGGGGATCGCCGTTCATGACGAAGACGCGCTTCGAGAAGGGATCGTAAATGATGCTGTCGGCGTCCTTGTCGGCCTTCGCTTCGCCGGTCACCTTAAGCGTCTGCAGATCGAAAAGGATCGCCTTGCCCTGCGCGCCGTCACTGATGAAGCCGCGGCCAAACTCGCTGGCCAAGGCGACCCCGTGCACTTGCTTCAGACCGGTGATGTTGCCGATGAGGGCGCCGGTGTCGGCGTCGATGACCTTGATTTCCGTGCCATGAGACAGGTATACGCAGCGCGCGGCAGAATCGACGGTGATGTAGTCGAAGTACTCGCGAGTGCTCCCCTCCGCTGCGCCGAAGCTGTATTTCTTGAGCAGGTGATAGCCGGGCGCCGCCGCCATCAAGAGCGAGCAAGCACCCAGCAGGATCGCGAACACGCTGCTTGCCAGACGTCCGAAACCATAAGACTTCATGTCATCCCTCCCTTACGATTGAAGCCATTCCCAGAACTCTAAAAGTTCCCAGCGATGATGCGGGACAATAAACGCTGTGTTCATGCGGGTTGGACGCGGTGAGGATGCCCTGGAGGTACCGGCTGCCCCTCGAGGCGCGTTACTCCAAAAGCACCGCGGATGCATCGCCTAATCAATGTCTATCACATCCGAGATATCATAGCCATGTTTCGCATTCCGTGCCCGCGAGACTAAATCGATGCGGGCCACCGATGGATGATCGAGCGAAAGGAAGTACACGCCATGCGCACGGTTTCGTCTATTCGTTCCTTGTTTTTCGCGCTGTTCCTGCTATGTCTTTCCGCGTCATCGTACGCTCAAGTCAGCATCGGCATTTCCGTCGGCTATCCTCCTCCTCCGCTGCCCGTCTACGAGCAACCCATCTGTCCGGAGGAGGGCTATATCTGGACTCCTGGCTATTGGGCCTGGGATGGGGATGATTATTTTTGGGTCCCCGGCACCTGGGTGCTGGCTCCGCAACCCGGTTTTTTCTGGACGCCGGCCTATTGGGGTTGGAGCGGAGCTGTCTTTGTTTTCCATGAGGGTTATTGGGGCCCACGAGTTGGTTTTTACGGCGGCGTAAATTACGGCTACGGCTATTTCGGCCGCGGTTATGAAGGCGGCCGCTGGGACCATGACCGCTTTTTCTACAACCGCTCGGTGAACAACATCAATGTCACGGAAATCCATAATACCTACAACACCACAATCATTAACAACAACACGACAATAAACCGCGTCAGCTATAACGGTGGCCACGGTGGCATTGACGCGCGGCCGAGCCGCGAAGAAGAGAGCACGGGACGCGAGCGGCATATCCGGCCCGTCGGGGCGCAAAACCAGCACTTTCAGGAAGCACGCTCCAACCAGGAATTGCGTGCCTCCGTAAACCACGGCAAGCCGCCCGTCGCAGCCACTCCTCGGCCCGGAGCATTCCACGAGCGCGGCGCCATGGCAGCACGGGAGGCAGGAGGGCGCTACGAGCCGCCTTCCAATCGCCCTCCAAATGCTGGTCGTCCAACGCATGCCAACGAACTTTCTCCACACGAACGGTTCGCTCCTCCGAACACGGGCAACCCCAGGGTCGACCAGAGATACCGGCAGCAGCAGGACAGGCTCTACACCAAACAGGAGCAAGAACATCAGAAACTCCAGCAAAGACAGGAACAAGAACATCAGCGTCTGGATCAACAAAATTCAAATGAAGCCAAGAGACAACAAGTAGAGCAGCGCCACCAGCAACAGACGCAGCATCTCGAGCAACGCCACGAACAACAACGACAGCAGATCCAGCAGAAAAAGGAACCGCCGCACCAGTCCCAGTCTCGGCCCGGGCACCCCTAGTTTCCTTGCAGGCAGACGCTTACTTACAGGCGTACCTGCGGCTTTGTGTCTTCCACTAAGCCGAAAACAACCGAGCCGAAATGCGTGACTGATCGGAGGATCGACCTTGAATCCCTAACTCGCTTCCCGGCGGGTGGGCCAGCCTCAATGCGTTCTGACGATCTGGGTGGCCTACCCCTGCGGTTTTGTTTTACGCAGCTCCGCCCCATCCCGGTGCTCTTGCGGGATGAACGGTGGGGCTGCCTTTCGCTAGCCTCTTATCCCTGTTTCTATAAGCACGATTCTCCGCTTCAATTCCTCCTTTGTTTTCTTCATCTTTCATCTTTCAACCTTAAACTTTTGACCTTCAACTTCCTTTTCCCCTAACTCCTTTCCCCTCACCCACTTAAAATTAGTATTTACAAGTATCGTATAAGTATGGTAATATAGTATGTGATAGTTAGGGACCACGTCATTCCCCCGCCGCAATCCTCTATACTTCCGTCCCCGCCCTTCACGGCCTCCTAAGTCCTGTCAAATCATATCGTTTGCAGACCCCCACTCTCTAACTCTTTTGGAATCATTTCGTTTCAAAAGCAGGGGGAGGGGGCAGGGGCTTTTTCCTTACGTCTTTACTTCCTTTCTTCGTCACGTTGTTACTTCAATCTTCCGAAAGGCTAATCCATGTCCCCAAAACAACACACCGATCGCCAGTGCCAATACCAGAACGCCCGCGGCCAGCGCTGCCACATGCTGATCGACGAGCATCGCCACGGCGAACAGCGCCAATCGCCCGCGCTCTGCACCTACCATGCCGACGTCTCAAGACGGCCGTTATCGATCCCGAAGCCCTTGCCGCCGACCTTCTCGCCGACATCGACAGCTTCACTACCGCGGATGAGGTCAATCTCTTCCTCGGCAATCTAGTCAAACAGCTCGCTCGCAAGCGCATCGCCCGTCGTGACGCCATCGCTCTCGCCTATATCTCGCAACTCATTCTCACCAGCCAAACCGCCATGGCGAGGGAAGCGGCAGCCGAGATGGAAGCCGTGAAACAAGCGGAGCACGTTCGCCTCATCGCCCGCCTTGGCCAAGGGAGCCGCGACCTTGCATCACTCGGCAATCAACAATCAACCGGCGCCGCACCGGAGCACCGCAATGACGATCCGCAGCGTCCCGCGTAGAACGGCTGCCAAGCACCGCATTGCGCCGCCAAGTTCGGTGGGGTACAGTGAACCCCAGACCATGAACTACGGCACGCTTCCCTCACGTTTCCTGAATGCTATCGACAATCTGTCGAACCCGCGCGCGCAAATGGTGCGCCGCGACGGCCGCTGGGAAACCATTGGGTCCCAGGAATTTCTTCGCCGCGTTGCTGGCCTTTCCTCCGCCTTCGTGGAACTTGGCGTAAAGCCAGGCGATCGCGTCGGCCTCTTCTCCGCGAACCGTCCCGAATGGCACACCGCCGACTTTGCCATCACGGGCGCCGGTGCCGTCACTGTCCCGGTCTACTTCAACGAATCGCTGGACCGCATGACCTATATCCTCAAACATTGCGGCGCCAAAGTGCTCTTCGTTGCCGGCAAGCCGCAGCTCGAAAAACTCCTCGCTGTACGTGGCAATCTTCCGGAACTCGAACAGGTCATTGTCGCCGACGGAGGCACAGAACTCCCCAGCGAATACCTACGCTATGAAACTCTCATCACCAGCGCAGGGGAGAAAGACATCGCCGCCTATCGTCAGCGTGCCGCCCAGGTTCTTCCTGGCCAACTCGCTTCCATCATCTACACTTCCGGCACCACGGGCGAGCCCAAGGGCGTCATGCTCACGCACACCAACTTTTGCTCCAACGTCACCGACGTGGGCCATGAATTCCGAATTGACCCCGCCAAAGACGTCGCGCTTTCCTTTCTCCCTCTCTCCCACGTCTACGGGCGCGTCATGGACTATATCTATCTTTTCCAAGAGGCCCCTATCGCCTACGTCGAGTCCGTCGATGCGGTTGCTCAGGCGCTCCTGGAAGTCTGCCCCTCCGTCACTGCGGCCGTCCCGCGCTTCTTCGAGAAAATTTATGTGCGCCTGGTCGAGCAAGGTTCCAAAACCACCGGAATCAAGCGAAAGATCTTCCACTGGGCCATGAAAGTTGCCAATCAGTCAGTTCGTTGGCGCGCCAGTGGAGGTCGTGCCAGTCTCGCCGTAAAGCTGCAGTGGCTCGTCGCCAACTGGCTCGTCTACAAGAAAATTCGCGCGGGCTTGGGTGGACGCCTTCGCCTCGTCTGTTCCGGCGGCGCGCCGCTTTCCAAGGAGCTGGCAGAATTCTTCTGGGCCGTTGGCGTTCCCATCTATCAGGGCTACGGTTTGACGGAAACTTCACCCATCGTTTCCAACAATTACCCGCAGAATCGTGTGGGAAGTTCCGGCAAACCCATTGCCAACGTTCAGGTGCGCATTGCTGAAGATGGAGAGATCCTGGTCAAGGGGCCCTGCGTGATGCAGGGCTACTACAAGAATCCTGAGGCCACGCGCGAAGTCCTCACCGAAGACGGCTGGCTCCGTACCGGCGACATCGGCCATCTCGATGCCGATGGCTATCTTTACATTACGGATCGCAAAAAAGATTTGCTGAAAACCGCCGCGGGCAAATTTGTTGCTCCCCAGCCCATCGAAAACGCCCTGAAGACCAGTCCGTACATCCTGAACGCTATGGTCGTTGGCGATAAGCGAAAGTTCATCGCCGCGCTTTTGGTTCCCAATGCCGCGACCGTCTCTGCCAAGGCCGCGGATGAGGGAATCACGTTTGCTTCAATCAAGGAGATGGTTGCTCATCCCTGGGTGCACTTCCTGATCGATTCGGAAGTGAAGCGCCTCACGGCCCATCTGGCGCAGTATGAAACCATCAAGCGTTTCGCGCTGCTCCCCGAAGATTTCACGGTCGACAATGGCAGCCTCACCTTCACTCTCAAACTCAAGCGCCGCATTGTCGAGCAAAAATACCGCGACGTCATCGAATCTCTTTACGCCGACGTCGCCGAGCCCCGCCCCATCTTCCAGGGGTGATTGCCGCAGTGTGCCCACATGCGCTGTCACATATTGCAGGAATGGACGCGCGCCGCCTTCCACCTATGCAGGCCGAATTTTTGGCGACCGCATTCTCGGCCCGACTTGGGCATGGCTCGCTGGACTCCCTGATGCCCTCGATCTGTGGGCGCGGAATTTCTCGAGGCCTGTTCTAGCGTACAGTTACAACCGGCGAACCACGCAACTTAGCCGCGAAACATCGAAGCATCCTCTCTTCGTAAACTGGAATCGAAGTAGATAAAGCCCGCCTCAGTTCCCAGACCCGGTTTTGCCTAGGCTATGGAGAGTTCCCAGGCTCCCGTCGCGCAAATTGGAAGAGGATCGTAATCCGAGTTCGGAGGGAACCAGTGAATTTCATTTGCGAAATGGTTGAGGGTAATTTGGTCTCTCGTGCGGTCTACCTAGGAAGCGCCGGACTTCTCTGCGCGCTTCTTTTTTTCGCTCTTTGTTCATCGGTGTTTGCGCAATCTCCCATTCCTGCGGCCACGAATCCGGCCAACAAGGACGCGGGAGGCTTTACTCCCGGATGGACACTCGGCGCGCGCTTCGAGGGCAGCTATAGCAGCGATGCCGGCGTCTACGACCTCGGAACAGCTCTTGGCTACAACTTTTCGCGTCACTTTGGAATCGATGGGGGCGTCCCCTTTTACTTCATCACCACGCCGACTTCGATCAAGCAAAGCAATCCTGGCGCGGTTTCCGGAGTAGGCATAGGGAGTTTCTTCACCGATCTGCGCTTGAATTATCCTAACCCTTCCCTGAATTACAGTTCAGCCATTCATTTGACCGCGCCTACCGCGGACACCAAGAAAGGCTTCAGCGTCGGTCACGCAACTTGGAACTTTACCAACCATTTCGACCATGCCTTTGGCGATTGGTCGCCGTTCATTGACGCCGGGGTCGGCAATTCGTTAATGGACACACGATATTTCACGCGCCCCTTCGCGACCTTCGGCTACAACGCAGCGTTCGCTGGTGGCCTGGAATACGACAAGGGATCCTTCAGCCTTTCGGCAGGCGCTTACGATATCGCGCCGTGGGGAAACCAAACGGTGATCAGCCGGGTCTTCCGATGCGGCTCTGCAGCGAAGTGCAGTGCCAACGGAACATCGACGAACCGCAACGGATTCACTAGTTCCAGCGTTACGACTGGTAGCGCTGCCCTCGTTCGGGACAATGGCTATGAAGCAGGCATCGACTTTAAGCCGGTCTATTATCTCGACTTTGAGTTTGACTATAGCCGCAGCGTTCCTTTGCGGCTCAACAACTATTCGTTCGGCATCGGCCTCGATCTCAGTTCGCTGGTGCGATCTCGTGCTCACTGATCTCAACGTCCACTCTGAGCTTGAAGTATCCGCTGAGATTCTTCGCCCATCCTCATCGGATGGGCTCAGAATGACACTTCTGCGGTGTTGCCTATACCTAATGCAGTGTCACTGCTTAGAAACTTAGATTACAGTGGTTTTCCGTCCGGGCTCAGGAAGCGGATTTCGCCCAGATTCAGTTCTTTCACTCCCGCCTCGATTTTTGCGCGGTCGCCGACAATCACCCAAATTAGATTATCTGGATGAACCACGGTCTTCGCGGCATCCTCCACGTCGGCGATTTTCAGAGCGCGGACTTTGCCTGCGTACGTCTCATAGTAATCGTCCGGCAGTCCGAATTGCACCAGGTCCAAGATTGATCGTCCCACTTCTTCCTGCGTTTCCCGCGATCCCGGCAGACTTAGCGTTTCGTTGGCTTGAATTCTTGCCAACTCATCAGCCGTGAGCGGACGCCCTCCCAAGATGCCACGGAACTCTTTATTCATTTCCGCGAGGGATTCCTTGGTTTTGTCGGTTTGCACCGGAGCCAGCGCGATGAACGGCCGCTGCGCGCGCGCCGCCCACAGCAGGGTCCTCGCTCCGTACGACCAGTGCTTGTCCTCGCGCAAGTTCATGTTCAGCCGCGAACCGAACATTCCGCCCAAGTCGTCGTTCATGGCTTCCATGGCAATTTCTTTGGGGTTGGCTTTCGGCGGCGCGACGCTTCCGGCGATGATGACCGACTGCAACGCGCCGGGCTTGTCCATCAAATAGACCGTGGATTTCGCCGCCAGCGGAACACTGCCGATATTTTTCTTTGGTATTTGTCCTGCTTTCCAGTTGGCAAACAGTTTTTCCAGCTTCGGCTTCACCTCGCTTAGGGTCGTATCGCCCACGATCACCAGCGTCGCGTTGTTCGGGTGATACCACGCTTGGTGAAATTTGACGAGGTCCTCCCTCGTCATCTTCGTCACGCTCTCTGTTGTCCCCGAGCCGGTCAGCGGATTTCCGTAAGCATGTCCCGTTCCGTAAACCAGGGCCGGCAACACGCGCAGCGCCATTTGTACCGGCGCGTTTTGCTCGCGCTCGATGGCCGCAAGAGTTTGTTTTTGTTGGCGTTTGAAATCGCTCTCCGGGAAGACCGGGTTCTGAATCACATCCGCGAACAGGTCGAGCGAAGGATCCAGCTTGGCCTTGAGCGTGGACAATTGCACGACCGACAAATCCAGATTGGAATAAGCGTGCAGCTCCGCGCCCAGCATCGCCAGTTGATCGTTGATCTGGAGCGCGGTCCTCGTGCTCGTCCCTCCATCAAGCAGGGACGACGTCAGACTGGCCGTACCCGGCGCGGACAACTGGTCGGCCGCATACCCAGCGTCGATCGTCATCCAGAAATGTACCAGCGGCACTTCGTGCCGTTCCGACAAAATCACTTTCAAGCCGTTGGAAAGTGCCGCGCGCTGCAATTTGGGCAGCTTCAAGTCCGGCGGTGTGCCGGTCTCCGGAGGCTTCGAGCGGTCAGCTCCCTTCGACGCCGTCTTGTATTCCGGGAACGGATACACTTCCAGCGCGTAAACGCCATCGGAAAGCCAGCGGTTCCCCGCGGCTTTCAGGTCTTCGGCCGTGGCTTCTTGCACGCGCTTCAGCGAAATTTTGTACGCCGCCGGATCACCCCGGAATACCTGGTTCCGCGCCAGTTGGTCGGACTTTCCGCCGAACCCGCCGATACGCTCGATTCCACGGATAAAATTCGCCGCATATTCTGTCTTGACGCGCTGCAACTCTTCCGCCGTTGGGCCGTCTTTCAGAAAACGCGCCAGCTCTTCGTCCAACTCTTTTTCCACCTGATGGAGATCCTGCCCAGGGCGCGCGGTTACCTGAATGCCGAACTGCCCGCCGATCTCTTTCAGGTCCACGAAGGCGTTCGCGTTCGTGGCAATCTGATCGTCGTACACCAGCCGCTTGTAGAATCGCGACGTCTTCCCGGCACTCAACACGTCACTCACGAGGTCCAGGTAATCTGCATCAGCGGTCCCAAACTCTGGAATGTTCCAAACCTTGTATATGCGCGCCTGCGGCACGCGATCTTGAACCTTCTGCCGGTGCGTCCCCGTCATTTTTGCGATCCACACCTCATGGTGCGCAACGGGCGGCCCCGCGGGGATATCTCCGAAATATTTTTCCATTTTTTCTTTAGCTGTCTTCAAGTCGATGTCACCGGCCAGCGCGATGACCACATTCGATGGTCCGTAATAGGTCTTGAACCATTCCTGCACATCCTTCATCGAAGCCGCATCCAGATCCGCCATCTCCCCGATGGTCGTCCAGGAATACGGATGCCCCGCCGGATAGGTGTTTTGCGTGAGCAATTGACGCGTGACACCGTACGGCTGGTTTTCTCCTTGCCGTTTTTCGTTTTGTACGACGCCGCGCTGCAAGTCGAGCGTCTTCTGATCCAGCGCGCCGAGCAGGTGCCCCATGCGGTCCGATTCCATCCACAGCGTCAGATCCAGTGCAGACGTTGGCACGTCTTCGAAGTAATTGGTGCGGTCGGGATTCGTCGTGCCGTTCAAGTCGGTTGCGCCGATTCGCTCCATTGCATCAATGTACCGCCCCGGGGCGTGTTCGCTGCCGCCGAACATCAGGTGCTCAAAGAGGTGCGCGAATCCCGTTTTCCCGGGCTTCTCATTTTTCGAGCCCACGTGATACCACAGATTCACGGCCACGATGGGCGCCTTGTGATCCTCGTGCACGATCACCGTCAGCCCGTTATCCAGCACAAATTTTTGAAAAGGAATGTCGATGTCTGCACTCTGCGCGAAAACTCCAGTTGCCAGCAGCGCAAAAACGAGAATCATGACTGCGGATCTGAACTTCATAGGTAAACCCTCCCTCAGAAATTTGAAGCTAAACTTTGCATGGAATACGCTGGAACTGTTTTGGACAGACCACCACCCTTGCTATAGACGTGCGCATTCAACCAAAGTTTCATCCGGAACGGATCTTTATGCTCGGCCACGCTGAGTACGCAAGGCTTCATCTGCGGATCAGCGAGTCTACTACATCTTGCCGCCCCATCTACTGGCCTCTCGGGCCCGGGGCTGCTTGAAATGCTCTGGCTTGCCGGCTTTTCCCTTCTTGTTGCACCCTATGCACTGTTTTCAATTGTTGCAGCATCGAATACACTGGGACCCTGAAGAACAGCCTGGGAGGTTATTCGCCATGCCCGCAACAGCAGCAAGCACTGTCCGCACTTTCAAAAGCAATGTTGGTGTCCCGGAAGCCAATCGTCAAGCGCTGATCGCGCTTCTCAATGCGCGCTTAGCCGACAGCGTGGATCTATACAGCCAGATCAAGTGGGCCCATTGGAATGTGAAGGGCTCGGATTTCATTCAACTTCATGAACTGTTCGACTCCATCGCGGCTCACGTTTTGGAGCAAACCGACACGATTGCCGAGCGGGCCGTGACGCTTGGCGGCGTTGCCAATGGAACTGTCCGCGAAGCGGCCGCGAAGAGCGGTCTCAAGGAAGCGGACCTGAGTGCCAGCGATGGGAAGGCGCAGTTGAAGTGGCTGGTTCACAATGTGGCCCACCATGCGAACGCTTTGCGCGGCGCGGTGAAGCAGGCCGGAGACCTGGAGGATGACATCACTGTCGATCTCTTCACCGAATTGACGCGCGCGTTGGACAAGGACCTCTGGTTCCTCGAAGCCCATCTGCAGGGCTGATCTGTACTTGCCCGCCGCCGTTGCATCTCTTTGAGGGCGCAGGCGGACTTGGCGTCCTGATTGGTTTTCGTCAGCTTTGCGAAGCTCTCTCCGATTTGTCCTGATCGGGCGATAGGTCTAGAATCGCAGAGAGGATCCCATGTCAGATCAGCTTGTCATTGCAGGCCGCGGATTCCATTCGCGGCTCATCGTTGGAACAGGGAAGTACCGCAGTTTTCAGGAAATGGCGCGCGCACACGCCGCATCTGGCGCGGAAATGGTTACCGTCGCCGTTCGGCGCGTCAATCTCACCGACCGAGCGAAGGAATCGCTTCTCGATTACATCGACCGCGAGAAAATCTTCATTTTGCCGAATACCGCTGCGTGTTACACCGCCGACGAAGCGATCCGCACCGCGTACCTGGCGCGCGAAGTCGGCCTCTCGAATTGGATCAAGCTGGAAGTCATCGGCGACCAGCAAACGCTTTTCCCGGACACCGAGCAGCTCATCGCGGCCACCCGCGTGCTCGTCAAGGAAGGCTTCGTCGTTCTGCCTTACACGAATGACGATCTCATTGCCGCTCGCAAACTCATCGACGCTGGCGCCGCCGCAGTCATGCCGCTTGCCGCGCCCATCGGTTCCGGCCTCGGCGTACAGAATCCCGCCAATCTCCGCATCCTCCGCGAGCGCATCACGGAGGTCCCGATGATTGTGGACGCCGGTGTTGGCACCGCGTCCGACGCGGTCGTGGCCATGGAACTTGGCGCCGATGGCGTGCTCATGAACACGGCCATCGCCGAAGCGCAAGACACCGTCCTGATGGCGGAAGCTATGCGCGACGCGGTCATCGCCGGCCGCAGTGCTTATCTCGCCGGCCGTATGCCCAAGCGCCTTTACGCCTCCGCATCTAGCCCGATGTCCGGCGTGGTCCGGTAAAACGGCACACTCGCTTTCTGAACTGCCACGAGGTGCAGGGCATTCTGCTTGCCCGTTCCTACAGTATTTACGCGGCTAATCAATTCGGAACCACCAGCATACAATTCTCTCTTCTGGTCGGAGAGTTGGTGTAACTCTAATGGTAGGCAGCCCCGGTGGCTCCGCTGGCGCCGGAGGTTCACATCGAAGAGCCTTTCGTTGGCGCCGGTTGTTTCTGCTTCCAGGCTGTAAAGGGCTCACTATGTGGCGTTCGCCCATCCCCAAACGCCTCCTTCCTGGTCTGACTGTCTGTGTTGTTTACATTCTGGCAGCCAAGCTTAGCCTCCGCCTTGCCTCGGTACATCCAAGCGCCACTCCTTTTTGGCCTCCGACAGGCATTGCAATCGCCACGCTGCTCATGCTCGGGCCGCGCTTTTGGCCCACGATTTTCCTCGGAGCATTCCTCGTCAACCTGACGACTGCCGGCACTGCGCTCACCTCATTGGGAATCGCCGTTGGGAACACTTCGGAGGCACTACTGGCCTCCTATCTAGTCACACATTTTGCCGGCGGCCGCCATGCTTTCGAGAAGACCTGGAACATTCTCCGATTCGCTGTTTATGCCGGAGTTTTAAGCACCTCGGTCGCAGCCACGCTTGGCGTGGCGAGCCTTGCGCTGGGGGGATTTGCTCCCTGGAGCCAATACGGACTCCTCTGGCGGACTTGGTGGCTCGGCGACGCTACAGGAGCTCTGGTCTTTGCTCCCTTCCTGCTTCTCTGGAGTGCGAACCCTCGCCTGAAATGGTCTGGATGGGAACTTCTGGAAGGCGTGGGCTTGTTTGGCTCGATGCTATTCACGATAAGCATTGTCTTCGGCCCGACTTTTCACTTGCAGATGAAGGGAGATCCGTGGACGTTTCTTTGCTTTCCATTTCTTGTTTGGGCCGCTCTCCGGTTTGGTCCGCGCGAAGCCTCTGCGGCCATCTGCCTTCTTTGTGTGGCGGAGGTCGTGGGTACTGTCCACGGTTACGGGCCTTTTGCGGGGGGATCGACCAACAAGTCTCTGCTGCTCTTGCAGACTTTTGTTGCCGTCGAAGCCATGATGATTCTCATCTTTGCGGTGGAAGTCTCTGAGCGCCGCCGACAAGAACGACATGCAAAACGCCTTGCCGTTACGGATTCGCTCACGGGCCTTGCGAATTACCGGCTGTTGCTGGAGCGCATCGATACGGAGATTAAGCGCTACGGCCGCAACGGTCAGCCCTTCTCGGTGCTCTTACTCGATATGGACGGATTAAAAAAGATCAACGACACGTACGGCCACCTAGCGGGCAGCCTTGCGCTCTGCCGCATGGCAGAGGTTCTGCACTTGAGTTGCCGGGAGGTCGATACCGCCGCTCGCTACGGCGGCGACGAATTCGCCCTGGTTCTGCCGGAGACATCCTCGGAATATGCCGGCCTTGTCGCGGAGCGCATATCGAAGCGTCTTGCCGAGGACACCGAAATTCCGCGCCTTGCCGTCAGCATTGGCATCGCTGAGTATCCTGGTGATGGTCTCACCATAGAGTACATCCTCAGTGCGGCGGACCACGCCCTTTACGAGGCCAAACGCCAGGCCCGTTCTGTCACTGTGCCATCCTCTTAGCGCAGCGCCAGCAATCCGTCGTGCTGCTTTGGTCCAGCGGGGAAGAAGGCGATCCTCGCTATCGCCCGCTCTACATCATTTTTCCACCGTGGCGGCCGACGGCTTCGAACAACGTCAGCAGTTTGGAAATCCCAAATAGTTCCCGGATCTGCCTATTTGCGTTCACCAACTCGAAGGCGAGCCCTCGCGTTCGGGCCGAAACGTACAGCCCCGCGATCGTTCCGAGCCCCGAGCTGTCGATCATGGGGACCTCTTTCAAGTCCAACACGATCCGTTTCTTCTGGTCCATCACACTCTTCGCCTCGCTCCTCAGCAGCGGCGCATTCTCGATCGTCAACTTGCCGTGGCATTCCACCACGGTAGCGTCTTCCGTCTGATAGCAATGCACCCGGAATCCTCGCGTCGAGCTGATGGGCCAAGAAGGGGACATACAATATCCTGTGAACTCTCGGCTGTTTCGTCTACTGTAGCTTTTTCAATCGTGGCGTACCAGGTAATGCTCGATGCGGTCCACATCCCCGGCGGTCAATACGGGTGCGGCCTTGCTATGCTTGGGCTACCTTCCTAGCCTGTGCGTCGTCGTAGCTTTCGCCGTAGATCGACGGCACCTTCGCGCCCATACATCGAAGGTACGAAGATAGCTGTCCGCGATGATGAATCGTGTGATGCAGACCCAACATCACGAACGACACAGCAGGCCGCTGAAACATGCCACGAAAATCCACCATTTTTGTCAGCTGCTCGCCGGAGATCTTCGTCAGCGCTTCGAAATTCCTGGCAAAGCGCTCTTCATACCACGCCGCAATTTCTTGCGCGGTTTTCACGTTTTCCGGGATCAGCGACGGGTTCGTATCAAACACCCCATTGATCACCGTCTCCAGGAACCGGTTCTCAGCGGCCGCAATATGCCTCACCAGTTCGTTCGCGCTTCTCGAGTTCGGGTCTGGCTTGTACTCGCCCTTGTTCGGCGGCACTGCTTCCAGAACCTTCTTGGTAATCCGGCTCTCGTTTTTCAACGTTCCCAGGTACACGTCTTGCAGCAAATATACCGCCTGCTCTGCCGTCATCTCTTGTTCCTCCTCGGAAGTCTGCTGGCACTCTGTAATTCGATTTTCCGCTCCGCGGACTTCATTGTCCCGTTGGATGCAGAAATCCATCCAAAGTTTTGACCAACATCTTGGTCCACAAACGCGGTGCCCGGCGACTACCTCACCGATTCAGGACGGTGGCGCGTTTGCTTTCCAGACGTTTTATCACCTTCTCCGCGCGCTCCGCTTTCACTCCCACTTCATCGAGTGCTGCGCAAAAGTGCTTGAGGAAGGCATCAAAATGCGCATCGTTCAGTCCCTGCTCCCGCGCCTGCGCATGAGCGGCTCCGATCTCCTTGCCGGTATATACGATTCTTCCGCCCAGAAGCATGGAAATGAACATACTTTGCCGGGCGTTCAGGTTCTCCATGTCGGTTGCTTCGAAAAAGTGACGCAGAGTCTCATCCGCTTTGACTCTTCGGTAGAAGGATTCCGTGGCCGCCCGAATCGTGAGTCTTCCACCGATCAATTCATAGAGGTCGTCGATCATGGGGCGCTCCTGAACAAGAAGATGACACACTCAGTTCCGTGCTACCGGCGAGGCATTGGTTCACGCGGGAACCCGCCGGCCACCCAATCGGCGAGTTCCGCTGGATTGAATTTCGAAGGTTCCATGAGAGAACACCTCACAAGAAGACCCATTTTGCGCCTGGTGGTGGTGTAATTCAACGGAGGATCGCCGGAAACTCCAACCCGAGCGTTTTCCAACGAGAATCTCTTCATTTGGGCGCCATCCTTTCCTAAAAGACAAGGAACCCTGGTGGAAGGCAGCAATCTAGACCGTGCGGAACAAGAAATGCCAGGTCATGTCCACGGCTGCATGAACCAGCGCCGACGCAAAGATCGATCCCGTTCTCCGCCACGTCCAGCCGTAGAAGAAACCCGCGATGGAGGCGAGCAGCACGTAGCGCCAGTTGGGAAATCCCAGGTTCGTGATGTGAGAGAAACCGAAGAGGATCGAGGCCGTCCACCAGCCGGCTAGATCGCTGTTGCATGCCCTCGACAGCATGTTCTGCAGCAATCCACGAAAAAGAAACTCCTCGGGCCAGGCCGTGAAAAATAAAATCCCGAGCGCCGTGAGCGGCAGGGGCCTTAGTTCCGACCACTGGGGCTCAAATTGAATGAAGTGGATGCGCGTGCCCAGCGGTACAGCGATGCACGCAAGGACCAGAAAGCTCGCCAGGATGAAAAAGCCCCAGTGGCGGCCCCAGCCGATGGAATACCCGATGCCGTTCACCCGGCGCAGCAGCAGGAACGCCGCCAGCGCGACGTTCACACACAACAGCACGGTCATCACATAGGCGAGGCGCCCGCCCGGATAGGGCCAGAGCCAATGCGATATCGAAAATCCCCAGCGGTTCGGGAGCGGTTTCACGGCCACCCAAATTCCAGCGAGTATCACGAAGTCCTGCCACGCACCCGCCGGTTTTCTTTCGGCGGAGGCCGCCAGCGCCAGCGGAAAAAACACCAAGCCGGCGACGGTTGCGGCACGCCCAAACGCAAAAGTATTTGTTCCTAACGCATAAATCAGGTAGACAAGGAACACTGCGACGCCGAGCAAATGACCGCTCCCGGCGCCAAAACGCGCGGTCAGACTATTTTCAAGGCCGCGAGCGGCAAACAGCAGCATCACCAGAAAGTAGAAAGCGAAGGCCGTAAGCGTAGCAGCGAAGTCGCGGCCGCCGTAGCCCAGCCAGACGCTGTAAAGCGCTCCGGTGAGAGTCAGCACGGCCCACAGGCCGAACAGCGAGAGCACACCGAGTTGGCGCGTGGCAGGCAAGCGAAAATTGTAGCGCAGAGCGATGGCAGACCAAACTCACCCACCAATGCAACCTCCGCCACAAGCGGCTCGGGTCTCGCCGCAATCCAAGATGAGCCGCCTTGCGTATATCGACTGGATGCGCGGGTTGGCCTGCGTGCTGATGTTTCAAACGCACTGCTACGACTCCTGGCTGAGTCCCGAAGCGAGAAAATCCTCCTCGCTGATCATCTGGTCGCAGCTCGGCGGCACGTTGCCCGCGCCGCTGTTTGTTTTTCTCGCGGGGGTCTCTTTTGCGCTGGTCACGGAACGCTTGCGCGAAAAGGGAGTAGGACGCAACGCCATCGCCAAGCAGACCATCGCGCGCGGAGCGGAAATCTTCGGTATGGGTTTGCTCTTTCGCGTGCAGGAATTTGTTCTCGGTTATCCCCGGGCGCCCTGGACCGATCTGCTTCGCGTTGATGTGCTGAATATTCTCGGGCTTTCGATGATGCTGATGGGCGTGCTTTGTTGGTTGACCAGTGACAGTGACGTGGCGATGGCAAGAATCCGCACGCTGGTCGCGGCGCTATTCGCAGCGGCTATCGTGGCTCTGGTCACACCGCCGCTCTGGACGACTCATCGGCCAAGATTCTTGCCCTGGCCGCTCGAGTCTTACATCAATGGCGCGCACATCTTTGACAAGCCACAGCCCTGGCTATTTCCGTTGTTTCCCTGGTCGGCGTTTGCTTTCGTGGGCCTAGCCATGGGCTTTTTTCTGTTCTCAGATTTCGCGAAACGCAGGGAGGGGTTGGCGTTCGCGTTGCTCGGGGGAACGGGAGTTCTTGCCGGTTTCCTTTCGATCTTGTTCGATTCGTTGCGCTTCCGCCTCTACGCGGTTTACGACTACTGGCACAGTAACCCCAGTTTCTTCCTCATGCGCTGCGGCATCCTGCTGGTGATCCTTTCCTTGGTTTATGCGTGGTGCCGCTGGGGCCTTGCGCAAAAAGGGTTCAGCCCCATCATCCAGCTCGGAAAAACGTCGCTGCTGGTCTACTGGGTGCACATCGAATTTGTTTATGGAAGATTCTCCATATTGCCAAAGGGGCGGTGCAGTGCGCTGAAGGCCACCGTGGGATTGCTGACCATTTTTCTTGCCATGTTGGTGCTTTCTGTGGGCCGCACAACCTGGAAGAAGCGGAAGCTCAGGGCTTCACCGAAGAAGCTTGAGGTAACTGCTGCGACTGCGGAATCTTGATGATAACCTCGCCGGGTCTGGCCAGTCCCAATTCGTCCCGCGCGATTTTCTCGATCTTGTGAGGATCGCTCTTCAGCTCTTTCACTTCTTCTTCCAACTGCACGTTTTCCTTGTTCAACTGCCCGATGCCGGCCTTCACTTTGTTGATTTCCTGCTGCGTGCGCCGCATCGCCAGGTAGCCGTGGGCCCCGAAAATATCGTGCACGAGCAGCGCCAGCAGCAGAAGGCCCAGCAGCGTGCTGCCGTACTGCCGCAGCCACGCGCCGAGTTCTTGCTCGGCATGGGCCTTTTTCTGCTTTGTGTTTTTCAGCTTTGCAGAACCCATTTTGTCGCTTCGCCGGTCAATTTTGCCGATGCGCCTTCGCTTTCGGCTTCCACGTAGAGCCGCAGAAGCGGTTCCGTGCCCGACAAACGCAGCAGCATCCAGGACCCATCTTCGAAAACAAATTTTGCTCCATCGGTGCGGTCAATAGATACGACTTTTCGGCCCAATAGTGTCGAACCGTCCACGGCCACCTTGCGCACCGCATTTGCCTTTTGTTCGTCGCTCAAATGCAAATTCTCCCGCACCGGCCAGAATTCGCGCCCCAGCTTCTTGTACATGGTCTTCACTTGCTCGCCGATGGAAGCCCCACGCGCGGCGATCATTTCCGCGACCAGCAGGCACGCGAGGATTCCGTCCTTCTCGGGGATGTGACCGCGAACCGTCAAACCCGCGCTTTCCTCTCCTCCCAGCGCGATCTTGTCTTCGCGGATGAGCTGCCCAATGTATTTGAATCCCACGGGCGTCTGGTAGACGGTCTGGCCGCGGGATTTCGCCACCGCGTCGATCATTTGCGTCGTAGCCACGCTGCGCGCTGCGGGCATTTTCCATTGACGGGTCTCCACCAAATAATCATAGACGAGCGCGAGAATGAGATTCGGCTGGATCCACGTGCCGCCGCGGTCCACAATTCCAAAGCGGTCCGCGTCGCCATCGGTGGCTAGCCCCGCTGTCGCTTTCGAATCGGTCACCGCCTTGCGCAGCGGTGCAAGGTTTTCTTCGGAAACGTCGGGCCCGGTGCCGTCGAAAAGACAATCGCGTTCTGTGCGCATCGCCTGGACCGGGACTCCATGATCGCTCAGCGTGCGGTCCAGGTAACCCGCGCCGCAGCCATGCAGCGCGTCCACAAGAAACTTGACTTTCGCTTTTGCCAGCACGTCGAAGTGCACCAGTTCCCCGAGCCGCTTGAGATAGTTTTCCCGCAGATTGACTTTTTCGCTCGGATTCGTCTTTGTGGCGCCATGAGGCAACGCCGGCACTCCGCCCTTTGCCGCGATGCGGGCCGCGCGCGCCTCAATATCTTTCGTGACTTCCGGAAGCGCCGGCCCGGCGTCCGCCGAAGAAAACTTCAACCCGTGATACTGCGCTGGATTGTGGCTGGCGGTGAAATTGATGGCCCCGTCCAGCTTTCGCCGCATGATTTCGAACGCCACCGCAGGCGTCGGCGTGAAGGTTTCGCACAACAGCGCGCGGATGCCCTGATGTTGCAGGATGTCCACGGCGAGCTGCGAGAATTCTTCCGAATAGAACCGCGTGTCGTAACCCACGAGGATCGACGGCTGCTTTACCTTTGCCTTCACGTGTTCGGCTATCGCCGTCAACGCCAGCCGCACGTTTGCAAAGGTAAAATCGTCGGCAATCACCCCGCGCCAGCCGGATGTGCCAAACTTGATGGGAGAATCTGTGCCAGGTACTGCGCTGGTGCTCATGGCGCGGTATTTTAGCCCTTAGCGCCGTGCTGCGAAACCCATTATTATGGTGACCCGATGAATCCCGCAGCGGCAAAAAATACGCGGATCGCCCTGGTCACTTGCCCTTCTCTTGCGGTCGCACGGAAAATCGCGCGCGCGGTGGTGCATAAACACCTCGCCGCCTGTGTCAACGTGGTGCGCAGCCCGGTCGAATCCTTTTACACCTGGGAAGGAAAACTGGAGCAGGCCCGCGAGTATCTCTTGGTGATCAAGACGGTCAGCGAGCGCCTAAAGAAGTTGGAGAGGGAAGTGCACCGCCTGCACACCTACGATGTGCCCGAATTCATCGTGGTTCCCATCATCGCAGGTTCGGCAAAATACCTGTCTTGGCTGGGCGAAAGCGTGAAGAATCCTCGGTAAGGTCTTCAGCCTCTATACATACAGCAGCGCCTGATCCAGATCGGCGATCAGGTCTTCCACGTCTTCGATGCCTACCGACATCCGTACGAGTCCTTCCGTAATTCCCACGCGATCGCGCATCTCTTTGGGCATGGAAGAGTGGGTCATCAGCGCCGGCAGCGAAATCAAAGTTTCCACTCCGCCCAGACTTTCCGCCAGCGAGCACAGCTTCACGTGATTCAAGAATCTCCGCGCCGCCTCAATGGAACCGAGATCAAACGAGAGCATCGCCCCCGGCCCCTTTTGCTGCCGTCGCGCGATTTCGTGCTGCGGGTGCGACGTCAGTCCCGGGTAAAAAACCTTCCGAACTTTGGGGTGCGCGTCCAGATGCCGCGCCACGGTAATTCCATTCGCATTGTGCTGCAGCATGCGCACCGCCAGCGTTTTGATTCCGCGCGAAACGAGAAAACAGTCCATCGGCGCCAGGCCGGTTCCTGCCGAGCGCTGGATGAAATAGATTTTCTCCGCATCTTCCGGCCGAGTGAGAACCACCGCCCCGCCCGTCGAATCGCTATGTCCATTCAAATACTTGGTCATCGAATGCACCACGATGTGCGCGCCGAGTTCAATCGGCCGCTGCAGGTACGGGCTCAAAAACGTGTTATCTACCGTGAGAGTGATGCCTCGTTCGTTGGCCAGCTTGGACATGGCCGCGATGTCCGTCACGCTCATCGTGGGATTCGCCGGCGTTTCGATATAAAGCAGTTTCGTATTGGACCGCATGGCCATCCGCACCGCTTCCGGCGTCGACGTGTCCACGAAGCTGAATTCCAACCCGAAGTGCACTAGGAGTTGGGTCGATAGCCGGAAAACGCCGCCGTACACCGCTTCCGACAGAACGACGTGATCGCCCGGTCGCAGCAGCCGGAACATCGCATCGATTCCCGCCATCCCTGACGAGAACACGTACGCACTGTGCCCGCCCTCCAGCTTGGCCACCGTGCGCTCCAGCGCTTTGCGGTTCGGGTGATTTGTTCGCGCGTAGTCGTACCCCTTGTTCTTCCCCAGCTCTTCGTTCACATACGTCGAGGTCTGATAAATCGGCGCAACGATCGCACCCGTGGCGGGATCCGGTTCTTGGCCCACGTGAATCGCGTTGGTGGCAAAACCCATGATGCTCTCCTCACTCTTCTTCAGGTGTTTGTAAAGCAGTCAGCCTGACGTTGGCTACTGACCGCCCGTGGGCACTTCCCGTGCTCCGGTGTCCCGGTGATGCTTACGGCGCAGTTTCTTGAGAACTTACAGGAGCCGCACAGGTCCGTCAATTAGGCTATCACGGAAGTTTCTACGCTGCTGCCTCGCCGCCACCGTTTGCGCAACAGCAGCTGAGCAGCGGTTCCCGCCGCGCGGGCATCCCATTCCAGGGTGACGAGGCTTGACCTTCACCCGCCATTCCATAGAGGATGGAGTTCAGCCACTTATGAGATTCTCGCGAACTTTCTCCACCTGTTCCTGCTTTGCGGCGGCACTCTTTCTTGCGGGCACCATCGCAGCGCAGAATTCCTCCCCTTCCTCATCCTCCGCACCTAAGCCTGCTACGCCGAAATCCGATTCCCAGACGCGCATCACCATCGAAGTCACTGGCGGCGACAAAGAGACGCCCGTTGAAAACGCCAGCGTGTACTTCAAATACATCGAAGAGCGCAAGATCAGGAAAGACAAGAAGCTGGAACTCAATGTCAAAACAAATCGTGAAGGCGTCGCCCACGTTCCTGACGCGCCCATGGGCCGCGTCCTCATCCAAGTGATCGCCGAAGGCTGGAAGAGCTACGGTCGCTGGTTTGATATCACCGATCCCAAACAAACCGTCAAGGTCCATCTCGAACGACCGCCGAAGTGGTACTGAACCGTAGGAAATGCGGAAATGATACTTCAGCTCAGCTCTTTTTTGGATTTCGGCTCTTCGGTTTGATCATTCACTTTCGAGGGTGCGAAATTCAAGCCTCACGGAATCAGTCGGTTAGCTTTTCTGTTCCGGTTGCAAAATCTCTGCTGAAAATAATCTCGGCGACGGAAAACAATTGCATCCGAGAAAATGCGCGCGGAACACTCAGCGTTGCACACAAATAGTGCAAAGAGCAGAAGAGTGTTGAAGCGCCGAAGGTTAGCTGACATCCGGCGGTGATTTCCACACACTTATCAACACTTGTGTTGAAAACTTTACAGCGCGGAAATATTTTTCCTGGTTTTCGGCACGCAGTTTGCTCCACGCTGCGCCTCGCGAACTTTGACCCCTGCAAATTCAGAGTGTTAGAGTAGAATTTTGGTTTTCACTCATGACCGAAACCTATGACGGACCATTTTCTCTGCTCCAAATGTTCTGGGGCAGCATCACCGCTCGCCCGCTGCGCAGCTTTCTCAGTGTGATGGCCATCGCCATTCAGGTGATCCTCGTTCTAATGGTTGTCGGTCTCACTTCGGGAGTCATTTCCGAATGGGGAAAGCGCGTGGAAGGCGTGGGCGCGGACATCCTCGTACAGCCGCCTAACTCTTCGATTTTCTTTGCGTTCTCCAGCGCGGTGATGCAGGAGTCGCTGGGCGATCAAATTGCGACGGTAAGTGGCGTCGATGAGGTCGCCCCCACGGTCATCCTCACGGAACCAAAGAGCTTAGTGATGGTCTATGGCATCGACTACCAACGCTTCAACGCTCTCAGCAAAGGCTTTTTGTTTCGCGACGGGCGCCCCTTCGAGGGCCCCGACGAAGTGATTGCCGACGACATCATCGCCCAAACCCGTCATTTGAAAGTCGGCAGCCAGATCATACTTCTGAATCATACGTTTACCGTCAGCGGCATCGTCGCTCATGGCAAAGGAGCGCGGTTCTTCATTCCCATTCGCACCGCGCAGGAAATTGCCGGGGCCGAAAAGCGTGTTTCCATGTTTTACGTTCGCAGCAAAGGAGATACCGACGCTACTCGCGCCCAAATCTCGAAATTGCTCCCGCAATACAGCATCCGTTCCCTCGCTGAATACGTCACGCTCATGACTTCCTCCAACTTGCCTCAGCTTCGCCCCTTCACGCGCACAATGGTGGCCCTCGGCATCGTTATCAGCTTTATCGTCGTTCTGCTGAACATGCACACCATGGTCATGGAGCGCACACGCGAGATCGGCATCCTCAAAGCTCTCGGCTTTTCTCGATTTGACATCGTTCGAATGCTCCTCAGCGAAACGTTTATCCTCACTCTCTTCGGCACGGGCCTCGGCATCGCGCTCACGTTTCTCACCAGTGCCATTCTGAAACAGACCAATCCGGGCCTCACGATTCTCATTTCGGCGCCTTGGATTCTCTCCGCCGTCGTTCTCGCGCTAGTCGGAGCCACCGCCGGCGCTCTCTATCCCGCCCTTCGCGCCGCCAGTTACGACCCCGTCGTTGCCCTCGCGTACGAATAGAGTTTCGCCCATTATAGTTTTGCGTGAAAGATTGCACCTAGTCAGAGAAAAACAAATGGCTCGCTCCCCGGACAAACACTACCGCGCACGCATCATCGACCGGCGGGACGTCTCTCAAGATTTGTGCATATTGCGTATGGATCCCGGCGGCCCGTTTGAATACCGCGCTGGACAATACGCCACCCTCGGCCTGGAACGGGACGGCGTTCGAACCGAGCGCGCCTACTCCATCGCGTCTTCTCCGTACGAAGACGCACTCGAATTTTTCGTCGAGCTGGTTCCCCAAGGCGGTTTGACGCCAACTCTTTTCGAATTGAAGCCCGGTGACGAGCTTCTGTGCCGTAAAATCGCCAAAGGCCGGTTCACTCTCGATTTGCGCAGCGGCCGCACAAACCATCTCCTCATTTCTACGGTAACCGGCATCGCCCCGTTTGTCAGTTACGTTCGAACCATCTACCACGACTGGAAAAGTGGCAGCAGCCCCATGCCCGGCGATCACAGAGTTTTCTGCCTCCAGGGCGCCAGCCACCTCGTCGAGTTCGGCTACCGCGAAGAACTCACGCGCTATGCCGCCGAAGCGCCTTGGTTCAAGTACGTCGCCACGGTGAGCCGTCCCTGGGACAACCCCAACTGGAAAGGCGAGACCGGGCGCGTGGACGATCTTTTAAGGAAATACACCGATGGCTGGGGTCTGCGGCCAGACACCACGACCGCGTATTTATGCGGCCATCCGAAAATGATTGAGAACTGCCGCGGCATTCTCGAGCGAGCTGGCTGGAAAAAAGACGCAATCTTGGAAGAAGCCTATTTTCCCCTGGCGATCAAGGAAGCTGCTGGCGGCGCCTGACGGACCATCGTTACGCGAAAAACAGAATTCTTGCGGCGTTCCACTACGCCCCGGGAGCGCTCAACTCCAACTGGCTGGTTACATCATCCAACGTGCTTAGGGGAACCAGCAGATGCACGTTCTGGTCGGGCTCCTCGACATCAATCTGCAATTTCCCCGCGTGCGTGCGGATTTGCACGTGCTGGTCGTCATCCGTGACCTCCACGAAATCCGCGTCCGGGAATTTTTTCAGCTCTTTGATGAGCGCATGAGTCAGCGGGAGAAATTCCCGCGCCCGCTCTGCCGCCTCACGCAAATGATGTTTCGGAACAAGGTGCAGGGTCATCGGCACTACCGCCGCGGGCACCCACATGTGAATGTGCGAGCCTCCCGCACAGTATTCATCCACATCGACTCGGATCACGCCTTCATGAAACGTGTAGGCGCCCGCCAGCACGAGCGCCCCGCCCATTCCCAGGGCCGCTTTGGCCACTAGCATCATGTTCCTCTCCCGTGCATCCGAGTGCCGTTGCTAGTCAATTCGCACGATGGAACTAGTCCGAAACGTTCTTGGAATCCAGCCAGACCTTTACTGTGTTTTCCCGGTCCTTCACGGAGACCAGTTCGGTGTCGCCCTGCGCGCCCAGCGCATGGAGCGCCGCCACCAGATCCAGTTCATCCTTGCCCGCGGAGAGGAGCGCATCAATCACCTTCATCGGCACTTTGATTTCCACCTGCGAGTTCTTCGAGCCGCCCTTGCCCTTGTCCACCACGTGGATGATCAGGTGATTGCTCTCCTTGGCCACGCGCACGTCGTTCTCGTTTCCCTGCACGGTGACGTATTCGCCGTCCCTGGCCGTGCGGATCGCGTCCATCAGTACGCGCAGATCCACGTCTTCGACATGGGCGGAGTCAATCTTCACCTTCCCGTCGTGCAGCCGGTCGTGATTCACCGCCGGAAGCACCTTTTCGGCTAACTCCAGGGGAACATTTACCCGCACGGTTTCGCCCTTGGCATCGTTGCAGATTACACGCACGTGCAGCCAGCGCTCCCCCTTCGCCGCCGGAGTCGCAGAACTCGTTGATTGTGCAGGCTTTGCCGGCGCCGCCGTGGCTTGCGCAAAAGCACCCAGCGGCGCAAGGACCAACGCGGCAGTGAGAAGTGCTCCCTTGGTGAACAGGCTTTGGGTGCGAGCACCCTTTGCTCTTTTAAGACTAGACATGGCCGATTGCCTCCTGGCCGGCGCTTTCCCCGGCGGTTGCAGAGAGGTACGAACCAGGGCAGCAGAAAGTTTCCCAAAAAATGGACGCAACTCTAAACACTCATCCACTTGGAGGCCGGCTTTCTTTGTACATTGCCAAGACTTCCAGCCCCTGCCCGCAAGTGCCTTACAGATGTCCATCTTGCAACCTGTGCGGGGCGGCCATTCTGCCGGGGCCTGCGCTGCCGAAAAGGTAGTTTTCATACTTGACAACTCACAGTAACCGGGTTTCAATTCGTTTTCTGTGAGAAGGGCCCGAGGGTTAACCAACCCCTTTCTCCCCGTCTGCCCCCTCTCTCTAAGGAGCAACAACGCGCTGGTGGTGCGTAGGTCAGTTCAAGGAGGAATCGAATGCGAACCAAAGCGGTGGTCTGTGTGGTGGCATCTCTGGTATTTACGCTTACGGTCCCGAATCTGGGCCTGTCGCAGAGCGAGAACGGGCAGTCGCATGCTGCCGTGCTGATCCCAGCGACTTCGATGGAGTTTCCCGAGGACATTGGGTTGCGCGCGCACACGAATCACCTGATCCTCTTTGACACCAGGCCTGGGTTTGTCGGCACATCCCCCTCGGGCGAGACGCCCGCATCGCTGCGCGGTGTGTATAACCTGCCCTCATCTGGGGGCAGCGGAGTAATCGCCATCGTGGATGCTTTCGATTACCCCACGGCGGAAAACGATCTGAACGTCTTTTCAACCCAATTCGGGCTGCCGCCGTGCACCACGGCGAACGGGTGCTTCACCAAGGTCTATGCGAGCGGTACAAAGCCGCGAAAGAACTGCGGCTGGGCCCAGGAAGCCGCGCTGGACATTGAATGGGCGCACGCCATGGCGCCAAACGCCAAAATTGTTCTTGTCGAGGCCGCGAGCAATAGCTTTGCCAATCTGTTTGCGGCCGTTGACGTGGCCACGCAGCAGATTTTGACCAATGGTACTCGGGGCGAAGTGTCCATGAGCTGGGGCGGCAGCGAGTTTTCGAGTGAAGCCTCAAACGATTCTCATTTTCAGAACAACGGCGTGGTCTACTTCGCTGCCAGCGGTGACACCGGCGGCGCAAACATTTATCCCAGCGTCTCCCCTTCGGTTGTCTCCGCCGGAGGAACAAGTGTGAATCGCGACAGTAACGGCAACTTCGTCAGCGAAACCGGCTGGAGCGGCAGCGGCGGAGGCCCCAGCAAGTATGAGCCCAAGCCCGCTTACCAGTCCGGCGTTTCGGGAACCAGCGCGACACAGCGCTCCGCGCCCGATTTCTCCTTCGACGCCGACCCGAACACCGGCGTGTCCGTCTATGACAGCACCTCCTGCCAGGGGCTAAGCGGCTGGCTCGTTTTTGGCGGCACCAGCGTGGCCTCGCCTTCCCTGGCTGGCATCGTAAATCTTGCAGGGAGCTTCTCCGTCAGTTCGACAACCGAACTTACCACCATTTACGCCAACCGCACTAACACCAGCGACTTCCGCGACATCGTCTCCGGCTCCGCCGGCAGCTTTAGCTGCGCGGCGGGCTATGATTTCGTTACCGGTGTCGGCAGCGACCAGGGCACCAGCGGCAAGTGACCGTTTAGCGTGACGCTTCTGGCGGCCCCGCCGTGCGCGGGACCGCCCTTTCTTTTGCACGCGGGCGTGGGCCCTCGACCGCCTGGGAGTGACCCGCAAAATCAATCGAAGTTTACCGTGATCGTTTTGCAAGCGACACTTTTTGCGCTAATCTACGCTGCGTTCCTTTGCCCGGCTCACGCTCCGCTTTGGGCTTGGTAATGGACCGGGAGCACCCGACATGCCCGACAGGAACGAATCCCCCAAAACCGCCATGAGCGACCTGCCCGACTGCTGGCCACCTCTCCCGCTTGCTTCATGGAAGGATACTTACGCCACGCTACACATGTGGACACAAATCGTGGGCAAGGTTCGCCTCGCTCTCACTCCCCGGGTGAACCACTGGTGGAATGTGCCTCTCTATGTCTGTGCACGCGGCCTCACCACCACGGCGATTCCCTACGCTGGGCGCACCTTCGAATTGCGCTTCGATTTCGTCAATCACGAGCTGGTGCTGCAAACCAACGACGGCCAGGTCAAATCGCTCCCGCTCTTCCCCCGCTCGGTGGCCGACTTTTATCAAGCCTTCATGAGCATGCTTGATTTGGCGGGCATCGAGGTCAAGATATGGAAAATGCCCGTGGAAATCCCCGACCCCATTCCCTTCGACCAGGATCGCGTCCACGCCTCGTACGATCCCGAATATGCCCGCCGGTTCTGGCAAATCCTCGTCTCTGTCGATCGCGTTTTCCAGGAGTTCCGCTCGCGCTTCCTCGGCAAGTCCAGCCCGGTACACTTTTTCTGGGGCAGCTTTGACCATGCCGTCACCCGCTTTTCCGGCCGTCCCGCTCCGGAACGCTCCGGCGCCGATTCCATCACCCGCGAAGCCTATTCCCACGAGGTCAGCAGCGTCGGCTTTTGGCCCGGCGCCGGCATCGAAGGACCAGCCTTCTATTCCTACATGGCTCCCGAGCCGCCGGGCTTCCGCGAATCTCGCGTCCGCCCGGATGCCGCCACGTACCACCCGCAGCTCAACGAGTTCATTCTGATGTATGACGACGTGCGCGGCGCGACGTCTCCCTGCGCCGCGCTCCTCGACTTTTGTCAGTCCACCTACGAAGCCGGCGCCCAGCTCGCCCATTGGGATCGCCAAGCCCTGGAAAAACCGTCCCACTCTTCCGCCCGCACCGCCTAGAACATTCCCGCCGCGGCGGCTCGACGCCGCTTTGCCATGTAGGGTCACGAAGACTCCTTGGTATTGGTGGTGTTGGGGGTCTCGCCGTTGTTGGGGACCGATTGAGAGCTCATGCGCTTGTACAAGGCGCGTTCGGGGTCCTCGGGCCAGTCGCGCTTGGGGCGAGGCAGATCCATGATGATTTCCTGCGGCGCGTCGTTTGGCGGATGGACCTCCTTGTCGATGGCGGGGAGGGTGCGAAGGAGCAGGTTACAGGTGTAGGCCATGACAGCGGCACGGCGCGGGGGGATGCGATCCTGCGCCTGGAAAAGGAGAAGACGGGAGAGGAAGTCGTTGATAGGGACCGCGGACTTGAATTCAGTGAGACCGGCGATGAGCTCGGCGGAGAGATT
>QHYN01000294.1 GCA_003224145.1 Acidobacteriota bacterium
CCATGGCCTCGGACTCCGTTACGCCCAAAACGCGCCAAAAGACGGCGCTGGGCTCCACTCCGTCCGAGGCCATGGAGGCTCTTACATGAAGTTCAGGGGTGGGGAATTTTCGACCGGTACAACGGGGAATTTTCAACCGGAATTGACAAAAATGAGGGTTGAATGGCAAGAAAAGCAGGCTGAACGGCGCTGGAGGGATGTAAGTCGGACAAGAAAAAAGCAAGGGCGACAAGCCCCAGGTGCGAAACCGGCAACCGGGGCACCCAGCAACTATCGGTCTACTATTCCCAATCGGTTCGACCGTCGGATCTTCGGGAGCCCATACGTTCTTCGTACTCGTCAAGGTCAAGAAGCTGTTGTTCGTCTTCCCACCAGAGCAGCGACAAAACAGTTCCATCTCTCAAACTTAGGGAGTCCTCCTTGATCCAATAGTGGTCAGCGCGCGGATGGTTGATCCAATTATCGCATCGAACGTCAATTGGTCCCTTGGCTTCCCTCGTCGTGCTCAGGAGAGAGGAAGCTGACGACCCTTGTTTGGGTCTCGCAAGAGGCCACAGGCGGCCCGAGACTTCCGGGCTCGCGACGAACCACTCCTTTTTCTGCGGAGTGTTGCAGACCAGCATCGAAGGTAGCCCTCCATGCTCCACCAGCCGGATTGCCGTTGAGGTTAGGCTCGTCATGAAAGTGTCTGCGAGCTTCCTTACGGTCTCAAAGGTCACATGTAAGCCGCGGGCGCGCGGCTGGAACATACCCAAGGGAAGCAGAACGTCGCTGGCGAAGCGGTTCGCGCAAGTTTCCGGATTAGACGCCCACCATCCGCGTACATAGCTTTGGTAGTCGCACTTGAATGCGATTTGGCCTCGGTCGCGCATCCAATGACCGAGTTCGTGCCCTCCAGAGAATCGTTGGCGGCTGCGTGGCGAGCTCGAGTTGATCGTGATAATTGCGCGGTCGTGGTAACCGATTATCCTGGCTTCGCAGCCGTATAGCGGCTTGTACCGTATAGTCGCGCCGCAATATTCTGCTATGGCCTCAATCTCAAGGTCCTCTGGTTCTCTTATTCCTAGATCAGCCAAGATTTGCTCTGGCGTCTGAATTGTGCTCGGCATCACTCTTTGCGGGAGGTCCCGGGCGGGTTGCCCAGAAATCCTAGCTCTGCGAGATCTTCCAGAGCGCTCTGGACATCTTCATCAGAGAGGCTCTCAAATTCTCTGTGCTGCGTAGTAAGGACCGCGCCAATATCTGGATTGCCTTCCAAGATGGCAGATAATTGCCGTTTTCGTTCGTCGGGCGTGGAGGCGATGCTCTCCTTGTTCTCTGGACCCTTCGTAGCGCGAAGCTGGTAGGCCTCCCGGGCAGCTTCGAGTTTTCGCTGCTCAAACTTCTTGAGCGCAGCCGAGGCAGTGATCCTTAACCGTTGCGCGATGGACTCGGGGTTCTGTCCGGCGATCCGGGCCTCCTCAAGGAGTTCCTCTGAATCCTCCCGAGCAACGGACTCTGCTAGTCCCTCGAGGATACCATTCAGAGGGCGCCGAGAATCGTCTTCAGCGGACATCTGGCATTCCCTTCGGCCACCGAGCTTTGATCCTTCTCCGGACCAGTCTTGTTGCTGTTCTATATTGATTCTCATCGATGTTAAGAGCTTCAATGATCTCTTGTCCTTTCATTCCGGCCGTCCAACCATCTACGATTAGAGAAGCCAGGGGTTGATCCTTGAACAATCCCTTGATTTCTTCCACCAGTTGCTCCTGAGTTTGAAACTCATTCCCGATTAATTGTTCTTCAGGGCTTGGGTCGTGGGATTGCGCTTGCTGCACGACGCTCTCCAGTTCCTCGCCTTGCTCTGACTGCTGAATCAGGTCTGCCTCAGGGACCTGCACGTAGCCCGTAGTTTTTCTTCGCCGTGCCCAGTTGCTTGATATGGACCACATTGTATCGGTAAGGAATTTTACGAGATCTACGTTGTCCGGATACCAATGTCGTCGCGCTGTTTCTAGCGAATTCATTGCCTGCATAAATAGGTGGCAAGCGTCTCGAGCTGGGGCGCATATGCCGACTACCCGGACACGTGACTCAGCGTAGGCGGCCAGCTTGGCCCAGTCTGCCGCGGTCAACGCCTGAAATTCGCGGCGTATATCCTCTAGACTAGCTTCACGACCCTTTAAGGGGTCTGATCCCGGAGGCTCGCTCATCGGTTTTGCAATTCCTTGGACTCCGTATAAGGATGCTCGATTTCCAAATTTCTGGACACCGTTATCTTTTGCTCTTAAGCGGCTTGTCCAATTCATTGGGTTAGAAGCATATATCTACGAGGGCAGGCACTGCCGCCCAGGAGGAACATGATGACTGACGCTGATACACAGGTAAAGAACACCCCCGGAGGAACGCCAAGTGAGTCGGACAAGCCTGAGTTCGTCACTGTCACGGTGGATGGCGTTGAGAAACGCGTGCCTCGTGGAACCTATATCGTCTCTGCTTTCAAGCAGTTAGTGGGGGTTGATGCTTCCCGCGAACTCGATGAGGTGGTCCACGGCGAATTCAAACCGCTGGACGACAATGCAACCATAGAGATTGAACGGCACGAGAAATTCGTCTCCCACGTTCGAACGGGGAGCTCCTCGTAATGGTTGCCACCGAGCATCTTCAGGAGCTCGCCGAGGCCTGCGGAGATGTTCGGGAGCTGAGCGAAGGCGGAAGGATCTACATTTACCTTCCTCGGCTCCGGCTGCCAGTGGGGTGCGTTCCCAACGAGGTTGAGGGCTTGCTCTGCATTCAGGAGCACAGTGGGTACGCGACCCGTCTTTTCCTTTCTCACCCCATCCCGGGGCGAGGGGCAAACTGGTCCGTGCACCATATCGTGGGTCGAGCGTGGCATTCCTGGTCCTGGAACAATGTCAGCGCGCAATTCCGCCCCGCCCAGATGTTGGCCGAGCACTTAAGGGCTCTTCGATGAGAGTAGTGTTCAAACTCACAAAACGATTGCTGGAGAAGGTTCACGCGCGACTTCAGCGATCGCATCCGTTCGCATTCGAGCGCGTCGGCTTTCTGCTGTGCCGGGTCGGTCTGCTTGAAGGCGGAGGGGTAGCCGTTCTGGCGCATGATCTGCACGAGGTGGCGGACGGGGATTATCTCGATGACCCAAGCGTGGGCGCGATGATGGGGCCTGATGCAATTCGCAAAGCGCTTCAAACCGCGTACAACCGCCAAGCGTCGATGTTCCATGTCCACCTGCATCTTCATCGCGGCAAGCCGCACTTCAGCAGAATCGATGAAACGGAAACCGCAAAATTTGTCCCGGATTTCTGGAACGTGCAGCCCGAGCTGCCGCATGGCGCGATTGTCTTCAGCGAGGATTCTGCCTGTGGCAAGTGTTGGGTTCCGGGTATGAAAGCTCCGGTTGACGTCTCCCAGTTTTCAGTTGTGGGTATTCCAATGAGGAAACTATGAAGGAAGCGGGGCGCACAGAGTTGAATCTTGACCGTCAGAGCTTCCTGGGAAAGAACAGTGCCTCAGTATTGGATGGCACCCGATCGACCCGGATGTCGTGGAAGATAGCAACCTCAACCGTTTAGTTGGTGCGACGCAGCAAGACGTCGTCAGGTGCACTTCAAAAGCTAGCGTGGCGGGGCGCGTCATCGTGGGCGTAAACGCGAGGGCACGGATTTCGATTGAAACCGTGCGATGGCAGATGTGCGCGATTGCATTGCGGTCATGCGACCTAATTTTGGGGTGTGTTGATTCGATTGCTGAACGAGAGCAGTTGGAGACGGCCGCCAGACGCTACCTCACTCCATACGTCGATGTCGGAATGGATGTTCATCGGATGGCGCAAGGATTCTCTATCGGTGGCCAGGTCGCACTCTCCATGCCTGGAGGTCCTTGCCTGCGCTGTATGGGAATTATTGACGATCGCAAGCTTGAACTAGAGGCACAAGCTTACGGCGCGGCCGGTGGCCGACCACAAGTGGTGTGGCCAAACGGGCTCCTGGCTTCCCTTGCCGTTGGCTTTCTCGTGCAACTCTTCACACCATGGCGAAAGGCATCGGAGTTGCCACTTCTACTTGAATTTGACGGTGATGCTCAGACCGTTTCACCGAGCAATAAGCTCCTCTATCTAGAGGAAGACGCGTGTTCTCATTTCGCTGATCTCACGAGCTTAGGAGATCCACTTTGGGGGACCGAAGGCCTCCGGAAGCGAAAAGCGACCGCGAAAAGCTGATCGGACAGTCAAAGGCGCTAGGGAGATTGGCGTTCCCGGGGTAGGCGCCACTCCCACCAAAAGACAGAAGGTGGGCGGGGCAAGCCCCGCCCCTACGAAGAGGAGGAAAAGCGGATCCCTCACCGCCATTCGCAAACAACGCGACTGGATTCGGGATGACAGGGCGCATGGGGGTTGCAGGGCGGAGAGATGAGTACACGCAAGAGTGCCTGTGCCACGAGGAAAGATGCCGGGCTTCCCGAGGTCGACCAACTTCGGCGGGGTAAAACGCCAACCGTCGGGCTCCCCATAAAGCGGGGCAAAGCCCGGCGCTACACCCGAGGGGCCCACTTTGTAAAATGAGCATTAGCGCCCATGGATTCGCCTTGCATCCTGCCCGGTGGCCGACTAACCTTACCCATTGGCCCATTCAAATACCCCTGGGAATCCTAACGAAGGAGTCTCTACATGGCTGCAACGGTTTGGAAAGGCCACCTCACCTTTGGGTTGATTTCGATTCCCGTGCGGATGTTTACCGCCGCGCGCGGCGAACGAATCAGTTTCAACCAGCTTCACAAGGAGTGCCATTCGCGACTCAAGCAGCCGTTGTTCTGCCCGCATTGCAATCGCAACGTGGAGCGGACGGAGATCGTGAAGGGCTACGAGTACGAGAAGGACCAATACGTTCTCTTCACCGAAGAAGAGCTGGACAAGATCGAGCCGTCCTCCGCCAGGGTCATGGAAATTCTGGAGTTTGTGAAGC
>QHYN01000295.1 GCA_003224145.1 Acidobacteriota bacterium
AACAGCAGGAACACCAGAGGCAGGAGAGACCTCCGAAGCAGGACAAGCCGCCTAAGCAGGATAAAAAGGATAAGCCGGATAAGGATAAGCCTCCCGGCCGCTGAAAACAACACAACCTGGAAACACTTTCCGGACGGAGCGAACGCTCAATAGCGGGCGCTTCGTCCGGTTTTTTTGCTCCGTAAAAGAGATTTCACGCGTGAAACATTTCACCAGCTCACGTACTATTTCTCCGCCGTGCCAAGGAAGATTCACAACACCGCATCGCTCCGTGCAAAGCCCGCAGCTCACGCTACCTCTGATTTGGGCTTGTTTCGCATCCCGGGAATGCCGGAGATTCGAAAGGGTGAGGACTTGGTCGAGCGGATTGTCGCTGCGGTGAGAAAAGCGGGACTACGCTTTGAAGAAGGCGACATTGTCGTCGTTGCCCAGAAAATTGTTTCCAAGGCAGAAGGTGCGGTGGTCCGGCTGGCCACCGTAAATCCGTCGTCAAAAGCGCAGGCCCTCGCTGAGCAACTGAAGAAAGACGCGCGCGTGGTGGAACTCGTGTTGAAGGAATCGAGGCGCATTCTCCGGCAAGACCGCGTGCTCATCGTCGAGACGCATCACGGATTCGTCTGCGCCAATGCTGGAATTGATCATTCGAACGTGCCCGGCCGGGATGTTGTGACTCTGCTGCCACGCAATCCTGATCGTTCCGCGGAAGCTTTGGCTGCTGGCTTGCGCAAAAAAACAGGCAAGCGCATCCCCGTCATCATCAGCGACACCTTTGGCCGTCCTTGGCGCCTCGGGCTCACGAATGTCGCAATCGGTGCTGCCGGCCTCCCGGTACTGCTGGACTTGCGGGGCACGCGTGACAGGGAAGGGAAGCCCCTCGCCGCCACAATTCTGGCCGTTGCTGATGAACTGGCCGCGTCCGCCGGACTCCTGATGGGCAAGTCCGAAGGCATTCCCGTGGTGGTCATCCGTGGCTACCGTTACAGGCCTGCATCCGAAAAGGCTGCTCAAATCATCCGTCCTGCCTTGGAAGATCTTTTTCGCTGAATCCGCTTGCAATCGCTGTATTCTCGCCATTCTCTCTGGTCTCTGTGTCCTCTGCGGCCTCTGTGTTAAATTCTCCTTGGTATTTTCTGCTGCCATTTCATGTCTCCAGTCAAAAAACGAAAAATCACCGCTCTCGCCGGTGGCGTCGGCGCCTCAAAACTGCTTCTCGGCCTTTACGAGGTTATGGAACCGGCGGCGCTGAGCATCATCGTGAATACCGGCGATGACATCGAGCTCCACGGCCTAAAAATTTCTCCCGACCTCGACATTGTAACCTACACCCTGGCGGGAATCGTCGATCCGGCAAAGGGCTGGGGCATTCGCGGAGAAACGTTCCACGCGCTGAAGCGCCTGGCTGGCTACGGCCGGCCCAATTGGTTCAACCTCGGCGACCGCGACCTGGCCACGCATATCCATCGAAGCGCGCTTCTTGCGGAAGGGAAGACATTGTCGCAGGCTGCCGAGTCTATCCGCATCGCACTGGGAGTGAAGGCGCGCATCCTCCCCATGTCGAATGACCCTGTTCCCACGGTTATCGAATCCAACGAAGGCCCGATGCACTTTCAGAAATATCTGGTAAAGCGTCGCGCGGAACCCACTGTGAAGAACATCCGATTCGCAGGAGCAGGGTCGGCACGCCCAGCTCCGGGCGTGCTCGAAGCCATCAGCGAAGCCGGCCGCATCATCATTTGCCCAAGCAATCCGCTGATCAGCATCGGACCGATCCTTGCCATTCCACTGGTGCGAGAACAATTGCGCGCGCGAAAGAGAGACGTTCTTGCGGTTTGCCCCCTTGTTGGCGGCAAGTCGCTCAAGGGGCCGTCGGATAAAATGCTCGCGCAACAGGGCCACGAGGCAACCGCTCTGGGTGTTGCCAAACTCTACGCCGATTTCACGGGAACCTTTGTCATTGATCCGGTCGACAGAACGCAAGCCGCAGCCATATCCGCGCTCGGCATGAAGGTTGCGATCGTGCCCACGGTGATGAAGACCCGCAGTCAGAAACGCAACCTGGCCCGCGCGCTTCTCGAGCTGTGAATTATGGTATCTTCAAAAACCCTGAAAATGACTGCGACCTCACTCACAGCCCGAGGATTCCGCGACGCGCTGGGCCAATTCGCAACGGGCGTCACCGTAGTCACGGTGGAACGCGAACCGGGCACCGTTTTCGGCATGACCGCCAACTCTTTCACGTCCGTCTCGCTCAACCCCATGCTGATCCTGGTCTGCGTTGATGAGCGCGCGAAGATCCTGCCTTTACTCCACAAGAAAAAGCGTTTCGGGGTCAGCGTGTTAAAGCACGGCAAGCAAGCCATCTCGGAGTATTTCGCGCAGGGCGAGCAAAACTCCGAAGCCGAGCACCGCCTGGCCCTGCATTATCGGTCGACGCCCAGCGGCGTTCCCGTCCTTGAAGGCACGTTGCTTCAATTGAGCTGCAGCGTCGTCGCGGCTCACGTTGCAGGAGATCACACGATTGTTCTCGGAAAGGTGGAAGAAGGCGAAATTCAGAATGGGGAACCGCTGCTCTTCTTTCGCGGCGAGTACCGGCACATCGGGCGCCCGTAATCAATCAGAGTTCAAAGTTAAAAGTTCAAGAATGAAAAAAGGAAGCAAGCACGAAAGAAAGCTTCTGACTTTGGACTTTTAACTTTGAACCTTTGACTTTTACCTCAGTGATGCCCTCCAAGGGAATCTCTCTTTACGCCGTACTCCGCGCCCCATTTGTCGGTCATCTGTGTGCGGATTTCCCACAATTCCGGGAAAAACTTTTGCCGCATTCCCTCTTCCAGAATTTCCACGGGCCGCCCCTTCAGCGATTTCGCCGCAAACCCGATGCTTCGGTAAATCAATTGCATGTGCGCGTAGCGGAATTTCTGAAACAGTTCGTCGAATTCCGCCAGCGCCTCGGCAACCACGTAGGCATCGCCATGCGCATACTCGGAGTCGTAGATTTTCTCGATCGTCAGTCCATGTTTGTCCAAGTAGTGCGTTTGGAACGAATGCCACAGCGGCTGGTACATCTTCAAGAGCACGCGGAATCCCGGCGATTCCTGACCGCTTCCGTTGCCCAGCCGCTTGCGAATTTCCTGATACTCCTTCGGCGACATGGTCTCCAGCAGCGCCAGTTGTTCGTTCATCAGTCTTTGCGCCAGGTGCACCCGCCGGAACAAGGTGATCACGCGGTTGGTATTTTCTTGCTGCAAATATTCGTCAATATCCAGCAGCGTGTAGGCGATCAGCTTCATCCACAATTCTTCGATCTGGTGTACGATCTGAAATTGCAGCTCATCCCGGTTGCACATCGTTTCAAATTTGCCCTGGCAGGAAAGCAACGTCTTGGTGTTGAGATAGAGCTCGTAGTCCAGTGTGCCTTCACCGCCCATCAAGGCGTAGAA
>QHYN01000296.1 GCA_003224145.1 Acidobacteriota bacterium
GGATTGGCGCCCGCTTTGGCTGTCGCTCCACTGCGCTGCGGCTCGCTACGCTCGCCTTCGCTCCGTTCCGCGACAGCCAAACCCCCAGAGGAAAGAACACCAAGAGAATTCCCGTTCATCTCTTCCTTTTTCTTCCTCGCCCTGCTCATTAATTAAGGGTACTAGACTTGTCTCAGAGATGTTGGCACGGAGGGCCTAGCTTTGGGGTTGGAATTGAGATTCAGCTGGCCGCTGGAGCTGGAGTTCCAGTCATTCTTTTGGGCAAAAAGGGAATTCGCTTAAGCAAAATGGTCACTGGCGGATTCGGGCACACTCGCGTAGTTGAATTCTCTGATTTAATTGAACTCCAAGATCAACTTGAAAAGTTGCTCTCCGAAATGAGGCCGCACCTCGAGCGCAGACGACGATCGGTAGATCAAATCGATGGTGACACTTTGCCTTCTCGCTTGTCTGACCTGCGTGGACGCAGCAATTATTCAATCGGTAGCCTCTCTTCCCTAGCGGGACTGCCGGCGGCACGGATCGAAGACTTGGAAGGTTGCAATGAGAAGGTCAGCCAGCCGATGGTGTCTGAAATCCGTTTGCTGGCAGACGCTTTCGGGGTGCCCACGTGTTACTTACTTGGAGAAACCCCTCCGATCAGTGACCCAGTTGCCCTGGCAAGTATCGAACACCTGAAGAGCTTCGCACTTGAAAGGGATCTGAAATTCAGTGTCTATACCGCATTGCGAGACGACTATCTTGGATCGAGAAAAGCGATTGGGTTCGCTGCGAAGGCTAGGGACTCTGTGATCCTCTCAGAAGAAGACTGGCGGCAAAGATACGAGAGGTTCCTAGATCGGGGAAGGGATCAAGCGTTAAAGCTCTTTGAATGAAAATCTCCGGCAAATTCGTATGGAGCAGTACGAGCGCAAAGGTTCTTTGCGAGTCGCTGGGATGCACTGATCCCCTTGAGGCGATTCGCCTTCGGTCACTTCGGCTCATTGAGAAGGCAGGGATCGAGAGACCACCGTTCTCTCCCTATGTCCTAGGGCTACGCCTTGGAATCAATAGAGTCGTATTCAGCCCTATTGGCTTTGATGCCTGTTTGCTACCCACAACTAGTGGGTATGAAGTCCAGATCTGTAGCGAACACAGCAGAATTCGACAAAACTTTTCAATGGCCCATGAGATTGGTCACGTCTTCTTCTTCGAAGCTACAGGTAAGTCCGCAATAGCCAAGCGCGAGAAAAGAATCGGGATGAACGGACCTGATCGCGAGGAAGAATTTCTGTGTGATTATGCGGCGTCCGAACTGATAATGCCCAGTTTCCGATTCTTTCGGGACGTTCGATATTTCGGTCCTTCCTTGGGGTCAATATTCGAACTGGCTAAGCGCTATCGCGCTTCCCTCAGGGCGACCACAATTAAATTCGCTGAAATGGGTCTTTGGAAGTGTGCGTTCGTTTTTTGGCGCTTAATAGGCGCCGGCAGTGACGCCGACTTCCAACTTGAGAGCTGCACGAGGTTCGGTGGTTTGCGGCTTGCCGATCATGAAGGAATAAGCATCCCAAAGAAGCATCTATTAGCTGCAGTGGAATCGGGGCGGACGGTTCGGGGAAGAGAACTCGTTCAAATGGGCCAGTTGAAAGATACATACTATATTGAGTCTGTGCGGATAGGCTCAAAGTCATCTTCGAGGGTTTTGTCTATGATTTTCGCCGACATGGACGCGGAACACTTGGCGTATGCATCTCGCCAGTATTTGGCACAGCCTACCAACCAAAAGCAGCTGTTCGAGGAGAACGATTGAATTGAGACAAAAAGGGGACCGGTGGCCCGGACGTAAAACCCTTTAACGATTTTCGGGTGCCCTGCCCCTCGATTTCAGAGGGCGGGGCTTTTGACTTTGCTCTTCTCTCGTTCGCCGCCTCGCCGCCTGAACCCCTCCCGTATCTCTTAGGGTGAAGGTGCTGCGGGGCGGCCGGCTGGATGCCCTGAACCGGTGCTATGCTCCCTGGTAATCCGGCATCCCAAACACGGAGGTCACACCATGAAACTGCTGGCGGCAATTGGCGTTCTATTATTTGTTTCCGTTCCCGCTCACGCACAAGCGGCAAAGGCTTGCGAAGAGCTGAAGGATGAAATCACCAAGAAGCTCGACGCCAAGGGCGCGAAGGGCTACACCCTGGAAATCGTCGCGAAGGACCAGGACGCGGAAGGCAAAGTCGTCGGCACCTGCGACGGCGGCACGAAGAAGATCGTCTATACCAAGCCGTCCGCCCCCGCCGCAACCCCGGCGAAGGAATCACCCAAGCCCTAATCCATGGCCTCTGGGCAGGATGCCCTGCCCATAGGTCCTAAGACGAATCTGGGTGGCCAACACTGCTTGCACTGAGCGCAGCGCATATGCCGGTTTTATGTGTGGGGCTTTTGTCTTTGCTTTTCTGTTCTTCGTCTTGCGCCCGCCAGCGCCATTCACCCCGCTTTTCTTGCCGTTCAACCCTCAATTTCGACCGTTCCCTGCATAATACTTAACCAATCCTTAATTCCGTGCTATTCTTCTCCCGTGTCTGGTGATCAAAACTCGGGCCGGCCCGCCCAGCAACTCATCTCTCTGCGTAATCTCTCCGTGCGGCGTTTACCCCGACTTGGTTCGGGTGTCGGCGCCTGCCCCGCCTGCCCCGACCCTGTCGGGGTGTTAAATCCTTCTCTTTCCGCTCTGGCACCGTCGAGTCGCCTACCTTGGCGCCCCGCATCCGGCGCAGCCGCGTGCGGGGATTCTGTCTTCTCCCCACCCCTTCGACCTTTTACTTTCAACCTTCAACCTCTTCGTCCGCCTAAGTCCTGTAGCTGCAACACTTATGGGTCCCCCCGCAAGCGTTGCAAACAAAAGACTTACGGCCTGGCTAAGCCCTTTAGATGCAACACTTACAAAAAGCAGGGGGGAGGGGTAGCGATTATGGTTAACCAAGCGTTAGAAACAAGCCACCCTCCTTCCTCCTCTCCTCCGGGCCTCCGGGCCTCCGCGCCTCTGTGGCTGATCCGTCTTCCATTCTCCGTACACACTTCCAAGTTCCGTATCCCGCAACCCCTTTGTTTGCCACTCTTACGAAAACTGCCGGGGTAGTATGGGTTTTAGCAGAAATCTCTTCAAGAAAAGCTCGGAGTCCTTCCCATTCTGGAACTCTGCACTCGTCACTCGTCACGAGCCGCCAGTACACGGGTTACTTCCTTGCAGCCTGTCCCTGCAAATTTGCACCTTTGTTTTCAACCGCTTCCACGATGGTCCTCCCGCAATCTCTTTCTTTTCAAACTTTTGCATCTGTGCCCGGGGGTGTACCCCTCCCAACTCCAAATGCATCTTCCACTCCACTTCTCCAGCCCTCTCCGGGCCATCTACCTTGGTGCTCTGCATCCAGCGCAGCCGCGTGCGGAGATTCCCGCTCTTCCGCTTTCAACTTTCGACTTTCGACCTGTTTCGCAGCCTTGGGCTGCTCTCCTCAAACGCCGGAGATTCGACCCGGCGCAAGGAGCTTTTCTCCTCTCCCACGGGTCACCAAACGCAGTGCCGGTCCGCTGCAAGGGAGAACACCCCGTCCGTTCTACTCGTATCTTCGAGTGGAGGCATCCCCTGCCGGCCGAACCCGGGTGCACAGACTTATGCGTAGACAGCTGATCCGCATCGCCTTGATCCTGTTGCTCTTCCCGCCGCTTCTGGCGGCGGTCGGGGGCTGGCTGGTCGCGCCCGGCTTCCTCACACCCATCCGCCGAGAACTCACGCCCGATCTCATCCGCGAAGCGGACACTTCCTTCGCCGTCACCCGCTCGCAACGCCAGGAATTCGACGTTCGGGCCCCCGACGGCGTTCTCCTCCGCGGCTGGAAGGTCACTCCGCCCCAGCCCAACGGTTCCTGGGTGCTGCTCTTCCATGGCGTGGCCGACAACCGCGTCGGCGTCATCGGGCAGTCCGAATTTCTCCTGCGCGCCGGCTATAGCGTCGTCATGATGGACGCCCGCGCCCACGGCGCCAGCGAAGGCCCGATCGCCACCTACGGCTGGCTCGAACGCAACGACACCCGCGCCATCGTGGACGCGCTGCTCTCTTCGCTTCGGAGTCCCTGTCTTTCGATCCAATGGCACGGCCCCGGCGGCCCGTCCTGTCCGGGGCCGAAACATATCTTCGCCCTCGGGGAATCCATGGGCGGGGGCATCGCCCTGCAATCCGCCGCTGCCGATCCGCGCATCGAAGCGGTCGTCGCCGAATCTTCCTTCGCCAATTTCCGCGAAGCCTCCTACGACTATGCCGGACTTCGCCAATATCCCTGGCTCGGCAAGACGCTCCTTTTCCCGTTTTCCTGGACGCTGCTCTATCGCGGAGAGAAGCTCAGCGGCCTTCCCGTCGCGGAAGTTTCACCGGTCAAAGCGGTCGCTTCGCGCGCGTTTCCGGTTCTCTTGATTTGTGATGAAAAAGATGTGGCGCTTCCCTGTCGCCATTCCGAAATGATTTACGCCGCGGCCCGCGGCCCCAAGCAGCTCTGGAAAGTTCCGGGCGCCTTTCATTCCGCGGCGCTGGGCTTCCAGCCCGAAGAATTCAAGCGTCGCGTTCTTTCTTTTTTCGCCACCTACGCAAACGCCCCCGCTCCAACTCCCACTGCGACTCCACGCGCCACGCCCGCTTCGTCCTCCACTCTGCCTTCGCCCGCGGCGGCTGACGCTTCTTCGGCGCAGCCCTCTGCGCCATCTGCTGCTCTGGCTTCTTCACGCTCTATTTTCTCCGTGCCCTCTGTGTTCTCTGTGGCCTCTGCGTTGAATCCTTTTTCTTTTCTGCCTTTCTCTGTTGTCTCGGTGTTAATTCTTTTTTCTTTCTTTGCTTTGAACTTTAAACTTTCAACTCTAAACTTCTTTTTCCTCACGGCACGGGATGCTGCCGCGCTTCCCATTCCTGGCTCAACCGCCGCACCGTCTCCCGCAGCCGCACCGCCAGCGCGGCAATCGTCTCCAGCCGCTGTTCCCCTCCCTGGGGAATGGTGCCGTCGTTTTTTCTGTGGATCTCCGCGAGCAATAGTTCCGCGTTCCCCAGGATTCCGGTCAGCGGGTTGTTCAGTTCGTGGCGCAGCACTTCTCCGAAGTCTTCGTCTCCGTCGCCCAAGGGTTCCGCCGCGCTGGCAGCTCTCTGTCGCGCCTGCCGCAGCCGCCGCTCAATCATGCGCAGCGCCGTCCTCAGAGATTCTGGCTCTCGCGTCACGAAGTCCACTGCGTCCGCATCAATCAGGCCGGACAACTCCTCGCGCTTCTCCGCCGATCCGATGACCACCACCGGCGCGTGAATCGCCAGCGGCGCGACCACCGCCTCCAGCGACGGCGCCCGCCCCTTGGGCCCGTCGGATCGAGCGGCAACCGCGTCTTCTTCGAGAAGAATCACGGCGGGGAAATCTTCTTCGAGAATGCGGCGGGCCGCGTCGAGGCTGCTCACCGCGGTCACGCGCACTTGCTCGGCATTTAAACTGAACTCTCGCCGCAGCGCGGCGCAGAATCCCGCGTCATTGCTCACCAGCAATACGGTTTGTTCCCGGTTTCCCATGGTTCATCCATTCCTTGCTGCGTTTTTCCTGGACACTGCGGCCGCCGCGGATTCCGGCCGGGCCTGCATGTGCAGCACCGCGTGCACTTTTTCCGTCAGC
>QHYN01000025.1 GCA_003224145.1 Acidobacteriota bacterium
CCACGAGTACGTGAAGAAGCTGGACGGAGCTCACGTCAAGAAAGAGAAAAACAAGTACGAATTGGCGTTGCAGATCAAAGAAGACATCGCCAATTTCAAGAAAACGCGAAGAGTTTCGCGACTGGTGACTTGCTGGTGCGGATCCACGGAAGTGTTCATCAAGCCGGAAGAGGTGCACTCGACGCCGGAGAAGTTCATCGAGGGGATGAAAAACAATCACCCTGCGATTGCGCCGTCGATGCTGTATGCCTGGGCCTCGGTGACCAGCGGCGTGCCTTTTGCCAACGGAGCACCCAACCTGACGGTAGATATCCCCGCGATTCAGGATCTGGCCCACGAACATAATGTGGCCATCTGCGGAAAAGACTTCAAAACCGGGCAGACGCTGATGAAGACCATTCTCGCTCCTGGATTCAAGGCCAGGATGCTGGGGCTGCTGGGGTGGTATTCGACGAATATTCTGGGAAACCGCGACGGTGAGGTGCTGGACGATCCGGGCTCGTTCAAAACCAAGGAAGAGTCCAAACTCGGCGCGCTCGAATACATTCTGCAGCCGCAGCTTTACCCAACACTCTACGGGAAGATTCATCACAAAGTGCGCATCAACTACTACCCGCCACGCGGCGATAACAAAGAAGGATGGGACAACATTGATATTTTCGGGTGGCTTGGGTATCCCATGCAGATCAAGGTGGACTTTCTCTGCCGGGATTCCATCCTCGCGGCGCCGATCGTGCTGGATCTCGTGCTGTTTCTCGATCTGGCGCAGCGCGCCGGGATGCGCGGCATCCAGGAGTGGCTCAGCTTTTATTTCAAGTCGCCAATGACGGCGCCCGGCCTTTATCCCGAACATGATTTGTTCATCCAGTCGATGAAGCTAAAGAACACTTTGCGCTGGATGGTGGGCGAGGACCTGATCACGCACCTTGGCCAGGAGTACTACGATTAACCCGCGCTAGGCGCTGTGGGCTGCGGCTGATTTCCCCTGACTGCGCCGCCGCTCTCTCCTGGTCTGCGAGCTTAGAATCGAGCGCGATGATACTCGCAGCCGGCTTGGATATGATATCTTTTGCAGTTCACACGAGCCTGCCTCAATCCAGGGCAGTTGGCGAAGAGCGGAGCATCCCTTTCCTATCATGCCCGCGGAGCGGTGGAGTTTCATCCAAGGAGCAGTGTTCATGAAAAGCCTGTACAACGGGAAAGCCATTCCACCGGAGGGCAAAGCGATCGGTTACATCGGCGGAGAACTGCAGGTACCGGATACACCGATTATTCCGTTCATCGAAGGCGATGGCACCGGGCGAGACATCTGGAAAGCGTCACGGAGAGTGTTTGATGCCGCAGTCGAGCAAGCGTACGGCGCAAAAAGGCGCGTGGCGTGGTTCGAGGTGTTTGCGGGAGAGAAAGCGTTTCATCTGTTCAAAGAATGGCTGCCGGATGAAACAGTGGATGCGATCCGGGATTTTCGCGTGGCCATCAAGGGGCCGCTGACGACGCCTGTGGGCGGCGGGATTCGCTCGCTGAATGTGGCGCTGCGGCAGACTCTCGATCTTTATTCCTGCGAACGCCCGGTGCGTTATTTCCGCGGAGTTCCCTCCCCCGTACGCGAGCCGGAAAAAATGGATGTCATCATCTTTCGCGAGAATACCGAGGACGTGTATATCGGGATTGAGTGGAAATCCGGCACGCCCGAAGCGAAGAAGCTGCTGGAATTTTTGAACCATGAAATGCTGCGAGGGAAGAAGCAGATCCGCTGGGATTCCGGAGTGGGCATCAAGCCGATTTCGCCGACGGGCACGAAGCGGCTGGTACGCCGCGCGATCAAGTACGCGCTGGCAAACCAGCGAAAGAGCGTGACGCTAGTGCACAAGGGGAATATTCAAAAGTTCACGGAAGGAGCGTTTCGCGATTGGGGCTACGAGTTAGCGCGGGAAGAGTTCCGCGCGCAGACCGTTACGGAGCGCGAGAGCTGGATTCTCGATAATCTGGAGAAGAACCCGGCGCTCACTGTGGAACAGAACGCGGCGATGATCGAGCCGGGACTCGAAAGGGCTACGGATACGTTCAAGAAGACTATCTACGAGGAAGTGAAGCGGACGCTCGATACGATTTCCGCGACGCATGGCAAGGGCCAGTGGAAACAGAAGCTGCTCATCAACGACCGCATCGCGGATTCCGTTTTCCAACAGATGTTGCTGCGTCCCGATGAATACAGCGTATTGGCGACGCCGAACCTGAACGGGGACTACCTGTCCGATGCGTGCGCGGCACAGGTGGGCGGTCTGGGCATCGCGCCCGGATCGAATATCGGAGACGGTTTCGGCGTTTTCGAAGCCACGCACGGAACCGCACCGAAATATGCAGACAAGGATGTCATCAATCCGAGTTCGGTGATGCTGTCGGGAGCGATGATGTTCGACTTCCTCGGGTGGAAGGAAGCCGCCAAGCTCATCGAGGACGGCATTGCACGGACGATTCAACAAAAGCGCGTGACGTATGACCTCGAGCGGCTGATGCAGGGTTCGACGAAGGTGGGAACGTCGGCCTTCGCAAATGCAATCATCGAGAACATGAAGGGTGCTGCCGTCGCGAGGTAGTTTTCCGGACTCATTGACCAGCTTCGATTCTCAGTTTTTAACTTTCATTTCTTGGATTGGAAATTTCAGTAAGGTTCTGGGTTATTAGTTACCAGTGGGAAGAAGTCCGCCGTTGGGAGTGAATGCAAGCCGGACGTGAGAATCTCAAATTCAAGGGTTGGAAAGAGGAGAAGATTGCATGCGGAAGAAGGTGACGGTGGTAGGCGGCGGTTTTGTGGGGTCGACCACGGCGCAGCGGATTGTGGACATGGAGCTGGCGGACGTGGTCCTCACGGACATCCTGGAGGACGTACCAGCCGGCAAAGGACTGGACATGTTGGAGTCCGGGCCAATTACGCGAACAGATTCGCGCGCAACAGGCATTTCCACAGCAAGCGGAGACTATTCGGCAACGGTGAACAGTGACGTGGTGGTGATCACCGCGGGATTTCCGCGCAAGCCCGGGATGAGCCGCGATGATTTGCTGAAGGCCAACTACGAGGTCGTAAAAGGCGTGGTTCAGCAGATTGTCAGGCACTCGCCGAACTGTATCCTGGTCATGGTGACGAATCCGCTGGACGCCATGGCGCAGGCGGCGTTCAAAATCAGCGGTTTTCCGAAAAACCGGGTGATGGGCATGGCCGGCGTGCTGGATTCTGCGCGCATGAGCACGTTCGTGGCGATGGAGTGCAAGGTCAGCGTGGAGAATGTGCATTCGTTTGTGCTGGGTGGACACGGGGATGACATGGTGCCGCTGCCGCGTTACTCGACGGTGGCGGGAATTCCGCTGCCCGACTTACTTCCGAAGGAGCGCATCGACGCGATTGTAGAGCGAACGCGCAAAGGCGGCGCGGAAATTGTAAATTTGCTCAAGACCGGCTCGGCATACTACGCGCCGTCTGCTGCGGCTGTGGAAATGGTGGAAGCGATACTGAAAGACAAAAAGAAAATTCTGCCGTGCGCGGTGTACCTCGATGGAGAATACGGGATCAAAGGACTCTTTGTCGGCGTACCGGTGAAACTCGGCGCCAAGGGCGTTGAAGAGATTATTCAGATCAAGCTGACGCCGGAAGAGAATGCGGCGCTGCAGAAGTCGGCAGCATCGGTGAAGGAGCTGGTGGCGGTACTGGGGTTATGAAGTGGCTGGATGATTGGATGCTGCGCAGAAAACAGCGACCGCAGGTCAGAGCGAGTAAAACGATGAAACCTTTCAGAGCATTGCTGCTTGGCGGCCTGATGAGCGTTGCGGCCAACACTTTCGCACAGAGCCGGGACAGCGAGGTGAAACCGGTGCGCGTGGCGCTGGTCAAGATGCCTTACGTCGGCGAACGAAATGTACCCGACACTTCGCGCGGGCCCGACTATCTGGAAGAAGGCGGAATCCGAAAGCTGCTCGAGCAGCAAGGCGTCCAGGTGAAGCCGACTGTGACGGTCACCTTGACTGCTGAGGAGGAGAAGGCTTACGGCTCCTGGAACCACCTCGCGCTGGCGAATGGCGATATGTCCAAGCTGGTTGCCGAGGAACGGGGCAACGGCGCTCTTCCGATCGGGCTTCTTGCGAACTGCAACGGCATTCTGGGAATGCTCAGTGGGCTGCAACATTCCGGACCCAACGCGAAGCCGCTGCGCGTGGGCATGGTTTTCATCGATGCGCACGGTGATTTCAACACCCCCGAGACCACGCTCAGCGGCATGCTCGGCGGAATGCCGGTCGCGATTGCGGCGGGACAATGCCTCACGCGGATGCGGCTGAAGGCCGGCTTGGAGCCCGCCCTGCCGACACGCCACATCGTTGAGATGTGCGTGCGCGATACCGATCCCCTCGAGCAAGAGCTCCTCGATCGCTCGGAAATTCAGCAGTTGACTTTGGAAGATGTGCGCACGCGGTCGGCGAACTTGCACCGGGAGATGAAGCGGCTCTCAGAAGCGACTGACGTGATCTACGTCCACGTGGACATGGACGGGCTCGATCCGCGTGAAGTGCCCGGCGTCGCGCTCCCCGTTCCGGGAGGACCAACCAGCGCGGAGTTGGCGACCGCGCTAACCGAAATGTTCAAATACGAAAAAGCGGCGGCGTTCGGGGTGGCGGCCATGCCCTTCGACGACCGGGACAAAACCGGCGTGTCGCGCCATGCCGCCTACAACCTGATTCTTGGAGCAGTGAAGGGCGTTCAGCAGCGACGAAGCGAGTGAACGCTTAGCTGAGAGCTCGCGCCAAGCGAGAGCTGTCTGCTCGTGCGAGAACGGTACTCCGTCCGCCCAATGTTTATTGCGGCTTTGTGGGCGCCGAGGTTTTCGGCTTTGGGGCCGTCGCAGGCTTTGCCGGCGCTTCTCCCGCTGCCCCAAAGAGTGTTGCGGTCTTGATGGAATCGAGCTTAGGCCAGTTTTTGTCCAGATAGGCCTTCCCTTCCCTGGTGATCAGGTCCTGGTAATCCCGCGGAGTGTTATCGCCATATTGGTCGTAAAACATATCGACTACTTTCATTCCTGTGGCATCCACGACACCAAAGGGAGCAAAGCCCTGGGCGTCCAAACTGGAATTGTCCTTGAGGTTGATGAACACCTGGGTGGTCCGCGTGTTTGGTCCCGCAGTGGCAAACGTGAGATAGCCGCGCTTGTTGCTCTGGGTCACGGGGTCATCTTTCAGAGTGGCGCGCTGCCACGCGGCGGAAACCGGCGGGTAGGCGCTGAGGCCGAATTGCACGATGAACCCGGGAACCACGCGGAAGAAGCTGGCGTTGTCAAAGAAATGATGCTTCACCAGATTGTAGAAGCGGTCCGCACCGATGGGAGCCCCCGCGCGGTTCACAGTGACCGTAAACTCGCCGCGCGTGGTTTCGAATTTCACCTGAAAGGTATCGGGAGCTTTATCCTTGAGCAGCGCAGGGCGAAGCAGGGTCCTGTCGTACGCCCGCGTCGGAGCGGGCCCGGTCTTGGGAGACGTGCCAGCTTTGGGCGCAGTAGCCGCCTTGGGCTGTGCGGGAGCCTGCGCTGGAGCTTGCGCGGATGCCCGCGCTGCGAAACCAACCATTCCAATAAGAAGCAGTCCTGCCAGCTTTCTCATTTCCCCTCCCTCTCCCCTCTCGAACTGAGTGGCACAAGCAATTTCTATTTCCGTGGCGAAGAGTTCAGCTCGCGGCTGACACGCTCAACTTCGGTCATAACCCGCAACGTATTTTCGCCGAGAATCTTCCTTACGTCACGCTCGGAATAGCCTTTTTTCAGGAGCGCCTCGGTGATTTTCGGGAGCCTTGCAGCGTCTTCCATACCATAGGGCATGTTGGCGCCGTCGAAATCGGAGCCCAGACCCACGTGATCAACGCCCGCAACTTGCACGGCGTGGTTGATATGCTCGACGATTTTTGTCCAATCCACGCGCGGGAGTTTTCCCTGCTCGACATACTCGCGCGTAAGGCGGTCCCCTTCGATGAGCTGGCAGCCCTCATTGTCGCCGCAGAGCTTCTGTACTTCTTCACCGATGGCCTTGTTGATTTCTGGATGCGCTTTCTCCGCGTCTCGAAATTCCTGACTGAGGAAGCCGGCGTGGTAATTGATTTGAATAACGCCGCCCTTTGCCGCGAGGTCCTTCATCATTTGGTCGGTCATGTTGCGGGGAGCGTCGCAAATGGCACGGCACGAGGAATGCGAGGCGATCATCGGAGCTTTGCTGATTTCCAGGGCGTCGTAGAAAGTTTTGTCGCTGACATGAGAGATGTCCACGATGACGCCAAGGCGATTCATTTCACGGACCACGTCTTTGCCGAAATCAGTGAGACCGTTGTGGGCGGGTTTGTCAGTGGAAGAGTCAGCCCATTCGTCGTTTCCGCTGTGCGTCAGCGTCATGTAACGGACGCCGAGCGACGCAAATCGGCGAAGCACCTCGAGGTCGGAATTGATCATGTGGCCGCCCTCGACACCCATCAGCGCGGCGATTCTCCCTTGTTTGTGAGCTTCGCGGACTTCGGCGGCGGTGGTGGCTAGAGCCAGATCCTTGGGGTGAGTGCGGACCTCCTCGCGGACAGCTTCGATCTGAGCCAGGGCGCGATTGACCGCCTCGCTTCCCGTGATTTTGCTGGGAATCCAAATGGAGAAAAAGATAGCGCCCAAGCCTCCTTCACGCATGCGGGGAATGTCGATGCTGCCCGCCGAGTTGCGCACGCCGAGATCGAATTTGCCATCGAGAAAGCGCTGGGTCGTATCGTCGTGCGTATCGACAACGATGGAAGAGAAATGCAGTTTCTGGGCCCCAGTCGAAATATCGCCTCCAGTCATAGCCGCCACCAGCACCGAGCCGGCTGAAATGCAAAGTCCAACGCTGAGGAATGTTCGGAGCATCTCAAATTCTCATTTTCTCCGCGAGTCACCGAAGACCGTTATTGCGCCTGCATCTCTCTGCTGACTTTTTCTGTCTGCTCCATCACGCGCAACAGGTTACCACCGAGGATTTTGCGAATGTCATCGTCCTTATAGCCTTTGCGCATGAGCGCTTCCGTGATTTTCGGGAGCTTGGAGCAATCTTCCATCCCTTCGGGCATGGTCGCACCGTCAAAATCGGAACCCAACCCGACATGGTCCGGGCCGACAAGCTCCACGACATGGTCAATGTGATCGATAATTCTTTCCCAGCTCACGTGGGGAAGTTTTCCTTCTTCCGTTAACTGCTTCTGGGCGTCTGTGACTTTGCGCGAGACACATTCCTGATCATCTCCACAGCTCTTGGAAATCGCGTCGAATTGTGCAACGACTCCTCCTGAGATTTTATCGGAAGCGTCTTTGTAAGCTTGATCGATGAAGCTGCGCTCGTAGTTGATCTGGATCACGCCGCCTTTGGAAGCCAGGGCTTTGATCATGTCGTCGGACATGTCCCGCGGATGATTGCAGAGGGCGCGGCAGGACGAATGCGAGGCGATCAAAGGGGCCTTGCTAACTTCGAGCGCGTCATAGAAAGTTTTGTCTGCGACGTGGGAGATGTCCACCATGATTCCCTGGCGGTTCATTTCGCGAACAATGTCCTTGCCAAAATCGGTCAGCCCGTTATGCACAGGCTTGTCCGTCGAGGAATCCGCCCATTCATCGTTATAAAAATGTGAGAGCGTCATGTAGCGGACACCCAGATCGCCGAACATGCGCAGGACGCGGATGTCGTTGCCAATCATGTGGCCGCCCTCGACTCCGATGAGCGCCGCGATTTTGCCCTGCGCATGCGCGCGGCGCACCTCTTCCGCCGTGCGACAGAACATCATATCTTTCGAATACTTGCGGACGTTCTCGTGCACAGCGTCAATCTGGTCAAGAGCCTTCTGCACCGCCGGCGGGCCGAGGATGCGACCATCAATCCAGATGGAAAAGAAAATTGCATTCATGCCGCCTTCGCGCATGCGCGGAATGTCCACGTGCCCGTCGGGATTGCGCTTGCCAAGATCGTAGTTCTTGGAGAAAAAACGCTGCGTGGTGTCGTCGTGAGTATCGAGAACGATCGAAGAGAAGTGCAGCTTCCGCGCGCGTTCGGAGATATCGTCAGCGGAGACGCGGCGCGACAAGAAAAATCCCGCGGTCAAGCAGCAGCTCACACACAGAAATGCCAGGATTCGGCGCATTGATTTCCCCCAGAATATGGAATGCCGAGAGAGTTTACCCTAGAAGCCAGCCAAGGAGCGCCTGTTTCCACGCGTCGCGATTCACTTCCGCGATGGATTCGGTCAATGGAATTCCTTTCGGGCAGGCGTGAACGCAGTTCTGCGCGTTGGCGCATTCCTGGATTCCGCCGGGACCCATCAGCGCTTCCAGCCGCTCTCGCTTATTCATCGCCCCGGTGGGGTGCATGTTGAACAGGCGCACCTGGCTGATGATGGCCGCGCCGACGAATTGATTGTGTTCGTTTACCTGGGGACAAACTTCCAGGCAGTTTCCGCAGGTGATGCAATTCGAAAGCGGATACCCTTTTTCTTGCACTTCGGGTGAGACGCGTGGACCTTCTCCAAGATCGTACGTGCCGTCGATGGGGATCCACGCTTTCACGCGCTTAAGGCTTTCGAACATGAATTGGCGGTCGACGGCGAGATCGCGCACCAGCGGAAATTTGGACATCGGCTCAAGCCGTATGGGCTGTTCGAGGTGATCGACCAGCGCCGAACAAGCCATGCGCGCTTTGCCGTTGATGAGCATAGCGCAAGAGCCGCAAATCTCTTCGAGGCAATTCGAGTCGTAGGTGATGGGAGTGGTCTTTTTGCCGTCGCGTGTGACGGGATTTTCGGCAATGTCCCGCAGGCAAATGATGGCGTTCATCGAAGGACGCCACTTGAGGGAAAAATCTTCCCAGCGCGCGGGCTCCTTCGGCCCAGCCTGCCGCTTCACTCGGATGATGACTTGTTTCGTTTCTGCCATAATCCCTCGACCCAATCTACCAACGCTTTGCTTCTATTGAAGAGAGATTCCTCGTCGCTGTGCTCCTCGGAATGACCATCCTCGCCGGATGGTCACTTCACGGCGTCGTACCGTCGCGCCCGCGGCTTGATCAAAGTAACGTCGACCGGCTCATATGTAAGCTGGATGTCGCAATTCACCCACTTCGCCCGCGTGGTCTTCAGCCAATTGGCGTCGTCGCGGTCCGGAAAATCAGGCTTGTAATGCGCCCCGCGCGACTCGTTGCGAGCCACCGCACCCAGCGTGATGACGCGCGCCAGAATAAGCATGTTTTCCAGCTCGCGTGCGAAGTTCAGCGTCTGGTTCGACCATTTCGTGCGGTCACTCAAATTGATTTTCTTGTAGCGTTCCTGCAGCGTTCGAAGTTTCGCGTCCGCCGCTTCCAGGTTCTTGTTGATGCGCGTCACGGTGACGTGCTCGGTCATCACATCTCCCAGTTCGCGCCAAATGGTGATGGGATTTTCCGAACCGTCCTGGCTGAGCAGCTTCTGGTTCTTTTTTTCCTGCCGCTTCTTTTCTGCGTCGAAAGCCGCCGAGGAAGTGGATGCAGCTCCCCTCTCCAAGTTCTTCGCATACTTGCTGGCAGCAGCCCCGGCGAGCCCTCCGCCAAAAATACAGGAAACGAGCGAGTTGGCGCCCAGACGATTCGCGCCGTGATACTGATATTCGCACTCGCCCGCCGCATAGATTCCCGGCACGTTGCTTGCCTGATCCTCGCCATTCACCCAGATGCCGCCCATCGTGTAATGCATCCCCGGAAAAACCTTCATCGGCTCTTCGCGCGGATCGACGCCCAGAAACTTCTCGTAAATTTCCAGAATGCCCTCAAGCTTGCGTTTCAGCGTCTCGCGCGGAATCTGCGTGACGTCCAGATACACCGCCGCTTGCCCGTCCAGTCCCAGCTTCTCCTGATACACAATGCGGTGAATCGCGCGCGTGGCGATATCCCTCGGCACCAGGTTGCCGTACTTGGGATACCATTCTTCGAGAAAGTAGAAGCGCTCCGCCTCGGGAACATCCTTGGGGCGGCGCTTCTCGGCAGGATTCCGTGGCACCCACACGCGCCCGCCTTCGCCTCGCGCCGATTCGCTCATTAGCCGGAGCTTGTCTTCGCCGGGAATCGCCGTCGGATGCACCTGAATGAATTCGCCGTTCGCGTAATCCACCCCCTGCTGAAACAGCGCCGACTGCGCTGAGCCGGTGCATACGACGGAGTTCGTCGACCTCCCGAAAATCGCTCCGATTCCGCCGGTGGCGAAGATCGCGGCGTCCGCAGCGAACGTCTTCACTTCCATGGTACGCAAATCCATCGCGCAGATGCCGCGGCAGATTCGGCCTTCATCGATTACAGTGGAAAGGAACGTCCAGCCCTCAAATTTTCTGACCTTTCCTTCCGCCTCGTGGCGCCGCACCTGCTCATCCAGCGCGTATAACAACTGTTGGCCTGTGGTCGCGCCTGCAAACGCCGTGCGGTGATAGAGCGTTCCGCCGAACCTCCGGTAATCCAGCAATCCTTCCGATGTGCGATTGAACATGACGCCCATGCGGTCCAGCAAATCGATGATCCCGGGCGCCGCTTCACACATACGCTTGACCAGCGGCTGGTTGGCCAGGAAGTCTCCGCCGTAAATCGTATCGTCGAAGTGCTTGTCCGTCGTGTCGCCTTCGCCCTTCTGATTCTTCGCCGCGTTGATGCCCCCCTGCGCGCACACCGAATGCGACCGCTTCACCGGCACGATCGAGAAAAGGTCCACCGGAACCCCGGCTTCCGCCGCGCGAATGGTGGCCATCAGTCCGGCCAGACCACCACCCACGACGATGATCTTTGGCTGTGTCATTTGCTTATGTAATAGGAAGCGAACGGGTGCCAGTTCAGACGAAAACTGATCACGATGAGAATTCCCACGATGCTGAACACCACGCCAACCACTACGCCGAGGCGTCCTGCGGCTTGTTGCGCCTTTGCGGTTGCCACTAGACCCCACTTACAGAGGAAATTCCAAATCCCCACGCCCAGATGGAACGAGGAAGCCAAAATGCCAACGACAAAAAAAAGCAAATACCACGGATTCTGCATATCGCTCTCAACCGTCGCATAGGTGGACTTACCATGTGTCAACCAGCGCTCCGTATAGAGATGCCAGCCGATATAGGCGAAGGCGATTAGGCCGGTATGGCGTTGCGTCGCGTACAGCCAGTTCCCCACCCACGGATACGCAGAAACGTTGGATTTCCCGCGCAGCCAGATGTACACGCCATAGACCCCATGGAACAACATTGGCAGGAAAATCACGCCCCATTCCACGAATGGCCGAAACGGAATCGTTTGCAAGTCGCGCGAAACTTCATCGTATTTTGCAGCGTTGACCAGCGCCGCGCTGTTGGACCAGAAATGCTCCGCCAGAAATGCTCCAACGGGAAGTACGCCAGTAAAAGAATGAAGCTTTCTGAGGAAATAACTCGTGTCAGGCCGGGTTGCCGTGGAAGACATGCCCTCTCCGCCGCGAGATTCCGTGCCGGTTCAAACTCGATGAGCCGGAGGAGCGATGAGAAATCGCGACAAAGCCAGTATAGGCAGATGCATTTACCGATGCAAGCTAACCTGTTTCAAAGGACCGATTTTTTCTCGCGCAACTCTCGACTAGACCTTCGCGAAATGCGTTGACACTCGAATACCTTCTTGTTACTTTTCCCCTGCGGAAAAATTTTCCATCCCAGTCCACTCACGGAGGCACGGCAAACCGGCACCATGGCGTTCGTCGCGAAGAAGATCTTCCTCACCAAAGGCGTCGGTAAGCATCGGGAAAGGCTCTCCAGTTTCGAGCTCGCTCTTCGGAACGCGGGCATTGCCGCCTGTAACATTGTCCGCGTCTCCTCGATTTTCCCTCCCAATTGCAAACTGATTTCCCGGAGCGAAGGCCTGAAACACATCAGGCCCGGGCAGGTGGCCTTCACCGTCATCAGCGAAAACTCCACCAGGGAACCGCATCGCCTCATCGCCGCCAGCATTGGCTTGGCGCTCCCGAGTGACAAGAGCATGTACGGATATTTGTCCGAGCATCATTCCTTCGGCGAAACCGAAGAAGTTGCCGGCGAGTATGCCGAAGAGCTCGCCGCGGAAATGCTGGCAACGACCCTGAACGTGGAATTCGATCCCGACTTGTCTTTCGACGAAAAAAAAGAGGTCTACCGCATTTCCAACAAAATTGTTCGCACCATGAACATCACACAATCCGCTGTCGGCGACAAGCGCGGCCTCTGGAGCACGGTTCTCGGCGCTGCCATCTTAATCGGCGAG
>QHYN01000285.1 GCA_003224145.1 Acidobacteriota bacterium
TTGTATCCTTCTCTAAGATGGTCACCGGCCTCAAATCCGCAAGACTTAAGCTCGCCAGAGCTGCGAAGCACCTCCGAGCCATCGAACTCTCGAACATCGATAAGCACAGATATTTGAATGTCATCGCTCCCCGTGTCGAGAAATTCGAGAGTATTCGATTTGCTAGCGGGCTCCGTAGCTCGTCTAGTCAGGCACTGGACCGCGGCGCAGAGATCTACACCGTTCCTGGTTGGAATCAAGCCGATAAAGCGGAGAATGTGCATCGGCGCTTTCGCGCATTTGTAACTTTCAATGAACGACGGATCTTGGGAGATGCAGTCACTCTCCCGGCGGAGCATCTATTGGAACTGATCCTGAAGCAAATTAAGACGGTCATCGTCCCGGCATTCGAGAAGTTTATTAAGAACCCGCGTGTGGCCGCCCCTTAATGCCTAAAGGATTTAGCTGGCCAATCTAACCTCCGACCTCTAACTTCTGTTGTTCGTGGCACTGCTTCCCGCGATGCGGCCTTGTCGGAGGGCTGCACTCTCGCTACCATCTCTTTCTAACGTATCTGGAGCGGCGCCCGGCCGCCACCTCCCCGAATCAGCTCTCCCATCGGTGTAAGATACAATCCGCTTTGCAACTAGAACAGAAATCCTGGAGGAAGTATGGAATGGCTCTACGTCATCTATTACGCCATCAAGAGATAGCCTGGCCGATGGCCGACCCTCGCTTCACGGGCTTGCCTTTCGCTAGCCGAGTGCAGAATCTTCCAAGTCTCCTTTTTCTTCTTGCAAAAAACTTTTCCACAGACCATTCGAATCGCACCCCTCCCGCAACCCTTTCCATCCCCCAACTTGCGCCCCACTGTATCCCCTCGTAATCAGCCCATAGACCTCACGCCCTTTTTAGTCCGCAATCCACGTCCAAAGCCCAGCATTCTCGTGCTAAACTTCACCTATGGAAGTTACTCTCCACATCCCCGATGATGTCGCTCAGCGGCTATCCGCTTCCGGGAGCGACCTCTCCCGCCGCGCCTTAGAAGCTTTTTCCCTGGAGGAATACAAGGCTGGTCGTCTGACGGAGGCGCAAGTTGCGCCAGCTCCTCGGCCTGCAGACACGCCAGGAACTCGACGGCTTTCTCAAGGCTCACGAGGTGTGGCTCAACTACACCCTGGAAGACCTCGAGCGTGAACGCGCCGCTCTCCGGCGATTGGGCTTTGGGAGCTAAATGTAAACAACCGTTCGCATGTAAAACAAATTCTTGCCCGTGGCTTTGGACAGTCCTTTCGTCATGTTGTGACCTTCATAAAAAACTTTTCCACAGATCGTTCGAATCGCACCCCTCCCATAACCCTTTCAGCCTCTGCAACTTCTCGGCCTTGGTCATACCAATAGACCGCGCGTTCGAATCACTAGTAAGTAATTCTTGACACGAGGTCACTCCCATGCTACCATTCCGTGTGATTCGACGCTCCCAGCCCCGCCATTCTCCCCTGCATTCCCGCCCTTGTGCCTCTCCTCCGTCCCTTTCGACTTTTAACCTTGAACTGTTAACCTCCGCCTCTCCAGTCTTCCAGTCCCACTCCCTCTGTATCTCGCCTCCTCGCCGGTTTCTCTCCGCATGGAACGTTCAAACGTGCCAACGGGCTAACGTTCCCGTGTTCCGCTCTCTCTCTTTGACCCACTACCTTGGTGCCCCGCATCCGCCGCTGCCGCGTGCGGGGATTCTTTTTTCTCTTCTTGCGCCTGGTCTCGGTAGACGTTCGGACGTTCTGACATTTCGACGTTCCCACGCGCCCAGACTATCCTCTGTCTTTTCAGCCGCTTGCGCACTCTTCCATTTTCCGTATCCCGTAAGCCCTTTGTTTGCCACTCTTACGAAAACTGCCGGGGGTATACCCAACTCTTCCCATTTCTGGAACGCCAAAACCTGCCCTCCGGCCCCCGTTTTCTTCAGGCCGCGCCCACCTACCGCAGTTCTCCGCATCCGCGGTTCTAGCATCCCGAGCAGGCGTGTGCGGTCGGAGATTGCGCGAACTCCGGACTCGGAGACTCCGACTTGTCGGAGAGATTCTTCTCTTTTCTTCTACTTTCAACCTTCAACTTTCGACTTCTTTGCCAAAGGAACTCTCATGAATCCCAAATCGACGATCATTTGCCCCAGCACCACCTCCGACTCGGCCCCGTCGCACTGCCAGCACCGCACTCCCAGCGGACGCCGTTGCCGCATGCCCGTCTCTGACCCCGCGTCCGGCCTCTGCTTCAAACACGCCGCCGATCAGAAGAAGGACCGCGACGCCGCCAATCTCGCCTCCAAACTCATTGGTGACACCGAGGAATTTACTTCCGCCGTGACCATCAACCACTCTCTCGGGGAGCTCTACAAACTTCTGGCCCGCGACGAGATTTCCCCCCGCCGCGCGGCGGTCATGGCCTACACCGGCAGTCTGCTTCTCCGCACCCTCCCGGCCATCGACCGCGAACTCCATCCCCCCGACGCCGAGCAGGAAATCATCATGGACCTTCCTCGCCCCAAGCGCGACTGGCCGGAGGACGCCGAGCGCGCCTTTTACCAGCGCATGAGCTCCCAACCGGTGCCCACCGACCCGGAGAAGAAGTCATAATAATGATGATTCATTCGCCTCGCCCGGTCAGCTTGCCGAACATCGGAAAGCTTCACGGCGTTCATTTTTCACGAACGCTTTTCGGCGAGATTTCAGGCCGAGAAGGCGGGGACGCGCTAAAGCGCGCCCCTACAGACCCGCAATTAGCGTGCAGCGCGGAGAATCTGGTTTACGAAAGGCGATCGGGAGTGAGCAGGGCGGTCATTTCCAGGACGCGGTGATAATAGTCGCGCTGGGTCAATTGGGAAGCGGCCGGCCCGTCGAGAATAAATGTGACGTCGGGATGAAGCTGCAGCGCGGAAGCAGAGACCGCGCACGTGATGGGACCTTCAATGGATTTCGCGACGACAGCGGCTTTGGATTCACCGGTGGCGAGCAAAATGATTTTGCGCGCTTCCAAAATCGTGCCGATGCCCATGGTAATGGCGCAGCGCGGGCTCTCTTCG
>QHYN01000286.1 GCA_003224145.1 Acidobacteriota bacterium
AGCGCGTGCGGGAGGCGAGGCTGGAAGTGGGTTCATTAAAACCGATGTGGCCGTTGCGGCCGATTCCGAGAAGCTGAAGGTCGATCCCTCCGGCTTTGCGGATGGCGTCTTCGTAGCCTGCGCAGTATTGATCGTAATCGCCACGGATGCTGCCATCGGGGATGTGGATATTGCGCGCCGGAAGATTGATGTGCCAGAAAAAATGTTCGTGCATGAAATAGTGGTAACTTTGCGGATGCGCCGCGGGAAGGCCGAGG
>QHYN01000287.1 GCA_003224145.1 Acidobacteriota bacterium
ACCGGCGGATCACCAGATTGTGCCGGTCTGAACGGTAAAAACCCAGCACGTATAGGATCGCTTTGCCCTTCGCCGAATAAATCACCTGGCGGATACGCAGCAGCGGTTCGCGGCGCGGAATCGCAAGGAGTTCGGCGATGCGCGGGTCCGCGGCGGTGGCATCGACCTCTTCGTCCGCGTATCCCAGTTCCACATGGAAATCCCGCTCCAGAATTGCAAAGAGAGAATCACGCCCAATCGGAGCGTCCAGCAAGCCGGGGAATTCCGCGGCGTTCAAATAGC
>QHYN01000288.1 GCA_003224145.1 Acidobacteriota bacterium
TGATCAGGAAGCCATTCATCGAACGCTCGCGCAGGTTGCGGATTGGCGCGATTTGCAACGCAGAATCATAATCGCAAAGAAAACGGAGGACCCGATGCAAAACCGGTTGCACCAACTCTGGATTCCAGGGTTCCTGACGCTGACGCTTTCGACGATTTTCTTGATGACGCTCCAGATACATGGATACCAGCCTCGCATCGTCTCGTGGAACGGTCCTGACACCATTCTTCTTTATGTGCCCTGGCTCTTGTCACTTCCTCTTTTCGGAGCTCTGGGGGCCTATCTGTCACTGCGTGCGGGTGCATCCGGGAGCAGAGCTCTACTCGCGAGTATTTTCCCCGTAGTTTCGCTCGCGGCCTGCCTGTTTGTGATTCTCCCGGTGAGTTTTGTCGTCGATCCCCATGTGGAACACAGAATCAGGATGGCAAGTTTTCTCCGCGGCTTCTTCGAATGGGTGCTGGTTCCTGGAGCAGCCCTTCTTGCCGGGGCATTGCCTGTAAAGCTTTTCTTATCGCGGCGGCCAACCCCCAGACAAGCTGCGATCGACTGACGAAAGGTGGCCCATGCCTGATTGGCAAAAAATCGTCCGCCGACACCTCGACGGCCTCGCACTTGATGCCGGTGAGAAGGAAGAAGTGCACGCGGAACTTGCCGGCCACTTGGAAGAATCGTACGAAAGCCTCAGCGCAGAAGGCCTGGCCGATCAGGAAGCCATTCATCGAACGCTCGCGCAGGTTGCTGATTGGCGCGATTTGCAACGCAGAATCATAATCGCAAAAAGGACGGAGGACCCCATGCAGAAGCGCTTGCACCAACTCTGGATTCCAGGGTTCCTGACGCTGACACTTTCGACGATTTTCCTGATGACACTCCAGAAATATGGATTCCAGCCTCGCATTGTTTCCTGGAGCGGCCCAGGCACAATCCTTTTCTATGTGCCTTGGCTGCTGTCCCTTCCGGTCTTTGGCGCAGTCGGGGCCTGCCTTTCGTCTCGCGCCGGCGGTTCGCGGGGAACCGTGCTTCTTGCCAGCGTCTTTCCTGTGGTCGCGCTTACTGCGGCGTTTCTCTTAATGTTTCCGATAGGCTTGGTTATCGAACGGATCTTCAATCACCCTGTCGATTTCAGTACTGTGGCAACCGCTCTTCTGAGGGATGGGATTGGCTGGATCTTGATTCCGGGAGCCGCTCTTTTGGTGGGCGGATTACTTGCGCACCTTTTATTTAGCCGACGGTCATCGTCGCAAGACACGGCGATCGGTTAGCGAGGCGAACGATGCCGGATTGGCAAGAACTTGTCCGCCAGCGCCTCTCGGGCCTCGCACTCAATGCCGCCGAAAGGGACGATGTGCATGCAGAACTTGCTGCCCACCTCGAAGAAACGTACGAAGCTTTGCTCAGGGAAGGTACGTCTGAGCCGGACGCAATTCACCGAGCGCTCTCACAAGTTACGGACTGGAACGACTTGCAGCGGAAAATCTACGCAGCACGGACTAGGAAGGACACTATGACAAATCGCGTAACGCAACTCTGGCTGCCCGGCTTTCTCACCTTCACGCTTTCGATGGGTCTGCTTGAGCTGGTGCAGAAGTTCGGTCGCGGGCCGATTATCATTCATCTAGGCCATCCTCCCATTCTGATGCTTTACACCAATTGGTTGCTGGCATTGCCGTTGGCGGGTGCAATAGGAGCTTATCTGTCGCATCGCGCGGGAGGATCTGACCGCATGGTGCTCGCCTCGAGCCTATTCCCTGTGCTGCCATTCGTAGTTGTGTTTTTGATTGCCATCCCGGTGGGCTTGGTGATCGGGCACAGGCTAACGCTCGCAGGTTTTCTGACCCTGATTGGGTGGGTGCTGGTCCCCGGCGTGGCTCTTCTCGTAGGAGGGCTGCCCACCCGATTCTATTTTTCGCGGCGTTCAGCCTCTCGCGGCATCACTGTCGGCTGAGGCGGATCTGCTCCACCAGCGGTAAAAGGGAAGTCCGGCGAGAATCAGCAGCAACCCAATCGAGGATCGCCCTGGGCGCTGCATCCACAAATTCACTGTGAGCGCCAGCCCACCCGCCACGAAAATCCCCGGCACGACCGGGTATCCCCAGGCCCGATACGGCCGAGCCAGATCGGGTTCCTTGTGGCGCGAGCCGAACACCGAAGCCACGGTGAGCGCGTAAAAAATCCACTGCGCGAAAATGAACAGCGAGAAAAGATCCTCGAACTGGCCGGTCAGGACCATGAGGCAAGAAATCACTGCCTGAAAAACGATAGCGCCGGCGGGCGTGCGAAAGCGGGGGTGAATGCCATCGGCCACGCGGAAGAACAACCCGTCGCGCGCCATGGCAAAGGGCACGCGCGACCCGGTGAGAACCGAGGAATTGAGCGTGGTGAACGCGGACACGACCATCGCCGCGGTGATCCACGCGGCTGCTTTCGCTCCCGCAAAGACGCGGACGGTTTCCGAAGCGACGTTTTGTGCGGTGGCGACAGCTTCGATGGGCAGGACGCGGAAGTACACGATATTCGCCAGCAGGTAAATCACGCCCACGGTGATTGTGCCGCCGACGACCGCCCGCGGAATGTTCTTCTGCGGCTCGACGATTTCGGAACCCGCGAACGTCAGATCAATCCATCCGTCATACGCCCATAGCGCCCCGACCATGGCCGTCAGAAATCCCGTGAGCAGGCCGAGGTTCAACGAGGGCGGCAGAAACGGCTGTGTACTTGGCGCACGCTTCCCGGCAAACAGGAAGCCCAGAACCACCAAGGCGAGGATTGAGCCGACCTTAATGCAGGTGAGCACGACTTGCAGCCGGCCGGCCAGACGCACGCCGAGATAATTGATGAAGCTCATGAAGGCAATGGAGGCCGCCGCAAGCGGCTGCGCCCAAGTGAAGACGAATTCGGTGCTGTGTCCGGTGAACGGCACGTTCAAATGCAGCGTGAAGATGGGCGTGCGCACGCCGGGAACAAAGAAGCCCACGAAGATCAGGAAACCCGCAGCAATGGTGGAGATGGATGCGGGCTTGCCGACCAGGTTGTTCATCCAGCCGAACAGGAATCCCCACACGGGCCCAAAACCACGCGTCAAGTAAACGTACGGTCCACCGGCCTTGGGCATGGCGGCGCCGAGTTCGGCGACTGTTAATGCGCCGAAAAGC
>QHYN01000289.1 GCA_003224145.1 Acidobacteriota bacterium
GGTGCTTTTCGTCGAGCGTGTAGTCGATGTCCTGAATCAGTTTGGGGATGATCTTGTCGATTTTGGCGTATTTATCGGTGGACTCTTCCGAGGGGCCAGAAATAATCAGCGGTGTGCGGGCCTCGTCGATCAAAATGGAGTCCACTTCATCGACGATGGCGAAATGATGTCCGCGCTGCACGCAGTGCGTCAGGTCGTACTTCATGTTGTCGCGGAGATAATCGAAACCAAATTCATTGTTGGTGCCGTAGGTGATGTCCGCACCGTATGCAGCGCGGCGCTGATCGTCATCGAGGTCGTGCACGATCACGCCGACGGTCAAGCCCAGAGCTTTGTACAGCGGGCTCATCCATTCCGCGTCGCGCCGCGCCAGGTAATCATTCACGGTCACGATGTGCACGCCGCGGCCGGAGAGTGAATTCAGCGCGGCAGGCAGCGTGGCGACCAGCGTTTTTCCTTCGCCCGTTTTCATTTCCGAAATTTTGCCTTCGTGGAGCACGATGCCGCCAATGAGCTGGACGTCAAAGTGCCGCATATTCAGGAAGCGGCGCCCCGCTTCACGAACGAGGGCGAACGCCGGGACGATGGCCGGCTCCAACACCTTTTGCAACTGCTCTTTGTAGGCTTTTTCGGCGGGATCAGCGTCTTTCAATTCTTCCTGAACTTGCTTCCGCAGCTCGGCAAAGCGCGTTTTGAGGTTTTCATCGCTGAGCGATTGCACTTCCGCTTCGCGTGCGTTGATGGCCGCAATCACCGGCTGCAATTTCTTGATATCGCGCTCGTGCTTGGTGCCGATAAACCGCGCCACGACGCGGTCGAGTATTTGGGCTGCTTCCATTGAGGGTTTCGCCGTTTCCTGACGGTCTATAGCAAGTACGCCCGCAAGGGCTGCTTTCTTACCGCAAATGCGAACAATCTATTTTAACTGGTTGGGTGCAGAAGCGCCAAGGAAGTGGCGAGCGACGCGGCGTCTCCGACGTATCGGTGTGGTATAACCTAACCCGAAGCAGCCCCTCCAAAACCTAGCGAGGAGGAATCCAGCTATGAATGTACAGACGTACGCAAGAATTGCGGGAGCCCTATTCCTGCTCTCGTTCGTCGCCGGCGGCTTCGGCGAGGCCTACGTTCCATCCAAGCTAATTGTGTCGGGTGATGCTACCGTCACAGCGAACAACATCCATACTCTTGGCTGGTTGCTCCGCTGGGGCTTCGCCGGCTACCTCGTAGAAGCTACTTGTGATATTGCGCTGGCGCTGATCTTTTACGTATTGCTGAGGCCCGTCAGCAAGGGTCTTGCGCTTCTCGCCGCGTTCTTCGGGCTCGTCGGCACTGCCGAGTTTGCCGCCGCCGAAATCTTTTATCTTGCGCCGTCGCTCATCCTGGGAGGCGCTGGCTATTTGAAGACCTTCTCGCCCGATCAACTCAATACTCTCGCGCTGCTGTCGCTCAAGTTGTTTGCATACGGTGGCGCGATGTTCACGGTTTTCTACGGCGTGGGCTGGGTTCTCCGGGGGTACTTGATCTTTCGATCGGGCTATCTTCCCAGGTTTCTCGGCGTTCTTATGACGGTCGGTGGTCTCGCGTTTATCACAAGGAACTTCCTGCTGGTCCTCACGCCGGCGTACGCACCCGGCAGCCTGCTTCTGTTGATGGTGCCCGGGGGGCTGGCCCTGGCCGTGTGGTTGCTCGTTAGGGGAGTGAACGTACAACGATGGGAGGAGGAGGCCAACGCAGCGGTCGAATGACGGCATCCGTCGGGCGTCCGGTTCCGCTCCGCGCCCCCTCGGAGACCAATCTGTGGTATGAAGAAGGGGCGTTGTATTGTGTAGGACGGGAGGGAAGTGAGGATGAACGGATTCGTAAAGATGGGAATCGTGATGGGATTATTTGGGGCGTTGCAGACCGGGAAGGTCAGCAGGCCGGAGGTACCGAAAAATTTGGAGGCCCCCGTGGGAGAGGAAGTGCTGTTGTCGGCGCATGCGAAGGGCGTGCAAATCTATGCATGCCAGGGGGGAGCGGACCAGAAGCCGGCGTGGGTCTTGAAGGGACCGGAGGCGGAACTGACGGACGCGGCCGGGAAAACGATTGCGCACCACTTTGCGGGGCCGACTTGGAAGCACGCGGATGGCAGCGAGGTAACGGGGAAAAAGGTGAAAGAGCAGGACGCGCCGAAGGCAAACGCGATTCCCTGGCTGCTGCTTACGGCGGCAAGTCACAAGGGAGAAGGCGTATTCCGCCGGGTGACCAGCATTCAACGAATCCACACGGAGGGCGGGCTGGCGCCCGAGGCCAATACCTGCGATTCATCGGCGAACGGGAAAGAAGCGCGGAGAGCCTACGAGGCCGACTATTATTTCTACGTGCCGGCCGCGAACTGAGCGCCAACGCGGCCGCGCTAGTGCCGTTGTTTAGTCGGATCAATCTCAAAAATGCATGCATCAGGCTTGAGGACCTCGGCTATAGCGCTTCGCTACTCAAGATCCAGGCTATCCGGAATCGTCGCAACGGGAGTAGCTGAACGGGCGTTTGACGGAACGTGAGGCGGGTGGCCGCGTGTTGATTCCGAAAAACGCCTTTGGGTGCCGCACCCGCCCAAACGATCGATATCACATGAACATCAGAAGACGTTCCGTCTGTCCCCGGTTCCCCAGGAGTTCGTTGCGGATAGGTGATAGGCCTACGGGTTAAGGGTCTGCCACCCGCCGGTCTACGAATCGACCCGCCAGTGGCCCACTCGCCCTAATAGTGATACGGAATGCCTGCCCCTACTAAAAGGAAACCAATCCTGTCGAGAGAAACAGTAAGATTTATCGAGCCTTGAGGTCGAACGTCGGTGTAAAAGTCCACAGGTTTGTTATCGGAAATCATGAAGCAGAAAAGAGTATTTTCTTGCTGATCGATATCAAACAAGCCGAAATTTTTCTCAGTTACCATCTGCAGGACACTAAAAGTTGGCCTAGCTTCAGTCGGGGTTCTCTCCGAAACAAAAGCTAAAAAGTTTTGAATCACCAGAAGTTTAACTTGAGGGCGTTCACTGGCGAACGTGATTCTGACAATGCGTATTTTGTCCTCTTTCTTAAGATAGGGCTCAGGGTTCAAGCGTGCCGTAAATTGCGACTGGTCGATTCGATACGTAAATGGGTCAGGAGACGCTTCCAAAAGATCGATGTTCCTTATCCCATACATCGGCTCCTTCAAACCCATCGGCAAGATTACCCACAGGGCTCCCGTGGTTTTCTGGTCCGAAAGGAGCCAGGTTCCTTGTGCGCCTGCCGGCGGTCGTTCAGATGGCCCCTTAAGCAAGGGTTTCC
>QHYN01000290.1 GCA_003224145.1 Acidobacteriota bacterium
ATGGTTGGAAAGATGAAGGATGAACTGCTGCACGATCACAATCATGACGGAATCGACCGGCGGGGGTTTTTGAAGTGCATGGCCTGGGCGGGTACCGGGGCCTTCTGCGTCATCCGAGGCGGGGTGCTGAGCTCGTACAGCTTGAGCCGGATGCGGGAGATGAGTCCGAAAGAAATGGCCGGCGAGCTCAGCTTCGTGCAGATCAGCGACAGCCACATGGGATTCAATAAGCCGGCCAATCCCGACGTGGCGGGAACTCTGAAGGCAGCCGTGGAGAAGATCAATGGATTAGCCGCGGCGCCGGAATTTATCCTGCACACAGGAGACATCAGTCATCTCTCGAAGCCGGAGGAGTTTGACACCGTCGACCAAATTCTGAAGGACGCGAGACCAAAGGATGTCTTCTACGTGCCGGGCGAACACGATGTGCTGAATGACGATGGCAAACAATTCCTCGAGCGCTACGGAAAAGGTAGCAAGGGCGCGGGGTGGTACAGCTTCGATAAAAAAGGCGTGCACTTCGTCGGGCTGGTGAACGTGCTGAACTTGAAAGCCGGCGGACTGGGGACGCTGGGGAGTGAGCAACTGAAGTGGCTGGAAGATGATGTAAAGCATTTGAAGCACAGCACGCCGATCGTGGTGTTCGCGCACATTCCGCTCTGGTCGGTGTATCCGGAGTGGGGCTGGGGCACGGAAGACAGCGCGCAGGCGCTCTCCTACTTGAAGAAATTCGGCTCGGTCACGGTGTTGAACGGGCACATTCATCAGACCATGCAGAAAGTCGAAGGAAACGTCACGTTTCACACGGCAGCTTCGACAGCGTTCCCCCAGCCGCAACCCGGCAAGGCCGATTCGCCGGGACCCATGAAAGTGCCGGCGGAGCAACTGAAAAGCGTCTTGGGAATTACGGACGTGAACTCCGTGCAGGGACCACACGCTTTGGCGGTGGTGGACTCGACACTGGCTTGAACAAGCGTTAGTTCATAATTTCAAGAAGTTAAATCAATCCAAAGTAACGGAAAGGAAGAAAAAGCATGAGGAGAAGTGTGTTTACTGCAGTTCTTGGAGTCACAACCCTGTTGGGAATCGTCGCCCTGGTCGCGAGCCCGAGGTATTCTGCCGCGGCGCAGCAGAAGTCAGAAGCCACAGAAGTCAAGATTGACAATTTCAGTTTCGGGCCCGCGGCGTTGACCGTCCCTGTGGGGACTACGGTGACGTGGACAAATCGCGATGACATCCCCCACACCGTCGTCAGCACGGACGGAGCGTTCAAATCGAAAGTGCTGGACACAGACGACAAATTTTCCTTCACCTTCAGCAAAGCGGGAACCTATCCGTACTTTTGCTCGATCCATCCGAAGATGACTGCAAAAGTCATCGTGCAATGAGAGCGACGAAATGTTGAATCCGTTCGACCCCAAAGCGGCGCTGCTGGCGAAGCATGCGCAGCACGTCGTGCTGATCCATTTTCCGATTGCGCTGTTTATTGCAGGCGTGGCCTTTGATTTTCTGGCGCATTGGACGAAACGGCGCCTGCTGGCTGCGGCCGCGTACTGCAATTTCCTGGCTGCCGCGCTTACGACCGTTCCGGTGTTGATCACTGGTCTGCTTGCCTGGCAGTGGCAACTCGAGGGCCAGCGCCTGAAGGGTACGCTTCTCCTGCACCTCGCGCTCGGGGTTGGCTCGAGCCTGGTGATTTGGGCGGTGTGGCTGATTCACCGCAAGGCTCACCGGACCCAGGGTGGGGCTCTGCCGGGTTATCGCTTGCCACTTGAGGCGTTGGGCGTGGCGCTGGTGGCAATTACGGGACACCTCGGAGGGTTCCTCAGCGGTGTCAACGTTTCTAACTAGATCATTGCGTTGGAGACCTTCGCCCGGATACTCCTGTCGAAGGAATGAAAACCTCCGATGCGGCGATTGAGGAGGCAGCGTGCCACAAGCCGGATTCCTGGGAACTGCAGTTACCTGGTCCGCAGACGTAACCCTTCTCCTGGAGATCGGCATGGGAATGGGGCTGCTTGCCGGAGCGTCGCTGGCGCGGGCGAAATGTTACCGAGCTCACGCTGTCTGCCAGTCCATGATCGTGTTACTCAATGTGGGACTCATTGCGATGACCATGATTCCTTCCCTTCGGCACCAAGTCATTCCCAAGCTTCCCCGCAAGATCGCGAAGCCCTACTACGCGTTCGCCACGGCGCATGCAACGCTAGGCGGCATTGCCGAACTTGGCGGCCTGTACATTTTGCTGTCGGCGGGAACGAAGTGGCTACCGGAAAAAATCCGCATCACGCGTTACAAATTCTGGATGCGAGGTGTGCTCATCCTTTGGTGGCTCGTACTCTTGTTGGGAATAGCCACTTATTGGCATTGGAACGTGCCTCGGTCTTGAGAAACAGACGAATGCACGGTTATTTTTGGAATACGTAAAGCATCAGCAAGCCATAGCCTGTCGAGAGGGTCCGGGTCTAGCTTAGTACTATTCGGCCCAGGGAAGCGGTCAAAGGCTTCTGGCATTTTCGTATCTCATTCATATTACAGTATTTGTGCGTGGGCAAGAGTTTGGATTCCGAGCTCGAATAGACGCGTTGTACTACAACGGCGGTACCCTGTCCGGTGGCTCTGCGGACCCATTGAGAGGCACAAAGCGCTCGCGTAGCTTCTGAAGAACGGGTTGGGGGCCGCGCGGGGACAGCGGCCCCGCAAGGGGTCGTGTGCGAGCTACCCAACCCGCCAGTATTTGTTTGCCTCTCCCTCAGAAAACCAGGTAGACAAGGATGAGCGCATCCAGACTCACCCTAGAGCAGTTCATTGCCTGCGTAGGTGCGTGGCTTGCATCCAAACCAAACGTGGGCAAGGACCCTAAGCCAAAGCTAAGGCGAATCAATGGCTTAAGAACGGGACCCGGGTGCAAAATGGCAGGATGGTGCGACAGGTGAAGGGTAGGGGCGACAAGCGTTTGGGAATCGCGGCAACGTTGCTGACTGCAATGGTGTTGCAGTTGACGGCAGCGGATCTGGCGCGGGCGGGCGAACCCGAACCCGTAAAGTTGAAATCGCAGACGCGGGAAGCGTTCGACCGTTACGTGAAACTGACGGAGGCGCGGAATGAAGAGGAACTGAAGCGCGGAACGAATCTGCTGTGGATCGATGGCCTGCCTCCGGAGCAGCGTGCGGAAGCTTATGCGGCGCTAAAGCGCGGCGAAGTGAAAATGCAGAAACTGGAATCGCTGGAGAATGGGAAGCCGATCTCCTGCCCGGGAGGAATCATTCATCACTGGACCGGCGTGGTGTTCATTCCGGGAGCCACACTCGACGACGTTCTCGGAATGCTGGAAGATTACGACAAACACTCGGTGTATTACGCTCCGGATGTGGAGCGGTCGAAAATCGAGTCGAGAGCCGGCGACCATTTCCGGGTATTTCTGCGGTTTCGCAGGCATAAGGTCATCACGGTGGTGCT
>QHYN01000150.1 GCA_003224145.1 Acidobacteriota bacterium
GACGATGGCGTGCTCGGAGCGCTGGTCGGCCTGGGTGACGAGGTCCACTTCGTCGCCTTTGTAGCGAATGTCGAGCGGGCGGGAAAATTCTTCCATGAGGATCTTGCCGGCTTCCTGGGCAATCTCGATGGCGGCTTGGAGGTAGCTTTTGGACATGGTGTGGATTGTAGAGGAGTTGGGGAGCAGTGGCGAGCGATGAGTGC
>QHYN01000151.1 GCA_003224145.1 Acidobacteriota bacterium
GTGGCAAACAAAGGACCTAGAGCATACGGAACTTGGAAGAGTATACGGAACTCTGGAGGATGAAAAGAGGGGGTACACCCCCCGGGCATTCTGTATGAATATCAAAACAGAGGAGTTACACAATTTGCATTTCGTAAGTGATTGAAAACAAAGAAGGGGCAAAGTGGGTGAAGAGCGGGTGCTTCTAACCCAGAGTTCACAGAGCACACAGGGACTCAGAAGAGATAAGAGTGGGTGGCGGGGTTGGCGGCTGCAATTCACGTGGTATGTTACCGCGGGAGTTACGTACCTGTCAAGGAAAATTAAGTGGTTTGGGATCTGGAGGTTAGAGGTTAGAAGTTGGCAGGTAGAAAAGAGGTCCTTCGTGCCGTAGAGCCGTTCTGCATGCAAACGTCGCATTTTCTGCGGGATAGCGGGTTGACTTGGTCGGGATAGAGGAAACGTCAAACTCGCATACTTCAAAGACCGGATTATGCGTGTCGGCAAGGTGCGCTAGGCGACGAAATGGCGCACCTACATGCCCTGACCGACTACAGACGTAGGCCCGAGGATTTTAGTTAACGGTTAACGTCAACGTCGTCGTGTGCGTCTTGCTTCCAGAGGTACCAGTCACCGTGACGGTGTAAGTGCCAGCGGGAGTCCCCGTGGTTGGCGGGGGAGGGGGCGGACTGGAGCCGCCGCCACCGCAGCCCATCGCTTGGAGTATGAGGAACAGAACAAGGACGGCCAACGGTAGCGCTCCTGCTAAGCGCTGACGGCGCGTGCGAGCAAAGCGAAGCATCAGAACCGCCAGCAGCAGGGTCAGCAGGAAGAAAGGAACCCGTTGTGGCTGCAAATAGAAGCGGCCGATGGGGAGGAATGGCGGCACAAAACCGCGAGCCATGGTCGTAACTGTGACGGTAGCCGTTCCGCTGCCTGTGGCAAACATATTCGGATTGACGGCACAGGTTGTATGGGTCGCAGCAATTGGGAGTGAGCAAGACAGGTTGACCTGTGAAGCAAGGCCATCCTGCGCCGTAACAGAGATAGCGTTAGTGAACGTTGCGTTTTGGCCAGCGTTCACGGTCTGAGAAGTTGTACCCGAAGAAGTGATGGAGAAATCAGGCGGCGGAGTAATCGTGAAGTTGACTGCAGCAGAAGTACCGCCCGGAGCAGCGTCGACTACGTAGAACGGGAAAGTTCCCGAAGTGGCTCCGAACGTCGAAAAGTTGACGGAAAGCTGGGTGTCGCTGATGAGTGTCGTCGGAGTGCAGATGAACCCGCTGGGAAAATTGATACAAACACTAGCTGGAGCCAGGAAGCCTGATCCGGTTATTGCGATCGTGGAGGACGTATTCACGGGAACGCTGGATGGTGTTAGTGACGTGATTGTGGGAACTGGGTTCCCAGCAGCCACAGTGAATGGAAGCGAGTTGGAGGGTCCACCACCTGGCGAAGGGTTAGAAACTGTAACTTGGGCCGTTCCAGGGGTTGCAAACGCTGAGGCAGGAATAGTGGCCTGCAGACCTGTGTGTTCGGAAAACTGGAAAAACTGAGTTGGCTGGGCAACCCCATTGAAATTGAGGACAGCACTTGACGCAAAGTTAGACCCTGATGCTGTAATCGTGATAGCGAAGAGGTTACCAGCGATCACGCTGTTGGGCGAGATGGAATTCAGGGTCGGAACGGGATACGTGCCCACATTGACAGTGAAATTCACGGTGTTTGAGGGCCCGTCGGTTGGCTGCGGATTCGAGGCTGTTACGTAATATGAGCCAGGGAACAAGATCGCCGATGCCGGAACAACAGCAGTTAGCTGGGTGGAGCTAACGAAAGTCGTGGTAAGTAAGGTACCAAAGCCGGAAGGAAGTTCAACAAACACCACTTGTGCACCATTAAGAAAGCCGGAGCCATTCACGGTGAGTGTGAAGCTGGGGTCTCCGGAATTGGCACTTATTGGGGATATCGATGTCAGGTTTGGAGCCGGAGTCAGGCCGTTGTTGTAGGAGAAGTTCAGCTGCGAGCGGCCACCGAGGGCGATGGGATTGGAGTCGGGAGGACCGAAGGAACTGACCATGATGTAGTAGGTGGTGCCAGCGGTAAGCGGAACATTTAAAAGCTGAGACTGGAGAACGATTCCAGGGTTGATGTCGTCGTTGCAGGCGACATTTGTGGCAGTGAGGGTCGCTTCGGTGGTACCAGTCCCGGTCCAGATGGAAAGGACGGTGTCATAGCCGCTACCAATGGTGTCCACATTGAGATTGGCCGAGAAAAGTGGAGTGAACTTGTACCAGATGGTGTTGTAGAGGCCGTTGGGGTGGCCGCCGGTGTTGAGGCTGGTTGGGGATTGAATTACGCAGGGCGAAGGCGGCAGGGGATCGGCGGCTTCTGTCGTTGCGCCCGAGCTGTCTTTAACATCGTTGAAAGTCAGCGTGGTGATGTTTATGGCGTTGGCAAAATTGTCGTTGGGTGGAGGCGGAGCGGTAACCTTGAAAGTCACCGACTTCGATTCGCCTCCGCCGGGAGGAGTGTTCACGACGGCGATGTCGTCGGTGCTTCCAAAGGGGCCGAGCAGGGCAGCGGGAAGAGTGGCGGTAAGGCAGGTTGGAAGCGGGCATGACACCGTGGGGGCGGCAACGGTAATACCGTTCTGCGCGCCGTTGAAAAGGACCTTGGCGCTGTGTGCAAAGTTTGTGCCAGTCAACTGGATGGACACGTTCGTGGTTGGATTGGGCGTCTGCACGGGGGTGCTCGACGGGCTGATGCTGGTAAGTGTGGGCGTGCCCGCGAGAACGGGAAATGTTAAAGAGTTGCCGGTTGTGCTTCCGACCTTAACTGAAACCTTGGGAGTGCCCGCGACGAGGAGAGAGGCGGGAACAGTTGCGGACAAAGAAGTATCCGATTGGGTTCCCGTGGGGGTAAGCGCGGTTGTACCAAATTGAATTGTTCCGCCGGTCAGGCCAGTGCCATTGACCGTGAGGGTGAATTGTGCGCCTCCGGAATTTGCCGAAGTGGGCGAGAGCGAAAAGATGCGGGGGCCGCTAAACGAAAAATTGTTCAGGAAGATGTCCCACGCGCCTCGACCGTGGGTGGCGGCGCGGAGCGTGCGAGAGGCTTCGTGGAGACGCACCGAGTGGACGACCACGCGTGGAAGTCCGGTTCCAAGAGTAGTCCAGGTGCAAGGCATCGCTGAACAGTCGCCCATGAAGACGCCGAGGTCATTGGCGCCGTACAGAATGTTGGGGATGTCGGGATCGAGGACAAGATCGTTCACGGGAATGTTTGGGAGATCGCTGGCGGCCGGGGTTGAGCAATTACTCGTAGAACAGCTCACGTCCTTCCAGGTATTGCCTCCGTCGGCTGTCTTGAAGATGTGGCCGAGCGGATCGGTGATCGAATTGCCAAAAAGATCAGGTCCAACAAACGAAAAACCGGAGAAAGAGACATAGGCAGTCTTGCCAGACGGATCGGAAGCATCGATGGCGATGGCCGTGACCTCGCGCGGTGGAAGGCCATTTTGATTTGCCTGAATAAAGGAAGCGAAGCCTCCTCCGCCTGTGGTCACGTTCGTGGCGAAGAAAACTGCGCCCGTGTTGGCCCCTGCATAAACAACACTGGAATTTCCGGGTTCGACAGCAATCGCGTTGAGCCATCCACCGCCCGGACCGTTTGCAAGATCGAATGAAATGGGCGTCCAGGTGTTTCCGGCGTCGACGGACTGATAAATCTTGGTGGTGCCGAAATAAAGAACATTTGCGGCATTTGGATCCGTAACAAGCGGAGGGATAAGACTCAGAAAGTCCGACGGATTGATCCCATTGACCGCGGGAAAGAAGGAGCCGATCGCGCCATTCTGATAAGAGGCGTTGACCGGGAAGCCCGTAGCACAACCAATGTAGACGGTGCTTGGGATGACGGTATCAACTGCTGAGGAGGCACCATCACCACAAAGTTGATTGTCCACCCAGCTCGTTCCGCCCTGGTAGTTCTGGCTGCCGTTATCTTGCGTGCCGCCGAAAGCGATGGAGGGGGAGGAAGGGTTGATGGAAATCGAAGGATAGAACTGGGTCAGGGTGAGCGAGGGATTGTTGAGATTGATCCAAGTGACGGTCGAGGCTTCGGCGTCGTCGGTGCGCCAGATGCCTCCGTCGTTGCCGAGATACATGCGGACTTTGCCAGTGGACAGCTTGGTCAAGGCAATGGCGTGGTTGTCCACGTGAGGAAGACCGGAACTGCCCGGCGGCAGATTGGGAATCACGGAAGACCAACTCGTGCCACCATTTTCCGTGCGAACAACCCAGGAGGGATTTCCGCTGGAATCGATGACGGAGGAGCCGCCGAAAAAGGCGATGCTTTTGTTGTTGGGGTCCACCTTGATGACATTGTCGTACCAGCACTGGAAGTGGCAGACGTCGGGGGCGGCGGTACGCGTCCAGGAAGTGCCGCCGTTGGTGGTGACAAAAACGCCGAGATTGGTGATTGAGGATGTAGTGCCGTCTGCGATGGAAGCATAGGCGGTGTTTCCAGTAGTGTCGCTGGGTGCGATGCCGAGATCGATGCGGCCCATGGAGGACTGCAGAGGCAAAGTTGTGCTGGTCAATCGCGCGAAATGGATGGTCGAACATGTCGAGCCAAGGCCTGTCGCTTTATAAATTCCATTTCCATTCGGAGCACCGGGAGAACTACCAAAAAGATTGCCAAAGGCCGCGTAGGCGACAGTGGAAGAAGCAAAGCCAACAAAGGTGGACATCTGGTCCGGCAAGATGTTGCTCCACGTGGATCCACCATTGTCAGAGCAGTAGACGCCTTCCTTTGGGCCCTCGAGGATGAATTGGGCTCCGACCAGGACCATGCTGGGATTTGAGGGATTGACGGCCACGTAGCTGATGTGCGCCCCGCCGAAGTTAAGAAAGCCGAAGCCGGGATTGAGACCGTCAAGATAAGGACCAATGAAAGGACAAAACGGCCCGGCTACCGTACATGTCTGTGTCCAGGTCAGGCCATGATTCGTGGATTTCAAGACACCCGCGCCATAATAGGTGTCAAAGCCGAGGGAAGACTCACCGGTGCCAGCGTAAACGGTTGCGGGTTGGGACGGAGCAAAAGCAATGGATCCCATAGCTAAAGAAGCATTCTGGTCACCGACTGCGGTCCAAGTTACACCGGCATCAGTCGAACGCCAGATACCACCCATCGCGCCGCCGATGAGCACGGTGTTCCCAGTAGTATCGGAAGGATCCACAGCGATGGTCATAACCCGGCCAGTCACTGGAGAAAAGAATTGGCCGCCAGTCGTGGGAGTAGGACCAGTGGAAGTCCACATAGAGGTAACGGCACCGAGAGGCGAGAGCCAGGTTTGCGGAGCGACTTCGGCGTAGGAGGCGTCAGGACGGACAGTCAGCTTCCCTTCCGCAACCATCATGCGCTGCATGTGCTGGAACGCCTTGAACCGAGCGCCAGCAGGAATATGCCCGTTGGCGGAGCTGCGCTGCTTGTAGAACCATTCGTCGCGCTTGCGAGTCAGATCAGCACTGTCGCGCGACTGAGAAGATTTTTTAGGGGAACCTTGCTCTGCGGCATCGGCGTCTTCAACGGGAGGAACTTGCTGTTTGGCCACAGGAAGCTTCCGTTGGGCTGCGACTCCCTTAGAAGAGGCAGTTGGGTGTTGCTGCTGAGCGGAGGCACCATTCACGCAAATGATTAGGGAAAGAAAAGAGAGGAGCTGAACGTGACGCAAGGCTGGTTTAAGGAGTTGCATAGGCCGGCCCGTACAACAGAACTTGATTCAGCACTCAGTGCTTGACCGAGGCCAGGGGCGGAAGTCCGAAAGAGGAACAACGTATCCCTAAGCGAGAACTCCGGAGAATCGGGGACTTGGTCGCCGGCGGACAAACCACCACGGGCAAGCGGAGCATAGCACAGCGGAGGGTAACTCACTAGGCACTTATAAGTCGGGCAGCCACTCCCCAAGAAACTGTCGAGGCAGCTAGAGAAGGCGATGCGGGAGGAGTTTTGGGCATCGCGGTGGAAGTAGAGCCGGGGCAAGTTCAAAAGCGAGATTTGCAGGTTAAGGAGCGCCAGAACGGGGCGGAATTCCACGGAGCCAGGATAGGACGGCAGGCGGTGAAAAATGGCGGGCCAATCGGGCACGAGGTATCGTGCTCCTACAACGGAGCGAGGAACAAAGATTGAAACCTGCGCCACGAGGAGGAAGATGCCGGCCTCCCCGATTGGTCGCGGCAGCGCCAGGCCGGCGATACAAAAAGAGAAAAGCACGGGTCTCCTTCGACTGCGCTCAGGACAATGTACGACCCGCCACTACAAGGCAAAGAGAAAAAATTAAGACTGGTCGATCAGGCGGTGAGGGATGGCGCGCCAAGCGGGCACGACATGTCGTGCCCCTACAATGGAGCGAGGCACACGGGTTGAAACCTGTACCACTAAGAACTCAAGACTGGTCGATCAGCCTGTGGTGAATGGCGTAAAGGGCGAGTTCGAGGCGGTCGGAGACACCGAGCTTGTCGAAGATGTTATGGAGATGGTTCTTGACGGTTTGCTCGGAGATGAAAAGTTTTTCGCCGATTTCCTTATTGCGGAAGCCCTGGGCGACGAGCTGGACGATTTCTTTTTCGCGGTCGCTGAGCAGAGGCTTCTCGCGGCGCGGGCCGGATTCGCTGGATTTCGAGAAAGCTTTCATGACTTCGGCGGTCATGCGGTTGTCGAGCCAGATTTCGCCCGCATGCACGCGATGAATGCTCTTGACCAAGAGATCGGTGGCGGACTGCTTCAAGACTACGCCGCGCGCGCCAAGGCGCATGGCGCGGACCACATCGCGATCATCTTCGGCGGCCGTGAGGACGACGACGCGCGTGGGCAAGGTATCGAAATTGACTTCCTCGAGGACGGCTAAACCATCTTTGTCAGGCATACGAAGATCGAGGAGGAGAATGTCGGGCTTCAACTTGGCCAAGAGCTTGATGCACTCCGCGCCATTCTGAGCTTCGCCGACGATGGTGATTTCATCGTCGGAATCGAGAAGCTTGCGCAAGCCATCGCGAAAGATGGCGTGGTCATCGGCTAGTAGTACCCGTATTTGCTGTTTTGTTTTTGCCATATCAACCGAGCGGTACTTCGATCGTCAGACGCGCGCCGTGCCCCGGGTTTGACTCGACGGTCAAAATCCCACCCACGGTACGCGAACGCTCCTTGATGGAGATGGGACCCAGCCGGAGACGATCCAGTTCATCACCGGTAAATCTTCCGGCAAAACTAAAACCCTCGCCATTGTCATCGACTACAAGTACTAGACGGCTGTCGTCCTGCGACAGTTTTACCACGACATGGGAAGCCTTGGCATGCTTTTTTATATTGTTGAGTGCTTCCCGGTAAATCTGGAAAACCTCGCGGCAGACGCGGTCGGGGGCGCGCAATTGTGTCGAATCGATCAGCAGGTCCAAGGCAACGGTGGATTCATTGCGATAACGCTCGGCGAATCCGCGCATGAGATCAACGAGATCGGCGCTCTGGACACGCAGGGGGCGCAGGTCGGTAACGGTCTGGCGGAGCTCGGCGGCCTCGTTTTTAACGGTCTGCTGAAGATTGGCGAGGGCATGGGAGGCCTGCTCCGGAGTGGCGGGAACACGACGGCGGAGGACGTCCAGCTGGATTTCGATGCTGAGGAGAGTTTGGAGAATGCCATCGTGGAGGTCGCGGGCGATGCGGCTGCGCTCGGCTTCGATGGCGCGAGCGCGTAAGTGCCTCAAAAGAAAGGTGTTTTCAAGAGCGGGGCCGATATGCTGGGCAATATCTTCGAGCCAGGCCAAGTCCTGTTTTTGGAATGGTTTACGGCCGTTCAGAAGGAAAATCCTTCCGGCCGACTGACCTCCCTGGTCGAACGCCACGGTCAGGAGAGAGCGAACCTTGAGTTCTTGCTGCACGGGCCCGGGAAGCCGAGGCAGATTCTTGATGGACCGTCCGTCGCGGCGGTCCCAGCCAAAACCCGAACCCGGGCCAACGAGTGAATTCCAGCAGATGGCGGCGTCCATGTCGTCCAGCAGAAAGCCATCGGTGCGGGAGAGTGGCATGCTTTCCGGAACCAAACGCTCGCTTTCGCCAGCCTTCATGCGCCAGAGGAAAATGCGTTCCAGATCTGAATCGCGATAGAGGAGAAGAGCTTCCTCGGCATCGAAGGTGACGGCCATTTCCTGGAGGAACAAGCGGAGCGACTCGGCCAGCCCTTGATCCACTTGCATGGTGGCGTTGATTCGCGAAAAGAATTCAATCTGGGAAGAAAAGCGCCGGTTGCGGTCGCCCAAAAAAGCAAGACCAGCGCCGCCGGCAAACGTGCCCATCGTCAGACCAAGCCAGGAGACGACGCGCATCCAGTGAATTTCACCCTTTACGGCGGTCAGGAAAACGAGAATGAGGGAGAGGACACCGGCCAATGGCAGCGTCAGGTCGAATCCCCAGCGAATTCCCGCGGCGTAGCAAATGAACATGTAGGGAAACCAGACCGGTACGGTCGAGGGGCTGGTGAACATGAAAAAACCGAGGGCCAGGAGATCGCAAACCAGCGGCAAGTGCCAGGAACGACGACGGAGAAGGCGTTCGATTTGCGTGACGATGAGCGCCACGATGAGGTAGGCGATCAGAAAAGAAGCGGAACGGTGCGCTTCACGCGAAGGCGGCTGCTCGAGGGCGGCAAGCAGCGCGAGGAGAATCAAAATCGGGCGCGCAACGACGATTTGCCGCTCGAAATGGCTGCGGTCGTTCTGATGAGGGCTCATGCGCGGGGACAAGTTTCCTACGAATTCAGTGTAACAAGATGCGCGGAGTTCTCCAGGCAGCGTGCGCAAGACTACAACGGGGAGCGGGATTCGTGGGAGCGCTAGCTTTTTGGGGGGAGCGCCGCCGCTTTTGTGCGCCCAGAATTGCTCGTGAGGCGCCGCTTTTTGGGAATTCAAAAGTAGCGTAAACTAATGAGTGTTCCTCGGTGGTGGGAGTAGCTCAGCTGGTAGAGCGTCGGACTGTGGCTCCGAATGTCGTGGGTTCAAATCCCATCTCCCACCCCAAATCCTTTCGGTCCGGCCATTGGTCGCGAATAGACTGCACAGTTCCCGCGAAACGTCTGAACGATTCCGATTATCATGGAGAAATGATTTCCATCCGGTGTCGTGGTGTGCTGTTTGATCTGGATGGCGTGCTGGTGGATTCCACGCCGGCCGTCGCGCGGGTATGGGAGGGCTGGGCTCGCGAGCACGGGTTTGAGCCCGAGGAAGTTGTACGTAATGCGCACGGGAAGCCCAGCATCGCAACGATTCGCGAATTGCTTCCCCAGGGTGACCACGAGGCAGAAAATCGCGAGGTGGAGCGGCGCGAGCTCGCCGACACCGACGGAGTAATTCCCCTCCCCGGAGCGATGGAATTGCTCCAGGCAATTCCGCGGGAGAGGTGGGCCATCGTGACCTCCTGCACACGGCCCCTGGCGGGCGTACGGATCGAGGCAGCGGGATTGCCGAAGCCGAAGCATTTGGTGACATCAACGGATGTCATTCGCGGCAAGCCAGACCCGGAACCCTACTTAAAGGGGGCGGAGATGCTTGGCGTTTCCGCTGCAGACTGCGTCGTGCTCGAGGATGCGCCGGCAGGGATTCGCGCCGGCAAAACGGCAGGAGCGCGCGTCGTGGCGCTGCGCACTACGGCGAGCGACGCGGAACTCCGCCAGGCGGGCGCGGACTGGATCGTGGACGACTGTGCTGCGATATTTGCGAATTCGGCAGACCACGGCGAGACATTTGTGTTTCTCAGTCGTCGAACAAAATAGTCTTGTGGCCGTGTAAAGAGTTAGAATCCCAAGTTCATTCAGGCAGCAAATTCAGTCTGCTTCGAGGAGAGGGCCGATGATTCGTGTGAAAGACCTAAGTGTGTTGCTTGTCCTTACGTTGGCCGTTAGCACGCCTGGACTGAGAGTGGGAGCGCAGGAAAAGGAGTCCAAGCCCGGAGAGAAGGCGGCGGAAGCACCCCCAGGTCCACCACCGAAGGAAGAATCGTCAGTAACAGATCACACGATAAAAATCGGCAGTCAGACCATTCCCTACAAGGCGACAGCGGCGACCATTCTCATCAAGAACGAGAAGGACGAGCCCACGGCGCTGATTTATTCCACGGCGTATACGCGCAGCGATGTCAAGGACATGAGCCAGCGGCCGATCTCGTTTCTCTACAACGGCGGACCCGGCTCTTCCTCGGTGTGGCTGCACATGGGATCGGTCGGGCCGCGGCGGGTGATGACCATCAACGCGGATGTGACACCGCCTGCGCCCTACAAACTGATGGATAACCCCGGTTGCCTGCTGGACAAATCGGATCTCGTATTTCCCGATCCGGTGGGCACCGGATTCAGCCATGCCGTGGGGAAAGCACAGGACAAGGATTTCTGGGGCGTGGACCAGGACGTGAAGTCGCTTGCACAGTTTATTGCCACTTACATCAGCCGCAACAACTGCTGGAATTCGCCCAAATTTCTGATTGGCGAGAGCTACGGCACGTTTCGAAACGCCGCGCTTGGCAACTACCTGCAAAACCACGACAACCTATATCTGAATGGGATTGTAATGGTCTCCTCGGTTCTGGATTTAGGCACGATTTCTTTTTATCCGGGTCAGGATCTCGCGTACATCCTGTATCTCCCCAGTTATGCAGCCACCGCATGGTTCCACAAAACACTGAAGGACCGCCCGGAGAACCTCAACGCTTTTCTCGATGAGGCACGGAAATTCGCCCGTGGCGAATATGCCGACGCGCTGATGAAGGGAGACGAGCTGAGCAAAGCGGAAAAAGCGGAGATCGCGAAGAAAGTGGCGCGCTTCACCGGGTTGAGTGAAGACTATCTCGAGAAAGCCAACCTGCGCGTGCGCTTGTTTCAGTTTATGCAAGAACTCCAGCGCAATCGCGGATTGACGACGGGGCGCTTGGACGCGCGATTTGCCGGGCCGACCTACAACCTGATCGGCGAAGCTGCGGACTATGACCCACAGGAGACGGCCATCAGCGGCGCTTTCGTCGGAGCGTTCAACACTTACATTCGCGAGGAATTGAAATTCGGGCAAGAGAAGAAATACAAGCCTGCCGCGGACTTTGATGGAAACCACTGGGACTGGAAACACGAAGGGAGTGATTTTGGCTTTTTCCCCGGATCGCCGAGCGTCGTGCTGGACCTGGTACAGGCCATGGTGTCGAATCCGCGCCTGAAGGTCGAGGTTGAAGACGGGATCTACGATCTAGCAACACCGTTCATGGAAGCGGAATACACTGTGGACCACATGGGTCTCCCGGAAAACATCCGCAAGAATATCTGGCATCAGTATTACGAAGCCGGCCACATGATGTATCTGCACGACGAAGACTTGGCGAAGCTAAAGAAAAACGTGGCCAAGTTTATCGACACCGCTTCGAAACAATAGGGAAATCCTCTAGCGCAGCCCCAAAGTGCCGGGGGGTTGTAATTTTCTATCGAAGTCACCGTTCCTTTAGGTAGTAATGTACACGACATTGCGTCGTCATTTCTGTGAAGCGCGCATGACCTCAGTTTGCCTAGAATACAGGAGTCAGATATCAGACAAGCGATTGATTGGGGTTCATCTTAGACAATTCGCCCGCAGTTTTCTTTGGCCTGGCAAGCACCGAACGAAACCATGGAAACTCCCACACAAACTATGCCGCGGCAGTTGCAACCTGCGCCGGCGGCCTCACCATCGCCCACTCCCAGCTCACAAAGAACCATCCAGACTGCGCAGCTCGTCGCGGCCATGCTCAAGGCCAGGACACACGTAAGTGACTTGATAT
>QHYN01000323.1 GCA_003224145.1 Acidobacteriota bacterium
TCGGAGGAGGAGAATTGGCGGGATGCGATGACGGGCGGTACAAGCCCCGATTCCTCGCTGCGCTCGGAATGACAGGCGGGTGATTGGTTGCCAAGATCGGTGCGGGGAATAAGCCCCAATGTAGGGGCGGGGCTTGCCCCGCCCGCGGGCAACCCAAGGGTCGCCCCTACACCAAAACCATCTAGCAAAACGATGGTGTCGCCGTCGTTGCCGAAGGCGATCTTCAGGACGCGGGAAACATCGTCGAGAATGCCCAGCATACCGATGACGGGCGTCGGAAAGATCGATTTGCCGAGCGTTTCGTTGTAGAAGCTAACGTTGCCGCCGGTGATGGGTGTGCCGAGGGCATTGCAAGCTTCGGCGATTCCGTCAATGACTTCGCTGAACTGCCACATGACTTCCGGTTTTTCGGGGCTGCCGAAGTTGAGGCAGTTGGTTGCGGCGATGGGGCGCGCGCCGCTGGCAGCGACGTTGCGGGCCGCTTCCGCGACCGCGTGCATCGCGCCAACGCGCGGATTGAGATAGCACCAGCGGCCGTTGCTGTCGGTCGAGAGCGCGAGAGCGCGCTTGATAGCGTTGGTCCGCGGATCCTTGATGCGCACGACGGCGGCATCGCTGGCGCCAGGTCCTGCGAGCGTGTTGGTGCGGACCGAAGTGTCGTACTGCTCGGTGATCCAGCGCTTGGAAGCAATCGCGGGCGAAGCGAGCAGCTTCACAAAATTCTGGGTGAGGTCGCTGCCCTCCGCCGCGAACGAAAACCAATCCTTTCCGGATTCAGCGCGCGGAGCGGGCGCTCTACTGGGTCGATGGTAGACCGGCCCTTCTTCGGCGAGCGGATGCGCGGGAATCTCCGCGGCGACTCGGCCGTTATTTTTTATGCGCGCCATGCCGCCTTCGTTGACCTGGCCGACAACGACGGCATCCAGCCCCCACTTTTTGAAGACGGCGAGGACTTCGTGCTCGCGACCTTTTTCGGCGACGAGGAGCATGCGCTCTTGCGATTCGCTCAACATGATTTCGTAGGGCGTCATGCCGGTTTCGCGCTGCGGAACTTTGGCGAGATCAATTTCGATGCCGGTGCCACCGCGCGAAGCCATTTCCACAGTGGAGCAGGTGAGCCCGGCAGCGCCCATGTCCTGAATCGCCACAACCGCCCCGGTCTGCATAGCTTCGAGGCAGGCTTCGAGCAGCAGCTTTTCCATGAATGGATCGCCGACCTGCACGTTGGGGCGCTTCTGCTGAGACTCTTCAGTGAATTCGGCGGAGGCGAGGAGCGATGCGCCGTGGATGCCGTCGCGGCCGGTCTTTGCGCCAACGTAAATCACAGGATTGCCAGCACCCTTGGCTTTAGCGAAGAACAGATCTTCTTTGCGGGCGATGCCGAGAGCGAGGGCGTTGACGAGCGGGTTTTGTGAATAGCAAGGCTCAAAGGCGACTTCGCCTCCGATCGTGGGGACGCCGAAACAATTTCCGTAGCTTCCGATGCCGCGGATGACGCCATCGAGGATGCGGCGGTTTTTCCGCGCTTCTTCTTCCGTGGTGTGCTTGCCCGCGGTGATCTCGCCAAAACGCAGTGAATCGAGCACGGCAATGGGCCGCGCACCCATGGTGAAAATGTCGCGCAGAATGCCGCCCACGCCGGTGGTCGCACCCTGAAACGGTTCAACATAGCTCGGATGATTGTGTGATTCGATCTTGAAGGCAGCGACGAGGCCATCCCCGATGTCCACCACGCCGGCGTTTTCCCCCGGGCCTTGCACGACCAGCTTGCCGCGGGTAGGCAGGCGCTTCAGGTGCACTTTGCTTGACTTGTAGGAGCAATGCTCGCTCCACATCACGCTGAAGATGCCGAGCTCGGTGATGTTCGGCTCGCGCCCGAGGATTTGTTTGACGCGTGCGTATTCTTCGGCAGTGAGCCCGTGCTCCTCAGCGATTTCGGGAGTGACTCTGATTTCAGTCGTTGCGGTGGCCATGATTTAGGTTTGTCGAAACGGTGAGAAACCGTAGGGCACGATATATCGTGCCCCTACAAAAAAGTCCGCGAATTCGTGCCGCTCTCAAGCGGTGGCCTTTGCGGCGCCGACGAGCGCTTCAACAATGGACCGGAAAATCACCAGGCCATCGGCGGAGCCGAGCGTGGATTCCACGGCGCGCTCGGGATGTGGCATCAGCCCCGCGACGTTGCGCTCGCGGTTGCAGACGCCGGCGATGTTGTGCATCGAGCCGTTGGGATTCCCGGCACCGTCTCTTTTCCGCGCTGCCGCAAAGCGGACTTCGTCGCTGGCGGGCGAAGAGTGGACTCCGCAGGCACCGGCAACAAAACGACCACCTCCGTCATGCGTGGTGTAACGGAAAATCACCTGCCGATTCTCTTCGAGTTCGGTAAGCGTGCCTTCATCGGCCGTGTAATTGCCGTCCGAGTGCGCGATGGGAATCTTCAGAATCTGGCCCTGCTCCGCGGCGTTAGTGAACGGTGTGTCGATCTGTTCCACGCGGATGTGCACGTGGCGGCAGATGAAGCGCAGGTCGCTGTTGCGCATCATGGCTCCGGGGAGCAAGCCTGCTTCGCAGAGAATTTGGAAGCCGTTGCAAATGCCAAGAACCAGTCCACCACCGTTGGCGAATTTTTCAACCGAATTCATCACCGGTGAGAAGCGCGCGATCGCGCCGGTGCGGAGATAATCGCCGTAGGAAAAGCCTCCAGGCAGGATGATAGCGTCGCACTTCGCCAAGTCTTCCGATTGGTGCCAGATGAACTCGACCGGTTTCTTGAGGACGTTTCCGATAGCGTAAAACGCGTCGTGGTCACAATTGGACCCGGGAAAAACGACGACTCCAAATTTCATGTGGCGGCAGCCCCCTGTGGGATCGCGGGAATTCCTATTTTAGCACAGCCCCAGGTTACATAGATCTGCCGGAGGGCGAGGAAGGCGGCGTGGGCGAGTCTGAAACGGGCTTGGGCAGCGATTGCGTAGCGCCGTCGAGA
>QHYN01000324.1 GCA_003224145.1 Acidobacteriota bacterium
GTGTTGTTGAGCACCTCCAGGCGGCGCATCACCTCGGCGCGTTCCTTGAAATACGTTTCGGCGGCGGTGGAGACGAGCTTGATGGCCTCGGCTTCGGCATTGGCGCGGGTGATGCGGGCTTGGGCATCGCCTTCGGCCCTGAGAATTTCGGATTGCTTTTTCCCTTCCGCCTGAAGGATCTGGCTCTGCTTGATGCCTTCCGCTTCGAGAATTGCGGCGCGCTTTTCGCGTTCCGCTTTCATCTGGCGCGACATGGCGTCGGTGATATCCCGCGGCG
>QHYN01000325.1 GCA_003224145.1 Acidobacteriota bacterium
CGCCGAAGGTGACGACGATAGTGGCGCCCGTGGGGGTGTCGAGCTGAACACTGAGATAGCAGCCTAGCGCCGAAACCAGCGTGCCCATGGTCCAGCCAATCGCGAGGCGCCTGCCGATACGGTCCGCAAATAGCATCGCACCCACGCTGGGAACGATGAGGTAACAGAAAACCAGCAAGACGCCGGCAATGGCTACAGAAGACGTCACGACAAAGCCAAAAGAAGCGTAGAAGAGGAAATCCCAGAAGCGGACGTGGATACCCGATTGCTCCGCTTTTGCATGGTTCATCGAAATGGTCAGAAATTTTTTGCGAAAGAGAAAGTGGAAGATGCCTATGGCTCCGTAAAGAAAAGCCGTCTTGCGAACTTCGGGCCAGGAGACGGCCAGGATGTTGCCGACGAGCATGTCTTTGAGGTGCTCGGTCTCGCCGGTGGCTTTGCTCATAAGAAGAATGGCGGTGGCGGAAGCAACGGCGTAAGCGATGCCGATGAAAGCTTCCTGGGGAATGTGGCCTCTGCTCGAGCGAGCGAAAGCGAAGATTCCGGCGCCAAGGAACGTGAACGCGAGGCTGATCCAGTACGAGCCGCGGCCGTGCGGGTCCATGCCGACAACAATCGCGACGGTGGCGCCAAGCGCGGCGATTTGGGCGAGAGCGAGGTCGACGAAAATGACTCCGCGCTCGACGACGTGCACACCAAGATAGGCGTGAATCCCGGTGAGAATGAGGCTGGCGACAAAGGGCGCGAGCAAGAAGGGCAGGATTTCCATTCCACAGTCTCCTAAAGGTTATTTGGTTGCGTCGAAGGCCTGCTTTAGCTTCGCGATGTCGTAATCGAACAACTTGAAGTAGTCGGTGATTTCCTTTTCGCCCCCGACGGAGGGCATGAGCACGACGACCTGCCCGCTGGTGTCGCGGGCAACGGCGTTGGGCGTTTTCAAATCGAAGTACGGCTCAACGGCGATAACCTTGACGCCGTCGCGCTTCATCAGCCCGATCAATTCAACGGTGTGCTGGGGACTTGGCGGGATGCCGGGGCGGGGCTCGACGTAGCCGATGACATCGAGATGGAAATGTTCGGCGAAGTTGGGCCAAGAGCGGTGATAGGTAACGATCTTGCGGCCGGCATAAGGCTTCATCTCGGCAAGCCACTTTTGGTCGGCGTCCTTGATGTGCTGCTCGAAGGAATCATAACGCTGGGCGAAATAAGCGGCATCGTTAGGGCGCATTTCGGACAGTTTGTTCTGAACGCCCTTGGCAATGCGCAGGCCATTTTCGGGGTCGAGCCAGTAGTGCGGATTGCCGAGAGGATGGACATCACCCTCGGCGCGAGTCACAACGCCAGTGGGAATCTCGAGGATCTTAGCGTAGCGCGAAGCATCGAAATAACCTGGCGCACCGACCTGGATTTTCGGATTGGTGGATTGAGTGATCAGCGGAGGAAGCCAGCCGATTTCGAGTTCGAGGCCCACGACGATGAGCAGATCGGCGTGGCGCAGTTTCAGCAGAAAGCTGGGCTTGGCTTCGACGAAATGGGGATCCTGATAGCCTCGGGCTACCGATTCGACCTCGACTCTGTCGCCGCCGATCTCCTGTGCAAGTGCGGCCAGGTCCGTGGTCGCGGTCATGATCTTCAGCTTGCTTTCCGCGTGCGCGGGAGGCGGACAAGTGGCGCAGAGCAAGGTAAGCGCGGCTACCAGAGCGATAAAGCGAGTGCAGAGATTTGCGTTTCGCATAGTTCCTCCGAACAGCATGGTCAGAACGGGTGCGCGCCATGCGCGCCCATCACGAAAAGAAACTGGAATAGGAACTCGTTGGCGTTCGTGAAACGATCATTGAGAACGTCCCACAGGTGACCGTAGCGATACTGGCCACGGATCTGGCTAAACTCGCTGGGCCAGTACGTCAGAATACCGGAAAAACCGGTATCCGTCAGGCTGGCGTTGGTTGCGCGGCCACTGCGGTCGAAACGTCCACCGGCAGTCCACCTGCGGTTCACTCGGTATTCGGCCGAAGAGTACAAGCCGAAGGAGTGCTGAGTCTGGAAAACGTTAAGGGGCGAGAGCTGATCCCGAGCGCTCCAGAAGAGCTCGGTGCGGAAAAGGAAGGAATGGTAGATGGCGCGACGAAGGGGCTTCCACCGAAGAGTAGCGTCTGCGCCGTAGAGATTGGTGAGGAAGTTGTTTGGATTGAATGTCGGGCCCATGCCGGCGTTGTTGTGACCGCGAGCATAGGACGCCCCAAGGTCAATGTTGGTCGATTCGCCAAGGTCGCGGTAGAGGCGAAGATGGCCAACAACACTGACGTCCTGGCGCCGGTTGGCGGTGAAAACGTCGCTGGAGTCGCCGCGGTAGACCTGCGCCGTTCCCTGGAAGAACCAGTTCTTGGGGGCGGGAAGAAAACGGGAAAGGGAGATGCCAGCATCGTCGATGCCGTCTTCGCCGCCGACGAGATTGTTGGTAACCAGCGGCCGGTCAATGAAGGGCAGGGCATGATTATGGACGGTGTTGACCTTACCGAATTCGGCGCGCATCTTGCCGACTTTCAGGAGCAGCCCGGCCGGGAGCGCCGTGAATGTGACGTAACCTTCCTCGACATTTACGCCGGTTTCGCCGAAGGAGATGAAGGCGTCAGCGCGCGCGTAGGGGTCAATGATCGCTTGCATCCCCACTTCGGATTCGTGGAGTTCAAGCGAGCGCGACGGAGAAATGGTGTTTCGTCCGGCCGTGCCAATGAAATCGCCGATCAGGCTGATGTCCGGATTGAGCAGTTTGGCGTTGGATGTAGCACCGCCGTAGGTCTGGGTCTGGGCAAGTTGAGCCGGAAGAGCCTCGGGAGCAGCGGGCGAGTCCGCAGGAGTAGATGTGGGCGGCGGCACCATACCCGGCTCGACATGCGAAGACGCGAGGAGGATGCGGTCTGTAGTTGGCTGCTGAGGGGATTTTGCCTCGCGCAGCGCTTTCAGCTCGCCACGGAGCAGCGCTACTTGTTCGGCGAGCGTGCGCATCTGCTCCTCGAGGGCCTTCACGCGGGCGTCTTCAGTATTTGAGTCCAAAGATGGTGTGGCGGGCGGAGCTTGCTGGGCGGACGCGGTGGTACAGCAGAAAACCATAGCGAACAGCAATGCGATTTTCTTCATGGCACTCCTCCTTATACGGTGTGTTTAGCGTGTACTTGAGATAGCCAGGGATTCTTGCCAGCCCATGGCTCACAGCCATCAAAAAACCAGACCGTGTATTTCGAGAGTTGTTTTCTCATGTGGAAACTCCTGACGCGTCCCGGCAATAGGGACGGCTAATCACTGCGAATGGGACCGACTAAGGAGAAGACAGCTAGCTAGAAGGCGGGAGGCGCACGCGGGGAGGTAGCGCGCGGGAATGCGGAGGAAATCGAAATAACCGCAGAAACGATCTCGAGCCGGTTCGTAGCC
>QHYN01000152.1 GCA_003224145.1 Acidobacteriota bacterium
GTCCTCGAACAGCGCCAACACGTGCTCAGTGCCGCCTACCAACTTCATCCGGAGCGCTTCGTGCGAAGCGCCCCAAGACCGCCGGCCGTCCCCACGGAGGCCTGGATCAACAAACCAGTCCAACTCACATGAAAAAACTCACTAAATTCCGTGAGAATGTGTCTCAAGGTCGTTGACACGCCCCGTTCTGCGGTTTGTCGGTGGATGTATAAGCACTTCAATAAATCATAGGCATGACAAAGTGAGCGAAAGCGACATTTTGCAGGCAGAGCGCGCTTATTCGGCAGAAGCATTGGTAGACATAAGCCTTGAAATGAGGGATGTGAAATCCCAATACGATAATGTGCCCTATGCCTTCATCGGCTGCAGCACGGTTCTATCGCGAAATGAAGTTGAAGCACAGCTCAGGGACGCGGGTATACACGAGGCCGATCTCCCAGAGGTGATTGATCTTCTTGTTTGGTTCGGCGTACTCGGCATTTACATTAATGAGGACGATGAACGGTACTCTTATCAATTTGAACATGATCCCAGACGGATGACCGCGGGCCTTAGGGCCTACGCCTATTGCATTCATCCCGCCTTCCGGTCTGCCTTGGGCTGCAGTAATTGATTACGAGCTAGATCTTCATTCGACATTCGGCAAAGACAACTGTTTCTGCCACATGTCGACTGCTCGCTCGCGGAGCCGAGTACGCGCGGGGTTTTTGCCACTCGGAGTGCGTTCGGCTTAAAAGTAGTCTGAGGCCGCCCACAAACATCTGTTTGTGGGCAGCGACATTCGCAAATCTCAACCCCATAGAATCAGCTATTTGCGAGCAACGGTGGAGGAAGGGTTTTTGGGCAAAGTTCTGTCAAACGCAATAGAAGGGCTCAAAGGGTCACCTGCGTCTCCTGGCCCGAAACGAGTCTTTAGAACAGTGGTTTCGGAACTGGCTAGGGTTTAACTTGTCCGTGCAAGCTTGTAGGACATGCCAATGGTCACAAGCGGACGATAAGCCTGGCATTCTTACCGGATTGGTTCTGCAGGTCACCGTAAGAGCAAACATGAGTATCGATGAATTAGCACGTACGTGCATTGCAAAGATAGAGCGGCAGCAGCGCGCACAATCCACTGGGCAATTTCCGTTGATCCAAGACACAAGTGGGTGCGCACCTCGTTTCTCTGCGGGAACGCGGTTCCAATCAACGTCAGGAGGGAGAATTCACTGTAAGGAATGCGGGCTGTGGATGAATGGGCAATCGATTTGCCCAGCGAATTTGCAATGACATTGTGATCAGCACCCGATTGCCATTGTTCCACCTCTTTGCGCCGCGCAGCTTGTAGGTAAGGATTGAGCTGGTCGCGCGCAAGAATGTTTGGGGGGGCGGGGGGTAAAAGTAGTGTCAATACGTTGGCCGTAATACCGCTTGTGGCGTGCGCGACGCCAAGCGCAGCCCATCGCGCGTTGTGCTCTCGCTCAAGGTAAGACTCAGCTTGCAGGCTTGCCGCTGCGAATTCTCCGCGGCGTTCCATGGGCGGCCAAACGAACGGGTCCTCTAGTACCATCGTGCCCCGTTCCAATTCCGTTCCTGAGAACAGTTTACAGCGTCGTGCAATTTCGCAATCCTGGGACCAATGCGGGGGGCATTGCGGGCTTCCAGCTCCATGTATGCTCCATTGCACAAGGATTGAATACGATGCGTTTCCGTTCACTTCGTACTACGGTCTTGTTCGGTTTGGTCGCGCTTGCGCTGATGGCCAACGGGAAAAAGTCTATCGCCGCGGCGCAACTGGCGCCGTCACCGTCCCCGAGCGTCGCTCTGAGCGCCTCGCCGACTTCCGCCCAAGCGGGCCAACAGGTCACGCTCACGTGGTCGTCGACGAACGCCACATCCATCACATTGGAGCCCTCGGTGGGCCCCGTCGCCGCGCAGGGTGCTACTACAGTGAGGCCTTCTCAATCGACCACTTATACCGTCACCGCCACGGGTCCGGGCGGCTCGGCCCATGCTAGCGCCCAAGTCACAATCACTCCCGCGCCCTCTCAGGCTGCCGTCCGGAAGCCTTCCCAGGAAGAGATCTCGTCCGACCAACAGCAGATGAGGGGCCTCGACGAACAGATCCAGGAGATCAAGTCAGACTCTCTCCGCATGGCGGCAGAGCTGAGCCAGCTGGAGGAGAAACTGCTATACCCGTCAGGGACGCAGGTGGCGATCTTCGTCGAGCTGGCCAAGGGCGACACGATGCGCCTCGACGCCGTGCGGCTCCAGATCGACGGCCAACTCGTCGCGCACTACATCTACAGCGCGAAAGAGCTCCAGGCCCTGCGCAAGGGCGGCGTGCAACGAATCTACGTCGGCAACGTGGCGACCGGGGAGCACAAGCTGGACGTGCTTGTCGACGGCAAGCTTGAGGGCGGCGCGGACTTCAGCCGCACGGGACAGTTTACTTTCCGTAAAGAAGTGAAGCCAAAGCTGGTCGGACTGACTCTGGCCGGACCGCGATCCGGCAACACTCCGATCACGCTTGGGGATTGGTAATCGATGCGAGCGACTCGCCAACTCATCGGACTCGCCCTAGCGTTGGGCCTTGTCACCTATCCGGTTACTGGCGGCGACTTGAGGGACCTGTATTTCGGCGAGGCGCTCTATCACGCTTACCAAGGACAGTATTTTGATGCACTCCAACGGCTCGACACCGAGCTCGCCCAATACCACGTTTTGGACGAACCCCAGCTCGATACGCTTCACTATCACATCAACGAGGCTGAATTCTCGGTCGGCGACTTCGAACTTGACTACCGCATGCATCAACGCGCAGGGCGCGCCATCAAGGCGGTGCTCGAAGGCGCCGTCGATGATGCGGTACGAAACGAGGCCGCGTTCAGGCTCGCCCGCATTCACTTCCAGAAGGGTCAGCTCGATGATGCGCTTCAAGCGCTAGCGCGGATCAAGGGTACGGTGCCCGAGGAGATCAAGGGTGACCTCGAGTTCTTGCGGGCGAACGTCTATATGGCCACAGGCCAGCCGGGCGAGGCTGTTAAGCTGCTCGCGCAGCTAAAGAGCGATGAGCGCCTAGCCGGGTTTGTCGCCTACAACCTTGGCATCGCGCTGTTGCAGGACGGTCGGCCACAGGAAGCGATCGAGCAATTGGACAAGGCCGGCCAGTTGCCGGCCAGTGATCCCGCCGGTCTCGCGATCCGCGACAAGTCGAATCTGGTGCTGGGCACCATGCTGTTCGAATCTGGCGATTTTGACCGGGCCAGACAGTCACTGGACCGCGTCCATCTCGAGGGGCCCTTCTCCAACCAGGCGCTGCTGCGGGCAGGCTGGGCCGAGGCCTCGGCCAAGCAGTATGACCGCGCGCTCGTGCGGTGGAACATCCTGGTGGATCGTGAGCCGACGGATGCCGCGGTTCAGGAAGTCATTCTTGCCGTACCGCATGCATACGCCAGCTTGAACCTACACGGTCGCGCCGCGCTCCTATATGGGCGCGCGCTCGAGATCTTCAGCAACCAGATCGTGAGAGTCGATGCGTCGATCCGCAGCGTCCGGGAGGGACAGTTTCTCAATGCGCTGATCCGCGAGGAAAGCCGGGAGGACGAAACCTGGGTCATCCGCCTGCGCAACCTGCCCGATGCGCCGGAAACTTACTACCTGATGGAATTGATGGCATCTCACGACTTCCAAACCGCATTGCACAACTACCTTGACCTCGAGGACCTGCGCTCGAGGTTCATTGCCTGGAAGACCAGCCTCGATGCTTTCGACGATATCATCCGGCTGCGTGGACAGAACTATGAGCCGCTGCTCCCCCAGGTCGACGCGCAGTTCCGGGAACTGGATTCGCGGATCCGCTTGCAACTCGAGCAGCGTAAACACCTCGCCGAACGTCTGCAGGCCATGCTGACCGCGCCGCGGCCGGATTATCTGGCGACTGCGGAGGAGCAGACCGCTGGCGAGCGCATCGCACGCATCGAAAACCAGTTCGGCAACTTTAACGACCCCGAATCGCTCGCACTTCGGCGACGCGCGGCTCACCTGCGCGGCGCGCTCACTTGGCGGTTGGAAACCGAGTACAACGACCGGCTGACCGCGGCCTACGTACACCTGAACGAATTGAAGGCGCCTCTCGACGCTCTCAATCAGCGGTATGACGCCTTCGTTAGGATGAGGCAGGCGGCGACGCACAGTTACGTTGGATACGACGTCCAGATTACACGGCTCCGCGAGCGCCTCGACGAGGCATTGCAACGTGTCGACGTCTTGATCGCCCGGCAGGGACACATGATCGAGACCGTCGCCATCAATCAGCTCGAGGCCCGCCGGGAACGCCTGACGGCCCAGCAAACCGAGGCGCGCTTCGGCGTCGCCGATAGCTACGATCGAGCCACGCGCGCTCAGTCCGACGCGGGGGGACACTGATGCCTCGCTTCGCCATTCCGATTGTGATCGCGCCGGTTTTCATGGTCGGCTGCGCCGCGCGTCCCATCAAGCCGGTGGGCACGGCGGGGACGCTGGCGGAGCTGCGGAACGTGCGTCCGGACCTGCAAGAAGTGAAGGTCGAACAGGGCCTCGATCAGGCCATGCAGCAATACCGGCGCTTCCTTGAGGAGGCACCGGAGACCGCGATGACTCCGGAGGCGATGCGGCGTCTAGCGGACCTGCAACTCGAGAAACAGTTCGGGATTCGCACGGGCAACTCCAAGCCGCGGGAAATGGCCGCTCCGAAGCCCGCCCCGGTACTCGCGGGCTCGCGGGCCGGCGGTCCTAATCCGGCCGCGGCAGCTGCCAGCGCAAGTTTGCGGGAATCCGATCAGGATTTTGAGCGGCGCACAACAGCGGAGGCCGGAATCCTGGCGGGCAGCAACGCCGGCGCCTCCCCGGCGGACGCGGTGCCCACCGGCGCAGATCCCGAAGGTCCACTCGAGGCGATCGCTCTCTACAATCGCCTGCTCACCGAGTACCCCAGTTATAAGAACAGCGACCAGGTCCTCTATCAAATGGCCCGGGCGTACGACGAGCTCGGCCGCACCGAAGAGGCCATCGATACAATGGAGCGCCTGATCCGCACCAATCCGCATTCCTCCCACCTCGACGAAGTGCAGTTCAGGCGGGGCGAGTACTTCTTCACGCGCAGGCGCTACCGCGACGCGGAAAGCGCTTATTCGGGCATCGTCAAACTGGGACCCTCCTCCGAGTACCATGAGCTCGCTCTCTATAAGCTCGGATGGACGCTCTACAAGCAGGAATTTTACGAAGAGGCTCTGCAAAAGTATATTGCCCTGCTCGACCACAAGGTATCGATCGGTTACGACTTCGATCAGACGCATGATGAGGACAACGATCGCCGTGTCGCCGATACGTTCCGAGTGATCAGCCTGAGCTTCAGCAACCTCGGCGGGCCGGAGACCGTGCCGGAGTACTTCTCCAAGTTTGGGAATCGCTCCTATGAGGACCGCATTTACTCCGGTCTTGGCGAGCATTATCTCGGCAAGCTGCGCTACGACGATGCGGCGAAGACGTACAAAGCCTTCGTAGCGCTTTATCCGTTCCACCGTTCCGCGCCGCGATTCAGCATGCGCATCGTGGATACTTTCACCCAGGGCGGGTTCCCCAAGCTCGTATTGGAGTCGAAGCGGGAGTTCGCTTCCAAGTATGGCCTGAAGTCAGAATATTGGCGACATTTCAAACCGGAAGAGTCGCCGGAAGTACTGGCCTACCTGAAGACGAATCTGAAAGACCTCGCGACGCATTATCACGCCCAGTATCAGAACGCAAACGAAGCGAACGAGAAGCTCACGAATTATCGCGAAGCAAGCCAATGGTACGGCGCCTACCTTGAGTCCTTCCCGAAGGAGGCTGATTCGGCATCCGTCAACTATCAGCTCGCGGACCTACTTTTGGAGAACAAGGATTTCGGCGAGGCGGCCAAACAGTATGAGCGCACGGCTTACGGATACGCGCAACATCCGCAGTCGGCAGCTGCCGGATACGCCGCGATCTATGCATACCGCGAGCAGCTGAAGGTTGCCGACAAGAAGCAGCAGGACGCCGTCAAGCGCGATACCGTCGCAAGCTCGCTCAAATTTGCCGACGCATTCCCCCAGGACGAACACGCCGCAGCGGTCCTGGGAGCGGCCGCCGATAACATGTACGAGATGAAGGACTACAAGGCTGCCATCGAGGCCGACCAGCGCGTCATCGATAAGTATCCGGGCGCAGCGGCGTCGATCCGTCGTTCCGCGTGGATTGTGGTTGCGCATGGCTCATTCGAGCTCGCTGAGTACCCGCGCGCAGAGCATGCCTACACCCAGGTGCTGGCAGCCACGCCGGAAGGTGACGAGTCGCGCGCCGCGCTCGTCGACAACCTTGCCGCCTCGATTTACAAACAGGGTGAGCTCGCAAACGAGGCGAAGGATTATCGCGCCGCCGCCGACCACTTCCTTAGGATTCGCACAGCGGCGCCTACATCATCTATCCGTGCGACGGCTGAGTACGACGCGGGCGCCGCGCTAATCCGGATGCAGGACTGGAAGGCGGCGGTGGATGTGCTTGAAGCGTTTCGCACTACCTTCCCGAAGAACAAACTGCAGCTCGAGGCCACCAAGCAGATCGCCTACGCCTACCGGCAGAGCGGCCAGTTGTCGCACGCCGCCGGTGAATACGAGCGCATCGCATCCCAGTCCGACGATCCGGCGTTACGCAGCGAGGCCCTGCTCGATGCGGGAGACCTCTACGCGCAATCCAATTCCCAAGATCGCGCCCTGGATGCATACAAGCGGTACGTTAAAGAGTTTCCCAAGCCAGTAGAGACTGCCATCGAGACGCGGGTCAAGATCGCCGAGATGTACAAGGCGGCGAACGACGAGACGCTCTATCACCAGCAGTTGGAAGAAATCGTAAGCGTCGAGGCGGGCGCCGGATCGGAAAGGACCAGCCGGACGCGGACGCTTGCGGCACGTTCGGCGCTCGTACTCGCAGAGCAGCTCTATGGGAATTTCGTCGTCGTGAAGCTGCGGCAACCCTTCGAGACCAGCCTGCAGGATAAGAAGCAGCGCATGGATGCCACGATTGCAGCCCTGGGCCGGCTGGTGGATTACGGCATCGACGAAGTGACGACGGCCGCGACGTTTTACATGGCTGAGACGTATTCCAATTTCAGCCGCTCACTGCTCGAGTCGGAGCGGCCGGACGACTTGAAACCAGAGGATCTGGAGGAGTTCAAGAACAAGCTCGATGAGGCAGCGTTTCCGTTCGAAGAGAAAGCCATCAACGTACACGAGAAGAATATGGAATTATTGCACGCCGGCGTCTTCAACTCGTGGACCGAGAAGAGTCTCAGCAGGCTCACCGAGCTGATGCCGGGCCGCTACGCGAAACACGAAACGAGCAGCGGCTTCCTCGGCGCGATCGACAGCCATGTGGAAGGATCGCCGGCGCAGCAGGTCTCCAACAACTCGACTTCGGGCAACGCGATTACGCAGGGTGCGGCCGTCACGGATGCAATGCGCGCCGACTACGAGTCGGCGGTGGGCATACTGAAGGAGGAACGGTACGAACCGGGCATTATCTTGCTGCTGAAAATGACCGAGAAGATACCTGCATTGACGGCAGCGCACATCGATCTCGGCATGGCATACGCGCGCACCGGCGACCTGGACCGCGCCGAGGCCAGCCTGAACAAGGCGCTGCAATCGGATCCAAAACAGCCTGTCGCCTACAACGAACTCGGTATGGTGCAGCGGCGCAAGGTACAGTTTGCGAAGGCGCGCGCGAGTTATGAGGCGGCCCTGGCACAGTCCGCCGACTTCCCATATGCGCACAGGAACCTTGCGATTCTGTGCGACTTGTATCTCGGAGATTACCCATGCGCGTTGGAGCATTACGAAGCGTATAGCCGGATCGTTCCGGATGACGCCGAAGTCGTCAAGTGGATTGCCGACCTTCGCAATCGTGCAAAAAAACAGGAGGGGCGATGAGGAAGACTAGCGTTCACTGGATTTTGCTTGGGGTCCTTGCCTTGATGCCCGCGACTGTACTTGCGCAGCAAGCAGCGCAGCCAAACACGAAACCAGCACAGGGAAAGACCGAAAAGCCGCAGCCAAAGAGAGAAGAGGCAAAGAAAGAGGAGGCAAAAAAGGAGGAGGCAAGGAATGACGAGGCAATGAAACAGACTGAAGAGCCACAGCAAAAGACGGAAGAAGACGGGAAGTTGACGTCCGTCCCCGGAAGCAAGGCGCTCGGCATGTCCATTTTGGGCAATCAGGAAGCACCTAAAGCTCTGGTCATTGTTCCCTGGAAGAGCTCGGAACTCGGCAATGGCCCCAGCGTCTCGACGTTGCTTGATGACTCGAGGCGACCCGTAGACAAAGAGGTGTTCATGCGAATGCTTAGTTACTACGAAATTAGATCGAAAACGGCGCACCCCAGCGGTGCGACGACAGATAGGAATACGGCAGCGCCCGCCAACGTGGCGCAAAGGAGAAAGCCATGAGTTTGACTGAACTGCTACGACACGTCGGTATATTCGGAGGCGCAGTGATCGTTTGTCTCGCCCTGCTTTCCGTTTTTTCGGTGGGGATGATCATAGAAAAGCACCGCCGCTTCTCTTCAGCCTCGGGCCAATCGGAAAAGTTCAACCCCGAGTTCAAGAAGTTCCTTCACGGGGGAGATCTCCAGAATCTGATCGAAGCCGCGCGTCAGCACCAGAATTCCCACGTGGCGCAAGTGGTCTCGGCCGGCATCGTCGAGTACGACAGCGTGGGCCAGAGCGGAGGCGATCCGACGGCTTCGCTCGAGCTTGTCACGAGCGCACTCCGGGACTCCATCTCCGAAACGCTGATTCAGCTGAAGCGCGGTCTCGGGTTCCTTGCCACGATCGGCTCCACTGCTCCGTTCGTTGGTCTTTTCGGCACCGTGGTCGGAATCATTAACGCTTTCCGGAGCATCGCGGCCACGGGGTCCGGCGGAATGTCTGTGGTTTCGGGCGGCATCGCTGAGGCCTTGGTCTCGACGGCCTTGGGTATCTTCGTCGCAATTCCGGCCGTCGTCGCCTTTAACCACTTCACGGGCAAGATTGAGACTTTCCATGTCGAAATGAATCGGGCTTCGTCCCAGCTCGTGAACCGCTTGTTCAAAATACCAGAGCTCAAGGGGCTTGACCTCGAAATGGCTGAAGTCAAGGCGCCGACGGTCAAGAAGGAAGGTCCGGCCTATGCGACTCGGTGAGCCGGCCCGGATGCAAGCAGCCATCAACATCACGCCGCTCGTCGACGTGGTGCTGGTGCTCCTGATCATCTTCATGGTGATGGCGCCGCAAATGCGGAAGGGGCCCGACGTCAACCTGCCGAACACGACGAAACCGAACTCGCAGGGCGACGAGAGAGGCCGAATCCTGGTCTCCATAGACGAGGCTGGGGGACTGTGGATCAACGACCAGCCCGTCGCAGCCGAGCATTTCGACGAGACTCTCCGCGCTGCCGTGGGCGCCGAGACGAACCCCAAGATCGTGATCCGGGGCGATGCAAAGCTCAATTTCCGCGAGGTTCGGGAGGTCATGATTGCGATCGAACAGGAAGGCTTCCGCGGGGTGGGCCTGATCGCCAAGCGCGCAGGCGCAGAAGGAAAGTGACATCATGCAGTTCAACAGCAACGATTCCGGCTCCACTCTGCAGTCTGAAATCAACATCACACCGCTCGTCGACGTGGTGCTCGTGCTGCTGATCATATTTATGGTTGTCGTGCCACTCCTGATTGAGGGCTACGACGTCGATATCCCTCGAGCCTCCGCCGATACGTTGCCTCAGGTTGCCGAATCCCAGTTGATCCTGAGCATCGGGTCCGCGGCGTGCCCCATCCTCTCGCCGCCAACAGGGGAGGGGATCCCGAAGGACTGTCAAGTGACCCTGGCGGATCAAAAGATCCCTGTAGCCGAATTGCCCGCGCGCGTTGCGTCGATTCTGGGCGGCCGGCCCGCGGAACAGCGCGCGCTGTTCCTGGCCGTCGACGATCGCCTGAACTACGAGGGGGTTCTGCGCATCATTGATCTCGCGAAATCGGGCGTTGAGGATTTGAAGATCGAATTTGTCGCGACCAATTGAGGTGGTTGCTTGGTGACAACCATGGAAGCAAAGAGCTTTTTCAAAAAATCCGGGGCTCCGACGGTCCGCAGCATGGCGAAGAGCTTGGCGATCCATGTCTTCGTGCTGGCCGTGCTGATGGTCATACCGGCGCAAGCGCTGTTTCGCAGCGAGCCCCCCAACAAAGAACTCGACATTGTCTTTTATCGTCCACCGGAGATCCCCGTCAACGCGCGAACCGTTTCGCGGCCGATACCGCGAGGGGCGAGTGAAGCCGGGTCCTCACCGGGGGCGCCTGCGCCCGCGCTGAAACCGAAACCGAACGCCCCGGCAGGTCCAGACTTGGCAGGCAAAGCAGAACTCCCACCGGGTCCCGAGGTGGGCCCACCAGTGGAGGCAAAGTCGAAGGTCGGAAACGCCGGTATCCTGGCACTCAAGGACAAGATCGCGAGCCTAGCTCAGGACACCGTCGCGGTGCCTCTCGGAGCCGATGCGCGTCACGTTGCCGCCGATGACGTAGGCCGGCCCTCGGCACGCTCTTTGTTGACGAGCAATACGCCGGGATCGAGCGGTGGCATCAACCTCGCCTCCCTGAGCCGCAGTGTAGGAGGCGGTGGCGGAGGAGGCGGAGGCGGGGGCAACGGGCGCGGCGGTGTGGGTGGCCACGGCACTGGCGCTAGCGGAAGCGGAGGAGGCGGGATTGGTGGTGTCGGGGTAGGACGTGCAGTCAGCCCGATCGCACCGATCACCGGCGCCGACCGACCGAAGGCACGCGGCGGGCCAGGTCCTGCCCGCACCGACGAAGAAATACAGATCGTGTTCGATCGCTATAAGGCGTCGTTTTACCGGCTGTACAACCGGGAGCTGCGCAATAACCCAGCCCTGAAGGGCCAGATGGTTCTGCGCCTGACGATCGAGCCGGACGGCAGCGTGTCGATGTGCGCGCTGCAGTCGACTGACATGGATGCACCAGATCTCGCCACGCAGGTCGTTGGCCGCGTCCGGACGATCAATTTCGGCGCGAAGGAAGGTGTGCAGGCCGTGACGATCGTGTATCCGATCGACTTCCTTCCGGCGGCGTGAAGCCGGCGGCGGAATCGAAATGGCACGGACGTCAGGAGGTTTGGAGAAGCTGCGAATTTGATCCGTTAAGTTCGACGCGATTTTGACAAAGGCAAAGCCATTCGAAAGATGGCGACGCAAAGTCACCGGTCTAAAGGGCGGGGGGCCCTACGACGGCGGGACCGCCGGAATCCAGTCCAGGCGGGGACTGCCTCGTGGGACGAGGGCGGAGATGAGTTCTAGCAACACAAACAATGCAAAGCCGCACGGCAGGTGGATCAAAATCCTGCTGTTCGCCTTCGGCCTGTTGCTGCTGAGCGCCGTACCGGCACGGGGGCAGTCCGTTGGCGGTTGTGTCGCCAATTTCGGTGGCGTGATCGATGGCTTTGTCAACCCTGTTCCCCCTTCGCAGATCAATATCGACGGAAATTGCACGATCCGGAACTTCCCAGCGTCCAACCCACTGACATCCAACATCAGCTTCACCGGCACCGGAAGGGGCTGGCTGGTCATCTTCGACAACGTCGATTTCACCGGCAACCTCTCCTGCGACAAGGTGCACGGGAATTTCATCTGGTTCGTGAATGGCTCGATCACCGGCGCGCACGTCTTGTCGTGCGCGAACCTCTTCGTACCGGTCGACAAGATCGACAAAGAGAATCCGCCGGGGCCGCCCTTCGTCTCGATCGGGGTGCCCTTTACCTACACGCTCACCTTCCCACAACTGGTCAGTGCGACGACCGGCGCTGTGGTCAATCCCAACGGGTCGAACGTCGAAGTCGACCAGGTCACGGTCACGGACAACCTTAATGCGACTGGGGTGTC
>QHYN01000326.1 GCA_003224145.1 Acidobacteriota bacterium
AAGCTCCGGCCAGCCCACGGACACCCACAGAAACAAGCAGGAGCTTGAAGCCCTGAAATTGCGGATCGAAGAGAAGCGAGTATGAGCGCCATCCCAACAGCGAACTACCAACTTACCTAGTGCGGGTCGCCGCCTGCGGTAACGGACACTCGCTCTCCCGTCTCCGCGTCATAAATAACATACTCGCCCGGCCACAACTCCGCGAGCGCCTTGACACGTGCTTTTGCAGCGTCGATGCTTTGTGCTGCCTCTACGAAATGCAGCTCTCCTTCGTCGAGCACGTCGCCGAGCACACTGAGGATGCAAAAATGAAGGCGCATCCGCAAACTCCCAGGCCATTCGGGATAGCGGTTGCGTAGTGCACGTTAGTTTCCAGTCATAGGCATGCACCACTCAAGCGGGACAAGAGGCTGGGGGTGCTATTCCCTTGAAAACAAAGGGTCTTGATATCCGCATGGTTGTCCTAATTGCCTGAGGCAAGACAAGTCACAGTCTCCTCTTGGAGACGGAACGGGCGGTTTTTCGAGTCCAAAATGTTACAGGTGAGCTCCCGGCCTGCACACCGCTCCGGTGTCCAACTCCCTTGACAGTCAGATTCAAGCCGGCGTAGGATTCTCACATCTTTTCGTCTCGCAGGAACTTCCCAGCCCATCCACGAGATGCACCAGAAGGAGGTTCCCAACATGCCCATCATCAAGGAGTTCACAATCCGCTTAGAAGACCGGCCCGGAACACTTGGCAAGCTCTGCCAAACTCTCGCCGAGCAAGACATCAACATTCTCGCGTTTCAACAGTTCCCTCACGAGAAGGGCAAAGGCTCTGCCCGTCTCGTGGTAGACAACCCGGACAAAACCAGGGCGACTCTGGATCGGCAACGCCACGATTACACTGAGACCGAAGTCGCGAAGGTGATGCTAGCTAATCGTCCTGGGGAGCTCGCTCGCGTTGCGTCCCGGCTTGGCGATCAGGGAATCAACATCAACTATGGCTACTCCGGTGCTGAGCCGGGCGCCAACGCGTCTTTCCTGATCCTCGGAGTCGCGGATGCGGCCAAAGTCGTAAAGCTCCTCGAACAGGCCGCCGCTGCGGGCGCGACGACCTAAATTGACCCTCGTTAAGGTTCAACTGTACCAACATTCTCGGCAGGCGGGCGCTCCCCGGAATCCTCGCCAGAAGCTCCCGCCCGCCAATCTGCGCAGCGCCCATCAGCCTCGGTGCGGAAAAACCAGCGGGCTTCGCATCGGGCTCCGGTTCCGCTCCGCGCCTCTGACCTTTCAACGAGGCGATTCTTCAGCGCGTGTCGAGGTCTACATCTTTAACCGGCAAATCCCAATGCGCATCGAGAATCTCGAAGCGCCGCTGTTCTTCTTTCTTGTAGGTTTCCTGGTCGGGATAAAGCTGCTTGATGATCGCGGAGCTATCGAAATTGTCGTTGGCGATGGCCGCGTTTTTGAAAACAATCGTCACGCGGTAATCCCATCGGCCGTCCTCCGTCATGTGATATCGCGGCGTCACCATCGTCACCTTCAGCATGCGCCCCAGCTCCATCTCCTTCTTCAACACCGGATAGTGATTTTTCTTGAAGAGCGCCAGAAATTCCTCGGCGTGGCCCCATTTCGCCTTGTAGTAGTACTCGATTACGTACGGCTGCTCGTTCGAACCGGCGGCCATCGTGCTCTGTTTCCCACTCGCACCGCCAAATCCTGGCCACACCGTCAGCAGTAAGCCCAGGGCGGCCAGCATCAGCCGGGGCACACTCTTTGCAATTCGCTCTCGCATTTCATTCCTCCTTCAGAAAGGTCTTTCCACCTTGTGGACCATCTCGACTTCCTAGTAAGGCGCAGAACCACGCTGGAATAGACTATCCGCAATCCGCATTCGCTCCAACCCAAACCGTTTCGACACGCTTGTCATCAGAAATTCAAAGCGAGCGGGTATACGAGTCCTTGAAAATGAGACTTTTTAGGCTCTTGTGACGTATTCCCTGGCGATCTCTTGAAAGGAGCCAGAATGAATTTCCTCTCCAATCCTAAATTCCTGAGCGTGTACTCTGCTGTTCTCACTGTTACTTTCGCAATCGTCGTGCTCGGCGCTGCGTCCAGCGTCCGCAATCAGAAATTCGGTATTATCACCGCTCGGCGAATCAATATCGTTGAACCTGACGGGACAGTCCGCCTGACAATTTCCAATCGTGCGGATTTTCCTGGCGCTTGGAATAGAAAGAAGGAATATCCGCGACCAGACCGGCGGGAAGCGGCGGGGATGTTATTTATGAGTGAGGAAGGAACCGAACAGGGCGGCTTCATATGGGGCGCGAGCCAGCTTCCTGACGGCACCATTCAAAATCATGGTCATCTTAGCCTCGATCAATATGAGGAGAATCAGATCTTTGCAATTGATGCAGGGCAAGAAGGAAACGGCAAGTTCTCCCGCATCACCATGACCGATCAGGGTGACTTTCCAATTGAAGAAAAGAGGAAAGCCAACGAGGAGATTGATAAGCTGCCGCTGGATAAACAAGACGCCGCCTGGGACAAGTTCTTTGCGAGTCATCGCCACGATGTGCAAAGACTCGCTTTGGGACGGTCCCCGGACGGTTCCGTTGGCCTCAAACTTCGCGATGGGGCGGGAAGGGTTCGCATTGTCTTGGCGGTACAGGCTGACGGGAAGCCAGTGCTCCAGTTCTTGAACGACCAAGGAACGGTGATCAAAGAGTTTGCCACAACTGAAAAGTGAAGCTGGGCACTCGGGTCGTTGCCGGCCTCCGCAGCTGCTATCCTTTGCATGGGAGGCTCGATGCAAACAGCAACTGTAAAATGGATTGGCGAGCAGAAATTTGTGGCCACCAGCCCGTCCGGGCACGCGATTACTTTGGACTCTGACCGCGAGTCCAACAAGGCTCCTGGTCCGATGGAACTTGTGTTGATGGCGCTCGGCGCTTGCACCGCCACGGACGTGGTGGGCATTCTGGAAAAGAAAAGGCAGCAGCTCGATTCGCTCGAAGTGATCTGTTCGGGCGAGCGCGCCAAGGAGCCGCCCACCGTGTGGACCAAACTGGAAATCCTCTATCGCTTGCGCGGGCAGCTCGATGACGCCGCGGTGAAGCATGCCATTCAGCTCAGCGAGGACAAATACTGCTCCGTGGCCGCCATGCTGAGGAAGACCGCCACGTTCTCCTGGCGCTACGAAATTCTTCCGCCCAGCCCTTGAGCATGGCCAGCCGGCGTCCTCGCTCGAACTTTTGCCGAAGTATTACCGGCGACACCGATACTACTTTGTTGTTGCGCAGAGGCTTTCTAACAGATATATAAAACATCAACGGTGGGCCCTGTGATCCGGAATACTCTTCTTGGGACGGCGTTCCTGCTCGTGGCGGGAGCGCGTATCTCCGCGCAAACGCCAGCGCCTCCGCCTGCAAACGCAGCTAAAATCCCGCTCTCCACAATTCCACGAGTGTATCGCCCCGCGACGGAACCGACGGCCGCCTATCTCTCCTACGACGACAAGTATCTTTACGTCGTTTTCGTTTGCCGCGATCAAGCTGGCCAGGTGCGCGCGCATCTCGCCAAACGCGAGGCCACCGATCAGGACGACGGCGTCGGCGTGCTCTTGGACACGTTTCGCGATTTTCACCGCGCCTACTACTTTTTTTCGAATCCGCTCGGTGTCCAAACCGACGCGATTTACACCGAAGGCCAGGGCTACGACTACAGTTTCGACACCCTGTGGGACACCTCCGGCCGTGTTTTGAATGACGGCTATATCGTGCTTTTTTCCATTCCTTTCAAGAGCCTGCGCTTCTCTGACGGTGCGGAGCAAACCTGGGGGATTGCGCTGTACCGCGTGATTCTTCGCAAGAGTGAATATGATTACTGGCCGTATATCACCCAGCGTGTGGAAGGCTTGACCCAGCAATTCGCACCCGTGGGCGGATTCGAACGAGTCGCTCCCGGGCGCAACATTCAGCTCATTCCCTACGGCCTGCTCGCCAGCGATCACTTTCTCAATCAGCCGAATCCCCCGAACCCCGCCACGCCTCCCGCGTATCGCGATAACTTTGAACATCGCGCGGGTCTCGATGCCAAATTTGTTTTCAAGGATGCGCTCACCTTCGATGTCACGCTGAATCCGGACTTCAGCCAGGTGGAATCCGACGATCCGCAGGTCACCGTCAATCAACGCTTCGCGGTGTTCTTTCCGGAAAAGCGGCCGTTCTTCATCGAGAATGCCGGATTTTTCGCCACGCCTATCAATTTGTTTTTTTCGCGGCAGATTGCCGATCCGCAATTCGGCGCGCGCATGACCGGAAAACTCGGCAAATGGACGCTGGGGACGCTGGTCATTGACGACCGGCAGCCCGGCCTTGGTTTCACCAGTGGACCCTACGCGACGCGCGCAGTGGGCGGGGTCGTTCGAATCGCGCGCGAGTTCGGAAGGCAGTCGTACATCGGCGGATTTGCTTCGAGCCGTGATTTTGCGGACACCAGCAATCGCGTGGCCTCGCTCGATGCGCGGCTGAAGTTTTCGAAAAACTGGGTCGTGGATGCGCAGGCCGTGCACACCTGGACGCGGCAAAATACCAATGCGGGACTGAACTGTTTGTGGTTTCCGCAGAGTTCGAATGGCATCGCTTCGCAGCAAGGGAATGCGCTCTGGCTCGATGCTTCGTACACGGGGCGGCACTTTGTTTTTTCCACGTATTACGACGACTTTTCGCCTAATTTCTGCACCGAGCTGGGATTTGTCAACCGCATCGACATCCGCCAGAACTATGGGTTCGGCGGCTATTTCTGGAGGCCGGAAAAAAGCAAGGTCATCGATTTCGGTCCCACCGCGTTGGAAATCCTGGACTGGAATCACGCCGGCATTCTGCAGGACTGGCAGGCGGCCGTCGGTTTTCAGGTGGATCTGACGAAACAAACCACTTTCAACATCAGCCGCGGCGAAGCGTACGAACTTTTCGAGGGCATTGATTTCCGCAAGCACAGCACCTCGATCTCCGCTGCCACGCAGCCATACAAGTGGCTCTCTTTTTCTGCGCGCTATATCCAAGGGATCAGCGAAAATTTCTTTCCAGCGCAGACGCTGGTGCCGTTTCAGCCATTTCTGGGGAATACAAAACGCTTGAATTTCGGATTCACGCTGCGGCCTTCCTCGCGCTTCCGGCTCGACGAAACTCTGATCTACTACCGGCTCGGGACGCGAGCCGGCTGGACAACTCCGCCATTTGCGCCCGGCCAGAGTGTCTTCAACAATTACCTGAATCGCGCGAAGCTGAATTACCAGTTCACCAAGGAATTGTCGCTACGTCTGATTCTGGACTACAACGCGACGATCGCGAATACGAATCTCGTTGACGTGCAGCGAAATCTCGGCGGCTCCGATAATCCGAGCGGACCCATCGCTCCAACCAAGCAGTTCACGACCGATGTGCTGTTGACCTATTTGCTGCATCCGGGCACGGCGGTCTATGTTGGATACAACAATGGTTTCAGCGACCTTTTGCTGCATCCCGGCGCAGCGCCCGGGGCATCGCCATTTGTCACCGCGCAAGGCGCGCCGAATAATACCAACAGCCGGCTTTTCTTCGTCAAGGTGAGTTACCTGTTGCGTTTTTGAAAAGCTGCAGGCGGGTGCCTGTTGAGAAGTTGCGAGTCGCGGTCAAACGCACGCAGCAGCAATGTGCGTAGTGTTGCGGACGGCGGGTTAACGGGACGCACAAACAAGATGCGTAGCCGCTGCGGACTCTGGGTCAACGGACGCGCGAACAAAGGCGCATAGTGCCGCGGGAGGTGCGCAGCGCCTTGTAACGCGCCAGCGCTATCGCATAAAATCCAATTTCTTTGTTTTCCGTAGAAGTTTGCAAGGAGAGACATGTCTCACCGCATCGCGGCAAAAATTACGGGTGTAAGCGGCTACGTTCCCCCTAAAGTGATGACCAACGCGGATTTCGAGAAAATCGTCGAGACGAGCGACGAGTGGATTCGCACGCGCACCGGCATCCGCGAACGGCACG
>QHYN01000327.1 GCA_003224145.1 Acidobacteriota bacterium
TGCACGATCACAATCATGACGGAATCGACCGGCGGGGGTTTTTGAAGTGCATGGCCTGGGCGGGTACCGGGGCCTTCTGCGTCATCCGAGGCGGGGTGCTGAGCTCGTACAGCTTGAGCCGGATGCGGGAGATGAGTCCGAAAGAAATGGCCAGCGAGCTCAGCTTCGTGCAGATCAGCGACAGCCACATGGGATTCAATAAGCTGGCCAATCCTGACGTGGCGGGAACTCTGAAGGCAGCCGTGGAGAAGATCAATGGATTGTCCGTGGCGCCGGAATTTATCCTGCATACAGGAGACATCAGTCATCTCTCGAAGCCCGAGGAGTTTGACACCGTCGACCAAATTCTGAAAGACGCCAGGGCAAAGGATGTTTTCTATGTGCCGGGGGAACACGACGTGCTGAATGACGACGGCAAACAATTCCTGGAGCGCTACGGAAAAGGCAGCAAGGGCGCGGGGTGGTACAGCTTCGATAAAAAAGGCGTGCACTTCGTCGGGCTGGTGAACGTGCTGAACTTGAAGGCTGGTGGGCTCGGAACATTGGGGCACGAACAACTGGAATGGCTGGAAGATGACGTGAAGCATTTGAAGCACAGCACACCGATCGTGGTGTTCGCGCACATTCCGTTGTGGTCGGTTTATCCGGAATGGGGCTGGGGCACGGAAGACAGCGCGCAGGCGCTCTCCTACTTGAAGAAATTCGGCTCGGTGACGGTGCTGAATGGGCACATTCATCAGACCATGCAAAAAGTCGAAGGAAACGTCACGTTTCACACGGCAGCTTCGACAGCGTTCCCCCAGCCGCAGCCCGGCAAGGCCGATTCGCCGGGACCGATGAAAGTGCCCGCGGAGCAACTGAGAAGCGTCCTGGGAATTACGGATGTGAACTCCGTGCAAGGACCGCACGCCCTGGCGGTGGTGGACTCGACACTGGCTTGAACAAGCGTCAGCTTATTTTGGGAAGTCAAATCAATTCAAACTAACGGAAAGGAAGAAAAAGCATGAGGAGAAGTGTGTTTATTGCAGTTCTTGGAGTCGCGACGATATTGGGAATCGTCGCCCTGGCCGCGAGCGCGAGGTATTCCGCCCCGGCGCAGCAGAAGCCAGAAGCCACGGAAGTGAAGATCGATAATTTCAGTTTCGGGCCGGGGGCGTTAACCGTTCCCGTTGGGACCATGGTGACGTGGACGAATCGCGACGATATTCCACACACCGTGGTCAGCACCGACGGAGCCTTCAAATCGAAAGTGCTGGACACGGACGAGAAATTTTCCTTCACCTTCGCCAAAGCGGGAACCTATCCGTACTTCTGCTCGATCCATCCGAAGATGACTGCAAAAGTCATCGTGCAATGAGAGCGACGAAATGCTGAATCCGTTCGACCTGAAGGCGGCGCTGCTCGCGAAACATGCCCAGCACGTCGTGCTGATCCATTTTCCGATAGCGCTGTTTATTGCTGGTGTGGCGTTCGATTTTCTGGCGCTTTGGACCAACCGGCGCCTGCTGGCTGCGGCCGCGTACTGCAATTTCCTGGTTGCCGCGCTTACCACCGTTCCGGTGTTGATCACCGGTCTGCTCGCCTGGCAGTGGCAACTCGAGGGCCAGCGTCTGAAGGGTACGCTTCTCTTGCACCTCGCGCTCGGGGTTGGCTCGAGCCTGGTGATTTGGGCGGTGTGGCTGATTCACCGCAAGGCTCAGCGGGACCAGAACCTTTGCCGGGGTATCGTTTGCCCCTTGAGATGCTGGCGGTGGCCCTGGTGGCAATTACGGGACACCTCGGAGGGTTCCTCAGCGGTGTCAACGCTTCTAACTAGGTCATTGCGTTGGAGACCTTCGTCCGGATATTCCTGTCGAAGGAATGAAAACCTCCCATGCGGCGAATGAGGAGGCAGCGTGGCACAAGCTGGATTCCTGGGCACTGCAGCTACCTGGTCTGCAGACGTTACCCTTTTCCTGGAGATCGGCATGGGAATGGGGCTGCTTGCCGGAACGTTGCTGGCCCGCGCGAAATGTTACCGAGCCCACGCTGTCTGCCAGTCCATGATCGTGTTGCTCAATGTGGGACTCATTGCGATGGCTATGATTCCTTCCTTTCGGCATCAGATCATTCCCAAGCTTCCCCGGAAGATCACCAAGCCTTACTACGCGTTTGCCACAGCGCATGCCGCGCTGGGCGGCATTGCCGAACTTGGCGGCCTGTACATTTTGCTGTCGGCGGGAACGAAGTGGCTTCCGGAGAAAATCCGCATCACGCGCTACAAATTCTGGATGCGAAGTGTTCTCATCCTTTGGTGGTTCGTACTTTCGTTGGGAATAGCCACTTATGTACATTGGTACGTGCCCCGGCCGTGAGGAACAGACTTGGATGAATCCCCGGTTATTGTTGGAGTACGTAAAGAATCAGCAAGCCATAGCCTCGAGGAATCCGAAACTGCCTTTAGTACTATTCGGCCCATGGAGGAAGGCAATCGCTTTTAAAGGTTTGGATTCTGACCCCGAATAGACGTGTTGTACTACAACGGCGGTACCCTGTCCGGTGGCTCTGCGGACCCATTGAGAGGCACAGAGTGCTCGCGTAGCTTCTGAAGAACGGGTTGGGGGCCGCGCGGGGACAGCGGCCCCGCAAGGGGTCGTGTGCGAGCTACCCAACCCGCCAGTTATCTGCTTCCCTCTCCTCCGAAAATATGGACCACCGCGGTAGCATGGACAAGCGCCCGCCTGGCTGGCCCAGCTTCTTGCCAGGATAGGTGCCTCGCTTGCATCCTATGGAACGTGGGCAAGAACCCTAAGCCAAAGCTAAGGCGAATCAATGACTTAAGTATCCGCACGCAGGTGCAGAATGGCAGGATGGTGCGACAGGTGAAGGGTGTGGGCGACAAGCGCTTGGGAATTGCGGCAACGTTGCTGACTGCAATGGTGTTGCACGTGGCGGCCGCGGATTTCGCGCGGGCGGGCGAACCGGAACCGGCAAAGTTGAAATCGCAGACGCGGGAAGCGTTCGACCGTTACGTGAAACTGACGGAGGCGCGGAATGAAGAGGAACTGAAGCGCGGAACGAATCTGCTGTGGATCGATGGCCTGCCTCCGGAGCAGCGGGCGGAAGCTTATGCGGCACTAAAGCGCGGCGAAGTGAAAATGCAGAAACTGGAATTGCTGGAGAAAGGGAAGCCGATCTCCTGCCCGGGAGGAATCATCCATCACTGGACCGGCGTGGTGTTCCTTCCGGGAGCCACACTCGACGACGTTCTCGGAATGCTGGAAGATTACGACAAACACTCGGTGTAT
>QHYN01000328.1 GCA_003224145.1 Acidobacteriota bacterium
TCGCTCCAGTCGTTTCTGCTGCGTGTGCTCAGCCCCCTCCTGTAATCTCTGTGTTAAATTCTTTGATGAGGCAAACCCGCTCCCTAAATGCCTGATGACCGAATGAAAAAACGCACCTCCAAACCCAATTCTCTTGCCCCGGGCTTCCGAATCGTGGCGCTGGGCGGAGGCACGGGGCTTTCCACGTTGCTCCGCGGCTTGAAAGAACACGTCGTGCGGCGTCCCGATGAACTCGCCAGTTGCCAACGCCCGATCTCCGATCTAGCCGCCATCGTTACCGTCACGGACGATGGCGGCAGCTCCGGCCGCTTGCGGCGCGAAAACCGCATCCTTCCTCCCGGGGACATTCGCAACTGCATGGTCGCGCTCTCCAAAGACGAAGCGCTGCTCGGGCGCCTGTTCCAATACCGCTTCCATGCCGGGCGCGGCCTTGTCGGCCACAATTTCGGGAATCTTTTTCTCGCCGCGCTCACTCACGTCACCGGCGATTTCACCGAAGCCATTCGCGTCACCAGCAAAGTGCTCGCCATTCGCGGCCGCATTTTCCCCTCCACCCTCTCGAATGTGCACCTCGTCGCCAGCCTCAACAACGGCCGCATCGTTCACGGTGAGACGCGCATCTCGGCCAGCCGCGCGCCAATCAAAAAACTCAGCCTTTCGCGCCGCCGGGTGCGCCCTCTGCCGGCGGCCATCGAAGCCATTCGGCAAGCCGACTTGATTCTTCTCGGCCCCGGCTCGCTCTACACCAGCGTTTTGCCAAATCTCCTGATCCCGGAAATTGCCCGCGCCATCGCCAGGTCCAAAGCTCCGCGCGTGTACATCGCCAACTTGATGACCCAGCCCGGCGAGACGACCGGCTTCACGCTTGCCGATCATGTCCGCGCTATTCAGAAACACGTGCCACTCCCTGTTCTCCAAAAGCTCGGCTGCCGCGTTATTCTCGATGATCTCCTCGAGGAGCACGGCGTCCTCCGCCACAACACCGGCCGCCTTTCCCGCCTGTTGCTCGAAGAATTCCTCCATCCTTAGCCCGGAATATCTTGTCTGAGCCGATCGGCGGTAACAGGTTCTCCTTGGCTGTGCTCCGCGGCGGCAGGGTACAGAGGGATCGAGACTGAGGAGGTATCGCCGGAGTTCTGCTTAGCGAGCGAAGCTCGTCGCGCTTGCAAGAAGCCCTTGAGCAGTTCCTCACAGCCTTCCCTGTCTGTCTCGGCGTCCACTTCGCGCTGGATGTGCGGAAAAGTGTTGAGGAGCAATTGGCAAATGTAAGCCTGAGCGATGGCGTCACGGCGATCGACGCGTTTATGAACAAGCTCCTTGAGGAGATTGCCAAGAAAGAGATTGACGGAGTCAGCGGAAGAAAAATCGTCGATGTCGCCGAGGAGCGCGGCGGCGACGGCTTGGTCATTTTTCGCACGCTCGGCTTTCAAGCGATTGAGGTGGTGCGGGCAAAGGGAGTCGGGACCGCCGGAAGTAAGCATGCGACAACGATGGCCGCGGGAATCGATGTGCTGGCATCGCTGATCAGATTGCGTATCAATAGAAACCGGAAGTGAGTTCGACATGAGAAGACCTTTCTAAAATAAGAATTAAAGTGGCAGAGGAGCAACGAGAAACGAAAAACCAAGCAACCGGGCGAGCCCTGGATGTGAAATGGGAGGGGGTGCCCCCCTGGTATTTTTTGTAAGGATGTGATTCGGCAGGGCTTAAGTGGCGCGGACGTGCTAAGGATGTGATTCTGTGGGAGTTAGCAACGGCGCGAGAGGAGATAGGAATCGAGAGAGACGGGACGAAACCCTGAGCACCCCGGCGCTGAATCACACAACATGTTACCACGAGAATACGATATCTGTCAAGTCAAATGTGGAAATGACTCAAGGGAAAGGAGATATTGGGGCTGTGTTCCCTGGGGAGGAGAGAAAAACGAGAAAAGAGGGCCTGCCGGGGAGGTTGTGGTATAGAGCGCAAAGAGAAAGGCACGGGTCCCCCGACCGGGTCGGGACAAGTTCCGCGACGCGCCACTACAAAAGAAAAGCAAGAGGGCCTCCCGAGTATGTCGGGAGGCCCTCTTGGAAGAAAGGCTTGTTTAGACGGCCGTTAGAAGATGATCTTCGCAACGATCTGCATGTTGAATGGCTCGCCGGGTCCGATGCCGGGAGCGCCGTTGAAGTCCCCTATGGTGTCAGTAATCGTGCCATCCGAGTTTACGGCGCCAGGGCCAGAGGCAAAGTTGATGCGGTTAAAGAGGTTAAACATTTCGGCTCGAAGCTGGACTCTGACCCGTTCCGTAATCGGAATGTTCTTAAGAACCGAGAAGTCCACGCTCTTGTAACTCGGGCCGACATACTTGTTGCGAGCGACGTTTCCGGGAAGCGAGAGTCCCGTTACTGGGTCCGTGGCCGCCGCTGAAAAGGCACTCGCGTTGATCCATTGCACGCCAGGAATGCTCTTGTTGAAGCTATGAGAGACGCCCGCGAACGGATCACCAACAAGGTTTACTTCGTTCCCATTTCCAAACGGGCTGTCGGTCCTAGTAATGTCGAATGGCTGCCCGCTGTGGAGTACCCACAAGCTGCTCAGTTGCCAGCCGTTGACCAGCCTATCGGACCATCCTCTGGCCCACCCCGCCTTTGGCAAGGCGTAGGTGATGTTCGCGCTGAACAGGTGCCGAGTGTCGTAGTCCCCGTTGCCATAGTCTCGCTTAACGTTGTTGGCGTCATCGGCGATGACGGCACGATACTCACTGATTTCATCCAAGGCGTGGGACCAAGTGTAGCCGACCTGGGAACTCAGCCCGTGCCAAGCCCTGATGTGGAAGGTGCTCTGCAGTGAGTTGTAGTTTGATGTGCCTATGCTGTTGAGTTGGAGTATGTTGCCAAAATTCGGGAACGGAAGCGTCTTTACACCGCCCACGTTCTCTGGCTGGTTAATGTTTGTCACAATATTCAGCTTTCGTGCCTGACTGCCGACATAACCGACCTGGAACAAGGCAGCATTGCCCAGGCTCTTCTCAACTTGCAGGTTGAAATTGTAGAAGTAAGGCGTGCGGAAGTTCTGGCTGACCGAATAGGCGCTCAGGCCCTTGGGGTCCCCGATGGCGGCGCAATTGGGGTCGCTGCATACCTGAACTCCCGGAAAGATCGATACGTTGCCGAATTGCGCTTGCCCCGGCCCGCTACCCCAGTTGTATGATGTTTGCCCCGCCCTGTCCGCACCATAAGTGGAAACAGCGAAGAGGGGATTACCAAACGCGTTGCCCTCGATACCCTGCGACGCGGTGATGGGCGGGCGGAAGTCCAGGAATGGGTTCAGGTTGATTTGATCGTAGAAGACACCAATTCCGCCCCGCACCACCAGATCGCCTTTCGATGTAGGCTGATAGGCAAAGCCAAATCGCGGCGCGAAGTTATTCCGATCCGGCGGGAAGACAGAATCTAAACCCGCTCCCTGGATGGCAAATCCCCTTCCCGGAATGAAGTTCGCGATGTCTTTTCGGTCACTATGGAGTGGCCCGAAGTATTCGTAGCGCATTCCGAAGTTCAGGCTCAGCTTCTTGCTAATCTTCCAACCATCCTGGAAAAACAGATTATAGGCGTTTACCACGACAAAGCGTTCCGGATTTCCGACTGCGATGGTAGAAGATGATACGTCGCCAGCAAGATAGTCGGCAAGCCCCCCAACGGCGGCAGCATCAGAGGGGCCACTGAACCCCAGTGCTGTACAAGAGGCAGGATAAGGAGTGACGTTCTTGCTGCAGTTGGCGATAGTTGCACTCCACGGTCCCTGAGTTCCGTCGAAGACGAACTTCCCTGTCCCGCGACGATGATAAAACTCGTTGAGGTGCGCCTGTCGGACCTCGCCTCCAAAGCGCAATTGGTGTGCGCCTTTGCTATAGGAGACGATGTCCGTCACGTGCCAAGTGAGGTCACTGCGGCCTTCCGGCGGCGTGAGTCCGATCTGCTCAAACCCAGTAATTCGGATGTTTGGAGCGCCATGAATGGGCTGACCGTGATTGGTGGCATCCGGGCTCAGGAACAAGCCCAGAGCTTGAGTATCAAAGCTGTTGTTGAAGTCGTGGAAAACCTGATTGAAGTAGTTCGCTCCTCCGAGAATCTGGTTGGTAAACCTGGAAGAGAACGTGGAGTTCAAAACCGCGGAATAGTTGAAAACGTGGATGGGAGCGTCTTCGAAGTAGAACTTCAAATTCGAGCTGGCCGTTCCCAGCGCGGGGCTGCCGCCGAGTGGTGCAGTCTGATCGCCTTGTCCCCCGAACCAGCGAAGTGACAGATGGTGCTTATCGTTTGTTGAGCGTTGGTGGAAGGCCAGCAATGCTACCGGTCCCACTCCTAGGCCAGAAGCCGGTTGGCCCGATCAGTGTTGCCGAAAGCGAGCTCGGCGTAACAGGCGCATACGAACCATACTTATTACCACCTGGGTTGTTGAGCAAATCCGTGGCCCGGGTTATCCAGGCGTCCGAGGGTTCAGTGGCTATGCCTGAGAGGCCAATGATGTACTGCTGCTTTTCGTAGCTCAGAAAGTAAAAGGTTCTGTTCTTGATAATCGGGCCGCCTAGGCTAAAGCCATAGTTTTCATTGCGCAGCGGGGGTGCCTTCGGGTTGGCCGTCGTGGGACTAAAGAAAGGCGATTTCGCACTGTAAAACTCATTCCGGTTGTAGTAGTAGGCGGAGCCGTGGAAGATGTTCCCGCCGGATTTGGTGACCAGATTCACTGTGCCGCCCGCGTTGCGTCCCGCCTCTGGGCCCGATTGGGTCTGGGCGGAAAATTCATCAATTGAATCGATCGGCAGAACGATACCGGCAATACCGGAAACACCGCCCTGGTTGACTGCCGGGATGTTGTGCCAGAAGTCGTTGTTATCCACGCCATCAATCTGCCAATTGATTTGGTTGGGGCGCGTGCCATTCAACGAACCGAAGCCGCCTACAGAATAACCTCCATAGCCCGGCGCGGTCGCGATCAATTGCGTGAAGTCACGCCCGTTCAGCGGTAGATCCTGGACGATATCGGACGAAATTGTCATGTTCTGTGTCTGCGTCGCCGTGTCGAGCGCAATCGCTGCGGCGGATACTTCCACTGTGGTGGTGGCCTGGGCCAGCTTAAGGTTGACCTGTAGCGTGTAGATCGTGCCCGCGACCACCTGCACCTTATCGACAGTGTAGGTCGGGAATCCGGTAGCTGTGACTGTAACCTTGTAGAAGCCGAGCGGTATATCCTGGAACGCAAAGGCTCCTTCACTGGTCGTCGTGGTGGTGTGATCGATGCCCGTGGTGATTTCCGTGGCCTTGACCGTTGCGTTCGGGACACTGCCGCCCGACGGGTCGGTCACCGTTCCGTTAATCGTCCCGCGGAACGTCTGCGCGTTACCCGCCACCGCGAGCGAAAATACAATGAGAATCACTACAACTAGGCGCTTC
>QHYN01000329.1 GCA_003224145.1 Acidobacteriota bacterium
GCGTTACGACAAGAAGAAGGTTCGCGAATTGCTTCGCGACGCTGGAATTATTCGCAACCGCCTGAAAATCGACGCCACCATCGGCAACGCCCGCGCTTTCCTCGAAGTACAGAAAGAGTTCGGATCGTTTGACGCCTACGTCTGGCGATTTGTGGGCGGGAGCCCCAGGCAAAATGCGTGGAAGACGCACAAGCAGGTGCCCGCTAAGACGCCGCAATCCGATGCCTTGAGCAAAGATTTGCAGAAGCGGGGATTCCGGTTTGTGGGTTCGACGATTTGCTACGCGCTCATGCAAGCCACCGGCATGGTCAACGATCATCTTGTGACCTGTTATCGACATAAGGATTTGAGACCCTGAAGCTCTATTGGACTGCGCCAGGTCCCGGCCCCTTTGTCCAGCGCTCAGATTCCTTCTTCATCCAACGGCGTAACTCCTTCTTGCCCTTTTCGATATCTCTCCGCTCCTTCTCCAGGTCGCGCGGTTCCAGGCCCGTTTCTTGCTGAAGCTTCTTGAGCAATGGCCCGACCTTGCGTGCGCCCCATTCTGAATTCCACGAGAACCGTCGAATCGACGGATCGGCACACCAGCCGATATGCCAACCAGAATTCTGCGGTCCGAGCCGCCCAAGGACTTAAAAACGGACAACGATGCCGGTGCTGACGCGATAATTCTTTTCCCACCTGCCATTCACCAGCGTGGGAATGTAGTCGGCTTGGAAAACGCGATAGGCCAAATGTTCCTTGAAGTTAACATCAAGACCGGCGCCGGCACCCAGGGCAAAATGTGTCCTGCCTATTAGAGTTGGGTTGTTGTTGCCGAAGTTCCAGACGACCGCGGTGTGGTTCGCGCCGATTAGGCCATGCCCGAATAGCTGGAATCTTGGTACGGCCATACAGAATGCCTGCATCGAGAAGAATGATCCCCAGGTTCTTGTGCAGGTTCAGTTTTGCATTGAACTCAAGCCCATAAAAGTTGCGGCTTCTGGGGGCAAATAGGGCAGTTTCCGAACCCAACGCCATCTTGCCATAAGAGGCGCCGATAAATAGATCAACGTAATTCTTTTCCTGCGAATGTGCGGTTGCAGGAAGGCATAATTGAAATAAAAGAGACGCCAGCACAAGAGAAAAAACCAACGGTCTGTTCATCGCATCCTCCTGATCGCCGCAAGTCTTTTGGCCCGCATTCGCTCCGGCAAAACAGCCGCCCGAGAATAAAAACATCGCTGATTTGGCCCGAGTTCTTGGAGATGCTTGTGTCGAAGCATATTGAAGCTCGCCCTCCGCGAACTACCCGAGGTCAAGGTCTCATCCTGGGTTTGAAACCTGCCAGCCCCCCCGGGAAAATTTCCGGGAGGAGCCGTGGCAGGCTTGTCGTGCGGCACTATTAGTTGTTGTTGTCTTCACCTTGGTCCGTCGAAGGCGTTGCCAGGGAACCGTGTCTCGCCGGATTTCCTGGCAAGCGGAAAAATCCCGAGACTTTGCCGAAGTTGTTGATGCCCCGCAACGCGGATGCCTGCGAATCGGGATAGTCGAAAGAGAAGAATTGTGACGGCAACGTTGGCCCGTTCGCAGCCAGCGCGGCCGCACCGTTCTTGACTGCCGCGGCCCACGGCCCCGCACCGGGGCCGGCCGCTGCCACTCAGCATCCTTCGACGTTGCAAAGTACTGGTGTGCCGTAGTGCAGCGCACCTTCTTGGAAGATCGTAATATTTGCAACGAGGTCGTTAGGTGGTATGCCCGGGAAGAATATGACGGCCACCACACCCTTTCCGAGACCAGAAGGCTCTCTTGGCACACAGTAGATCACGTTACCCGCTTGGGCGAAATTAGAGTCACCAAGAGTCGCCAAGCACTTAGGATTCACACTCCCCGTCGGGACAAAGGCGCGAATCACACTGCTCTCGCTCGGATTCACGTGGGAACTGTTAAGTGCGATATACGCTGCGCCAATTGGAATTGAGGGATGGGACGGAGAAACACTTTGGGCGCGTATGCCAGCCAGGGTTGCCGCCAGCAGAGCTGCAAGAGCTAAAAAGTACGAGAACTTTTTGTAAAGCATTTTGTCTCCTCCTTGAATGAATTGTCGGGTTTGGGCCCTTCTATCTGACAAGGTAGCGAAACTAGCCTTATCTCCATGCTGGAATGACCATTTCATCTGTCTTCTCCTTTTTGAAAGTTCTTTCCGCTACTGGATTCGTTCACCGATAACTGATGGCCGTGGTCCCTTTGACCCTGCTGACCGCTCCGTCTACGTCTGGCCCAGATTGCTCTCGAGCCGCGGCTGCCTTGCTCAAAACCGGAAGACCACCCCTGCAGAAACTCTCGGACTGTTTAGCGAGTTCCCCTGGCTGCGAAGCAATACGTACTCAACTTGAAAGGCGCGAATCGCGAAGTGGTCTGTTACTTTGACATCCAGTCCCCCACCGGCACTTAGCGCGAATCCGTTCGTCCCGAGGCCGTGAAAGCCTCCGGCGAGGACTTGTCCGAAGGGGGTAATGCGATCGTTGGACCGCACCGAAAATCGCGGCCCAACCATGTAGGTCTGAATGTTCAAACCTCCGCTAAAGGCAGGTTGCCCGTGGTATGCGCCAAAGTCCCCGACTACTCCGAACCAGTCGTTCACGTTCCCCGCCAGTGACACGCTTCCCCCATGCAGGCTTACCCCGTCGACGCCTCCCGCCCTGAAATAGCTGTAGTTGACGGAAAGCTCTGCCCTTGGTGTGTCCTGGCCATGCGCCGTACCTGAAAAAACCATTAATCCCGCGAACATTAAGAGTGCTCTTTTCATCTCTCTGCTCCTTTTTCGCGAATTTTTATTCCTTGGCCGCCAATAGAAGGGACATGAATCTGGTTCGAATGTTGGGAATTGTTGTATGAGGGCGGACCCGTGGCAGAATCTCAATCAAAGACTTCGCACGGGTACACGCCTCCGCCCAGCTTGGAGACGCACTACGCTAGCTATAGGGAGTTCTTATTTCCTTTGCGTGGTGAGCAACCGGAGGAGATCCGGTCCTGCAGGGGGTGAGAACTCCGCAGAAGGAAGCACCGGAAGAATTGCCATTACTGCCTCTGCTTCGGAGACGCTTGGTTGAGGAATTACATCTTCTGGCGCGATCTCAGTGCATCGGGAATGTGGTGTGCAAGATTCCTCGACGAAATCGTTCGATACATCGTCACACAGGTTAAATGATTCAGGAACTTCGCTGCAAGACAAACCAAGCGAAAGCAAGAGGAGAAAGAGGATATGCAGCCGCTTAACGAATCGCATGGGCTGAGCGATCCCTTTCTTCAAAGTCCTGCGGGAAGAACCCAAACCTGAATCCTGCTTACTTTCGTGCACATCACACGGCCTGACAACAATAAACTGGCTGCTAATCACTGCGCTCGGCGCGGTCCTTGGATGACAACAACCCTTCTCTCGAATCCCTTTGTCATGCTCTGTGCCTGTGCTCATGGCTTTGAGACTCTCTAGCGGGAATCTATCCAATCCAAGTCCGTTCAGAAACCCTACAATTCCTGGGACTTAGCCCGTGCCCATAATTTGGTCTGCATGGCCCAGTGCAATCTACTGCCGTCACTGTCATTGTCTCCTTACACAAATCCCCGCTCAGCTGACACGCTAGGCTGTGGGTGGTCGACCCCGGTCCACTAATCTGCAAGACGCGTGAATGGATGCACTGCCTTCGCCGCGGGTTGCTTGCGTTGAGGGCGGGGCCAGCTTACGATAAGACTTGTTGGCTCTTCGTGAAATCCAAAGAAGTTCAAGAGAAGTGCACGTTGCGGTGTTGAAGTGTGGTTTAAGAAGGGACCTGCATGAAATCGGTCGTGGTGGTGGGCGCGCAATGGGGCGATGAAGGCAAAGGCAAGGTCGTCGACTACCTTGCGGGATCGTTCGACTATATCGCGCGCGTCGCCGGGGGCCACAATGCAGGACACACGGTCATCATCGGAAAAGACGGCTTCGTGTTGCAGCTCATTCCCTGCGGGATTCTGCGGCCGAAGCAGCATGCGGTGATCGGCACGGGCGTCGTCGTGGATCCGGCGGCGCTGGTGGCGGAAATTGAGATGCTTTCGAAGGCGGGGATCGACGTGAGCGGGCGGCTGCACGTGAGCAACCGCGCACATCTGATTTTTCCGTATCACCGGGAGCTGGACAAAGCGGCCGAAGGCGCGCGGGGCGCGGACAAAATCGGCACGACGTCGCGCGGAATCGGCCCGGCCTACGAAGACAAGATGGCGCGGCGGGGTCTGCGCATGTGCG
>QHYN01000220.1 GCA_003224145.1 Acidobacteriota bacterium
GTTTCCGGTCGAGAGCCACGCCATCAGCAGAAAGACAAAGCTAATCGGGAAGTAGAACGCCTTTGTGAGATAGGCGCAGGCAAGAGCGAGGCCCAAGAGTGCAAACCAATGCCAGCCACCGCGATTATGGGCTATCCGCACGACCAGACCGGCGATGAGATAAGTGAATGCCGCCACCCAGACATCCGGCGTTGTATTTAGGACCGTCAACACGAAGAGTGAAGTTGAAAGAAATAGCGAGTACGCAAGCGTCCACCAGCCCAGTTCTGATAGCGAGGCCTCCGCATCTTCCGAGCCAGGCAATTGAATGTGCGAGCGAAGAAACGCGCGGAAGAAAAATTCAAAGGTGAATAGTGAGAGGAGCAGTCCCACGAGATCAAGCAAGTGAAGAAGAGTGGAATCCCAGTAGGGGCTGCTGTGGAATACGCCGAGACAGAGCGCCAGGAGCCAGGACAAAAACGGGCTCCAGTAGGCGTTGACGATGTTCTTCCAGTCGCCGCACAAGTAGGCGCTGGCGACGTCCAGATAGTTGTTTCCATCCCCTTCGATCCAGAAACGCGAGGCCCAAGTCTGAACAAAGCCCGCGCCAATGGTGACAAGCCAAACGATAGCGCGCAAGCGCCGCAGATTTCTCTTCAGATTTGTCGGCTCACTCCAGAACGAAAATTGTGCGTTAGCCATCGCGAAAGCTGAAGCCTTCCTTGCCGAGAAATGCCCGGACATTCGACTCTCGAAGCTTGGACAAGCTACTATAACTTCCCTAGAAAGGATTTGAAAAAGAAAGCTCTTATTCACTGGGCAGACTGCCGAGAGAAACTTCCTGAGACCAACGAGAAATGCTGACGCTGGGGATTAATTATTCGCAGATGCATGATTCGGCGGCGTGCCTTGTGCGCGACGGCGAGCTGCTGTTTGCCGTGGCGGAAGAGCGCATCAGCCGGCTGAAGCATGACGCGCGATTCCCGCACCAGGCCGTCCGGGCGTGCCTGGAGTTCGCCAAGGTGCGCGCGGAGCAACTGGATGAAGTGTGTTTTGGATGGCAAACGGCGGGGCCCGGGTACCGGCACGATTTGAAGTGTTACGCCATGGGGAAAATGCCGGTGACGTATTTGAACGGGCTGAATTCGACGCTGCACTTTTTGAGCATGTGGCATCAGGAGAGCGGGGCAAAGAAATTCGCGCAGCACTTCGGGCCAACACGCGCGAAGATGCGGTTTGTGGACCATCACCTGGCGCACGCCATCAGCGCCTATGCGTATTCCGGCTTTGGCGAAGCCGCCGTGGTGGTGATGGACGGGCGCGGCGCTTGGGAAGCCACATCGATTTGGTACGGAAGCAACGGCAGGCTTGAACACGTACTCACGATTCCTTTTCCTAACTCAATCGGATTTTTTTACAGTGGGTTCACTGAATTTCTGGGATTTCAGCCCAACAGCGATGAATGGAAAGTGATGGGGCTTGCGCCCTATGGGCAGCCGGACGTGGATTTGGCCGCGTTCATCGATTTGAAAGCGGCGCCGTATCGCGTTCACGCAAGACAGTTGTTTACCAACGGCGCGACGCCGTATGCGCGCATGACGGCGCAGCTCGGGCCAGCGCGCGTTGCGGAAGGTGAGATCGACGAACGGCACAAAAATATTGCCTACGCGGTGCAGGATGCCTGCGAAACCGCAATGACGAATGTGGTGCGGCTGGCGATTGAAAAGACGCGTTGCCGAAACGTTTGCCTGGCGGGAGGAGTGGCGCTGAATTCGAAGGCTAACGGAAAAATTGCCGCTTGCGGCATGGTGGACGAGTTTTTCGTGCAGCCGGCAGCAACGGATGATGGCGTGGCGCTGGGCGCGGCGCTGGCGCCGTATCTGGACAACAACGGAAAACTACCGAACAAGGCGATGCGCCATGGGTATTGGGGGCCGTTGTTTGAGGATAAGGCCATCGAGACGGCGCTGCGCACTTACAAGCTGCGGTATACGGAGCTGGCGGACCCCGCGTGCGCGGCAGCGGAACTTCTCAGGCAGGGGAAAATTCTTGGATGGTTTCAGGGACGGATGGAATTTGGCCCGCGCGCACTGGGGAGCCGCTCGATTCTCGCCGACCCGCGCGATCCAGAAATGAACGCCAAGGTGAACAGTGCGGTGAAATTCCGCGAGTGGTGGCGGCCGTTTGCGCCTTCCCTGAAGAGGGAAGCGGCAAGCAAGTATCTGGAAAGCGCCACAGATTCACCGTTCATGATTCTGACGGCGCAAGTACGGTTGGAAATGCGGAGGATCATTCCGTCGGTGACGCACGTGGACGGCAGCGCGCGTCCGCAAACGGTGGAGAAAGAAATTAATCCACTGTACTGGCGGCTGATCGACGAATTCGAAAAACGCACGGGCGTGCCGGTCATCATGAACACTTCGTTTAATTTGCGCGGAGAAGCAATCGTGCATACGCCGACCGACGCGATCCGCACCTTCTTCAGCTCCGGGATGGACGCGCTGGTGATGGGGAGCTTTCTCGTCGAGAAATGAATCAGCGGCAGAGCGCTTCGAGGAGCACTTCTTTCTTCGCTTCGGCGAGGCGCGTCAAATGGTCGAGCGAGGCGAAGTATCCGCCCACGGCTGCGGCGGCGAGAAACGCGAAGGCTTCGGCGGGGAGCCACGAGTTTCCCGTCCAGCGCCCGCTAAAAAGTATGACCGCCGAAATGCCACCCAACAAGAGCTGGGAGGCAAAAGCAATGAGGACGGCCATACCGGATTGCCGCTGGCCGCGCAGCTGGCCGAACTCCAACTTGCGCGGAAAATTGACCGAAGACCAGTTGGCGATGACAAGCTGGCCGACCACCGTGAAGATAATCGCGGCAAGAGTTCCGACCAGCATGGGAGGCGACGGCAGCCCCACGCGCCAGGCGAGCATGGTCAAAGTCAAGCCGATTTCCACCGCGAGCACGAAGGCGAGCATCAAATTCTTGCCGAGGAATACTTCACGGAAGCGCAGCGGCACCATGAAGTAGGTTTGCATGCCCCGGCCTTCGTAAGCAAAGCAGTTGTAAGCAGGAGCCATCAAAATCAGGATGAGGTAGGCCATCATCCCGGGGAAAAACATCTCCGAGGAAACTGGACGACCGGATATCGTCGTATGCCGCCCGGCAAATTGAAAACTGAAAAAGAGGACCAGAATCGGCGGCACGAAGAGCGTAAAAAGAGTGACGGGGTTGCGAGTCAGATAGCGGAACTCCTTGCGCACGACCGCCGCCACTTGCGGCGAAAGACCGCTCAAGCGATCGGGAGCATCTTCTTTTCTTGCCGTCGAACGTACGACAACGGGCGCCGGCGCGGCCGTTTCACTGAGCTCTTCCCCGCGATACTGGGCCGCAAAACGGCTCCAGAGAAAAACAGTGAACACTGCCCCATAAAGCAAGAGCCCTGCTAAACCTACAAAGACCTCTGCGCCATGAAACTGCGCAGCGGCGGCGACCGCTTTGCCGGCCAACGAAGGCGGAAGCCACGCAAGGTACGGAATGAGCCGATGCGCCAGTGGCCGCAATGATGCGCTATAACGATTCACGGCCGGGTTGAGGAAATTCAAGGAAACCATCGAGAGGATAAAAAGCGCGAAAAATAATTCGCGAGTTCTGCGTCGCGACAAGAGCCGCTCCATCCACGAACCGATGAGCCGCTCCAGAGTTACGTTCAGCAACAGGAATACGGCCACAATCAAAAACATTAGCGGCAAGACTCCCGGGTTTGCCACCGTTGCACCCAGGGTCATTGAGATCAGCCAGCAGACCGAGGCAATTGCCGAAAAATCCGCCAGGCCATAGGCCAAAGCAATGATATAGAACGCGCCGCGGCTCAACGGAAAGCGCAGCAAGGTGCGAAACTCAAAACTTGCTCCGAAGCCGGCGACAAAAATGGGGAAGGTCTGCCAGAAAAGAAAAATGCCCCAGAAGAGCAAAGCGATCCGTCCAGGGCGGTCCCCGGAAAGGAAAGTGTAAGCTCCGGCATAAAAAGCGAAACACATTCCGAGAACGAAGATCCCACTCAGGGCGCCGAGAAGGATCAGGCCGAGCAGATCAAGGCGACTGTTCTTCTTACGCAAACTGTTCCGGAGAATGCGCCAGCGGAGACCGGCAACCAAGCGAATCTGGGTGAGAATCCCGACGGAATGGGCTACATCAGCCATGAGAGTTCTTCCAGTTGCGGGCGTTCCGCACCGTCCTGCCCGACAATGGAGAGGAAGATTTGCTCGAGCGTGGTTTTGCTGTCGGCCTCGCCAGGAATGCCAGCACGCAATTCTTCCAGCGAACCCTGGGCAACGAGGCGGCCTTTGTGAATAATGGCTACGTGGCTGCACAAGCGCTCGACGATTTCCAGAACGTGGGAGGTCAGGAAAATGGTCGTACCGCGTTCGGCCATACGCCCGAGGAGCGCTTTGAGTGCACCGGCCGCCAGGGCATCCACCCCTTCGAACGGTTCATCCAGAAACAAAATGCGCGGCCCATGAATGACTGCGGCTGCCAGGGCTAGTTTCTTCTGCATGCCATGCGAGTAGTCCGCGATCAGGGTCTTTGGTCGGTCGGCAAGCTGCATGAATTCCAATAACTCGTCCGCGCGTCGTTGCGTGGTGGCCCGATCCAGCCCGTACATCTGTCCTACGAACTGCAAGTACTCCGCTCCGGTCAATCTTTCGAAAAGTCCCATACCTTCCGGCACGACGCCGATCTGGCGCTTTACGTTGACGGGATGCGCTGCAAAGTCCAAACCGAGAAGCTCCATGGCACCGGAGGTTGGTGCGAGCAAGCCCGTGAGCATCTTGATGGTGGTTGATTTCCCGGCACCGTTTGGTCCCAAGAAGCCAAAGAACTGGCCTGCCGCGACCTGAAGATCGATGCCGTCAACGGCCGTCAAGTTTCCGAATTTGCGGGACAGCTTTTGCGTCTGAATGGCGATTTCCAGCATCACGGCTCCCATGGACGTTCGAAATGAAGAAGAAAAACTCTAACACGAGTGGTGCAAAGTTCTGGAGCGGACAAAGAAAATGCTCGGGGCCGGGGCCGGGAAATTTTGATCAGGAAGGCTTCCGCGGATTCGATCCCTGAGCGGTGAGCTGTTGCAATTCCCTGGCGGGGAAAGCCGCCAGAAGGGCGGGGAATTCAACCCGAAAAACCGCGCCGCCTCCCTGGCGGTTGTAGCAAATGATTTTTCCGTTGTGTTCCTGAACGATGCCGAAACAGATGCTCAGACCGAGGCCCGTGCCCTTGCCGACCGGTTTCGTGGTGTAAAAAGGATCGAAGACACGGTGAGGTTCCTTGATACCGGGACCGGTGTCGGAAAACAAGATGACGACGTTGCCCCGGTCACGCAGCGTCTTGATCGTCAAAACGCCGCCTTTGTGGCCTTCCATGGCATCGATCGCATTGCTGATCAGGTTGAAGAAGACTTGCATCAGCTGATTTCCATCACCGCGGACGCCGGGTAACACGGACTCGAGCTGCAATTCGATGCGCGTGGTAGACGAGCGAAGGTCGAGTTCGCGAAGCTGCACCGCGTTGCTCACGACGGTATTAATGTCCATGAGCGTACGCTCGGTCGGAACCTGGCGGGCAAAGCTCAGCAAATTCCCGACCAGTGTTTTCGTGCGCCGCGCTTGTTCACGGATTTTCGAGGCCGTGGCTCGTGCCTTCGGCGGCAGGCTCTCATCATCGGCCAAGAGATCCGAGAATCCGAGAATGGCCGCCAGTGGATTGTTGATTTCATGTGCCGCCCCAGCAGCAAGTTGCCCCAGGGAAACGAGTTTTTCGGTTTGCACCAGTTGTGCCTGAAGCCGCTTCAGATTCTCCAGCGCCTGTTCGGAGCGCAGGAGCAAGCGAGCGCGATCCGACTCCGCGAGATGTGATCGCACGAAAATAAGCGCCGCCAACGGCAAGGCCGCGACCATCGTAGTAATCAGCCGGAAATCGCGAACCTTCTGCTCGCCACGGTCAAAGTACAGGCTATACAACGCGAGAAGGGAGAGCGAGATTACCGCTGCCATGGCCAGGCGGGCGGGCCAGCCGTGGACGGTTCGCGCGAGATCGTCGTCGGAATCGAAAGAATCTTCTGCCAGAGCAGCGTCCATATTTGCGCGATGGAGATAGGCAATCAGACCAGCCAGTGCAAACCAGAAAAAGGAAGCGATAAGCGGGAGGTCGTACAAACTGCCTGTATAGTAGTCGCCTATATCATTCCTTACGTCAATCACCAAGGCAGATAACATGTAGAGAGTGGAAGCCCCTAGGAGATGGAAATATGCGGTTTTCCAGGCACCCTTGCTTTGAAGCCAGAAAGCGATGAGTCCGATAACGATGACGAAGTTTTGAGTATTCGTGACGAGATTGAAATTGTGATTGTACTGCGGGAGTGAGGGCGTGGCATAAATCCACGCCAGAACGAAAAACACATAAATAAACGTCCACCACGCCAGCAAGAGAGTGAAATCCAGGTAGCCAAGGCGGGTATGCAGTTCTCCGCGCTTGCGGTGCGGCTGCAATGCCAGCGCGGCCATTATAGGGATGCCACGCAAGAAAAAAAGAATGTCGCCCGGATACAGGCCGGGCAGCGGCTTGTGAAGGTAAACCTCGTAATAGGTCCATTGAAATTGCCCGATCATCCATAGAGTGCAGCTCAGGGCGATCAGCATCCAGAAGAAATTCCGCCGCCAGTAGGGGGTTCCGGCGTTCAGAAGAAGCCCTGCATTGGCAAACAGCGGCACGATGCACTGCACCACGTTTCCGAACGTGACCAGTGTTTGCGAGCCGCGGGGTTGTAAGAGCGAGGCTCCGGCATAGACGGCGAGAATGAAGAAACATATTCCAACCGCCCAAACGATCGTGCGCGGAGAGGTCATACGGTAAGCTATCCCAGTATAGGCTCACAGGGTGGGCGGGGTGCGTCGAAATTCCCCGAATTAGCTTGACAATAAACTATCTCCGAAGCGCAAGGAGCAGAGGTCGCACACGCGGTGGCAATTCTGGCGGAGGAGGAGGGATTCGAACCCCCGAGGCCCTTTCGAGCCTAACGGTTTTCAAGACCGCCGCCTTCAACCACTCGGCCACTCCTCCGTTTCTAATTCTAACGTATTCTGCGAGCTGGAAGTGTGTTTGTGACAATGGAAGTATTTTCCTGCTACGTTTTGGTGCAACGCCAAATTGTCACCAAAGGCAACCAGCTTTTCGACCGCGGCTCGTTTGGGTTTCGGGGAATTCCATTTCGGCACAAATCGCAGTTTCAATAGAGAAATTCGAATTGTTGTCCTGTAACGGGCGCTCGACCAGCACTTTCTAGGAACATTCATCCTAATATGAAAGTACTCTTTTGAAGTACTTTCTTAGTACTTCCTCAAGTCCTTTTTTAGGTCTTTCCTTTTTCCCTGACAGGTCAATACTTTCTCGACGCCTTAAATGGTCATGACCAAGCTGATCCGCATCCTCGTGGCAAACCATCCCAGGCTGATGCGGGAGGCGGTTCTAGCAGCGTTCGCGAATCAACCGGACGTTGAAATCGTAGGAGAAGTTTCCGATGAGGCGGAGATTCACGATCGGATGAATGAAACCTTGCCTGACTTGCTGATAGTGACTTTGGATGACTCGGGAAAGCGACCCGCAATTTGCGACGCGGTCCTTCACGCCCATCCAAGAGTACGAATTATCGCCGTTTCTTCGGCGCAGAATCGGAGCATTTGTTACTGGGCCGTTTTGCAAATTCAGTCCAAGAATATCGAGCCGTCTGAGGAGAGCATGCTGATCGCAGCGCGAAGCATGGCCACGGCTACGGGGTGAATTTCGTGATGCGAGACAGAAGGGTTTCATCGCAAGGGGACAAATCATGAGGGTTCTGAAGAAAGCATTCCAGGTGGTTCTGACGTGCGGATTTGCCGCATCTCTCAGTGGGGCACCTGTCCCGCCACAACAGCAGAGCCCTTCCGGGCGGCCCGCTGCGGACATCGTCTCGGACAATCTCGAGCGCGTGGCGGGCACGGCGGAGCAGATTCTAGAAGTCCTGAACAAGGACTCCGGGCTAATGGTGGAATTCAAGAGACTGCTTGCAGAGGATGCTGGGAATGGCGGACAGATCCTGGAGGAATCGGATCTGAGCGATGGGGCGATCAACGAGCGGCTGCGGCAGGATCTGCGGACACGGGTTCTCGCCACGCAACTGCTTCGGCGTTACGGCTATCTCGTGCCTAAGATCAATCCCGATTCGGAGCTGGCCACGGAGCACAACTTGGCGATGCGTGAGCGGGCAGTGGAGGCGGACCGCGCGGCTGACCGTGGCAACGTTCCGCCACAAACCGTGATCAACGTTGGCCAGGGGACGCCGTCTCCAGGGCAAGTACCGTCTCAGGCGCGCCCTGTCCGGCCGCCGCTCAATGCTGTGGATGGAGTGCTGGACAAGACGCGCCCCGATGTGCTGACGGCCCCAAAGGAAGCTGGCATGGAGCTGACCCAGGCTTCGGTGCGTCAAGCAAGCACAGCAACAGCCACAACCCCTGAGGACGTTTCAGCCGTAGCTTCGACGGATGCGTTTCTCCCGCCCGTCGATTTGCCGTCTGCACCGGCATCACGGCCGTCACGCAGTGGCGCGAGAATGCCTGTTGCGGATTTTGAGCCGGTACGCCTGGAGCGGCGACCGAATCCGTATGCGGATGTGCCTTCGCTCTACGATCTATATGTACAGGCCAATTCACCGAATCGAAAAATGGAACGGTTCGGCTTGGAGGTCTTCCGCAACGGCACAGCAGATCCGGACATCTTGCCGATGGACCTTCCCGTGGGGCCGGACTACGTCGTGGGGCCGGGAGACAGCCTTTCGGTCAACTTATGGGGTGGCGTGTCGCAGCGGCTGCTCCGCACTGTGGACCGCGAGGGTCGCCTGGTTTTGCCCGAGGTGGGCCCGGTTCTGGTTGCGGGACGCACGCTCGGAGATGTGCAGCAAGAAGTCCAGAGCGTGCTACGCACGCAATTTCGCGATGTTTCCGCGGATGTGTCGCTGCTGCGGCTGCGCACGGTGCGCGTGTACGTTGTGGGCGACGTGGCCGAACCCGGCGCATACGACGTGAGTTCGCTCTCCACTCCTTTGAATGCCTTGTTTGCCGCTGGCGGCGTGAAACCGCAAGGCTCGCTGCGGCGCATCCAGCATTACCGCGGCAAGCAACTGGTTGAGGAAGTGGATGCCTACGATCTGCTCTTGCACGGCATTCGCAGCGACCTGAAGCGGCTGGAAAATGGAGATTCCCTTCTCGTGCCTCCGCTTGGGCCAGTCGTCACAGTGGACGGCATGGTACGGCGAGCGGCGTGGTACGAACTGCGGGACGAGAAAGATCTCGAAGATGCCCTGGATCTGGCGGGCGGGATTCTTCCTGCCGCGGCGCTGCGGCACATCGAAGTGCAACGGCTGGTGGCCCATGAAAAGCGCACGATGCTCAGCCTGGAGATTGGAGAAACCAGCGATCCGGAAGCTCTGCGCAGCGAGCTGCGGAAGTTCGCGATCCAAGACGGCGATGAGATTCACATTTTCCCCATCGCGCCTTACAACGAACGCGCCGTTTACCTGCAGGGCCATGTGCTGCGGCCGGGGCGCTATTCCTATCACGAAGGGATAAAACTGACCGACGTCATTTCCTCATACAAAGACTTGTTGCCGGAACCCGCGGGGCGCTATGCCGAGATTATTCGCATCACTGCGCCGGATTACCGTCCGGTAGTTCATGGATTCGACCTTGCGGCGGCGCTGGAGCATCCTGAGAACGCGCCGAAGCTCGAGCCGCTCGATACCGTGCGGATCTTCGGCCGTTACGATTTCGAGCCCGCGCCCGAAGTGCTGGTCACTGGTGAAGTGGGCGCGCCGGGCCGCTACCGGACCAGCGGCCAGCAGCATTTCCGCGACGCCATCTACCAAGCTGGCGGAGTCACGCCGGAAGCATGGCTCGACACGGCGCAACTCTTCCGTGCCATGCCCGACGGTTCGGCGAAGGTTTTCAATGTCTCCTTGCGCGATGCGCTGGCCGGGGACGCACTGAATAACATCCTGATCGAGCCGCGCGACCGCATCCTGGTACATCGCCAGCCGCAGAAAGTAAGCCCTCCCAGTGTCTATGTGCGGGGTGATGTGGCGCGGCCAGGACGCTACCCGCTTATGGCGAACATGCGCGTTTCGGATCTGGTGCGCTCGGCTGGCGGACTCTTGCGCAGCGCGAATGCCGAGGGTGGGGATCTGACGCACTACACGGTGAGCGGGACTGCATCGGCCGGTGCGCAGACAGCGGGAGAACAGAAAGTGAATCTCACAGCAGCACTCCAAGGCGAGACAGGGGAGGATCCCCCGCTGAGCGATGGCGACGTGTTGACCGTGCCCCAGCAGGGAAGGTGGAAAGATATCGGCGCGTCAGTGACGATCGCCGGCGAAATCGGTAAGCCGGGTGTGTACGGCATCCGGCCGGGCGAACGCTTGAGTTCGCTGCTGAAGCGTGCCGGCGGGTTCTTGCGGACCGCATATCCGCGCGCAGCCGTGTTCGAACGAAACGAAGTTCGTGAACTTCAGCAAAAGAGCCGTCAGGACCTGATCCAACGGCTCGAGCAGGAATCCGCCGTCGTGAAGACTTCGGTATCCACGACCGGAACGGAAGAAGTTGCGTTGCAACAGGCTGCCATGCAGCAGCGCCAGCGCGCGTTGGATGCACTGCGCAAGGCTCCCATATCGGGGCGGCTGGTCATCCATCTTCGCTCGGACCGCAAAGACTTTGCGGGCTCCCCGGACGATTTCGAGCTTCGCGCCGGCGACTCCCTCACGATTCCCAAGCAGCCGGGATCCGTGTTGGTTATCGGGCAGCTGTACAACGCCAATGCCCTCACCTATACACCGGGAAAAAACGCCGGGTGGTATCTCTCCCGCGCGGGAGGCCCCACGCAACTTGCAGACAAAAAGGGGGTCTTCATTATTCGCTCCGACGGCTCGGTCACCGGGGGAAGGCAGGGCAGTTTTTGGTCCGGAGGTGTGCTCTCGTCGACGCTGGGGCCGGGCGACATGATTGTAGTGCCGGAAAAGCCGGTGCTAGGGGGCGGCACGTTGAAAAATGTTCTTTCGGTCGCGCAAATCGCATCGTCTGCGGCATTGGTAGCGGCTGTGGCCATTCCCTGAGGACACATGAGGACGACGCCTCTGATGACAATTCTCGGAACAGCGCTACTGGTTCAGTGTTGGCAAGGTTAGTGTGTCGTACGCGAAATCGCAAAGATTTTTCAGTTCCACAACTTTTCTTGACGCACGAAGCGCGACAGGTGGAGGGAATCAAAATTGAGTTCGACGGGAAAAGCGCCGGCGTGGGAACGACCGCCGGAGGTGCGTGAGCACGACATTCCGGAGCCATCGCTTCCATTAGAGCAGGTGGAAATCAAGGCAAGTCTCTTACCTTATCTCCGGCTGCTTTGGGAAAACCGCAGATTCATGCTGCGCGCTGGAGTTTATTCGTTCCTCGCAAGCATGCTCATCGCGATGCTGATTCCCGTGCGCTACCAATCTGTGACGAGGTTGATGCCACCCGATGGCCAGTCCGGATCGTTGGGAATGCTTGCCGCAATGACAGGACGTGCAGGCGTGGGAGGACTGGGGAGTGTTGCCGGCGACGTGTTGGGCGTGAAAAGCCCCGGCGCGCTCTTTGTGGGCATCCTCCAGAGCCAGACGGTACAGGACCGGCTGATCGAGCAATTCAATCTGAAGAAGCTTTACGGAGATTCCAAGATCGAGGACGCAAGAAAAGACCTGGCCGAGCACACCGATGTCGCGGAGGATCGCAAGAGCGGGATCATCACCATCGACGTGACGGACCACGACGCGAAGCGCGCGGCGGCGATGACGCAATCGTACGTGAACGAACTGGACCGCCTCGTGGCCCAGGTCAGCACTTCTTCGGCGCGGCGCGAGCGGATTTTCTTAGAGGGGCGTCTGAAAGCGGTCAAAAGCGAGCTAGACAGCTCGGCGAAGAACTTCAGTGACTTCGCCAGCAGAAACACCGCGATTGATATTCCCGAACAAGGCAAGGCGATGGTGGAAGCTGCGGCCAGGTTGCAGGGCCAACTGATCGCGGCACAATCCGAGCTTGAAGGATTGAAACAAATATTCACCGACAATAATGTGCGCGTGCGCGCAACGGATGCGCAAGTGCGCGAGCTAAGGAAAAAGCTGAGCGAGATCGGCAGCGCCGGAACGGATGGAGGCGCGAAGAGCGACAACTCGTTATATCCGTCGATTCGCAAGCTCCCCATTCTCGGAGTCACCTATGCGGACTTATACCGGCAAACGAAGATTGAGGAGACCGTGTACGGTTTGCTGACGCAGCAATATGAGCTGGCTAAAGTCGAAGAAGCAAAAGAAATCCCCAGTGTGAAAGTCCTGGATGCGGCAATCGTCCCGACGAAGAAGTCATTTCCTCCGCGCGGGGCGATCACCCTCTTGGGAACTCTGCTTGGGGTCTCGACAGCGATGACGTGGGTCGTTGGCAAGGCGCGATGGGATGCGATAGAGGCGGGCGATCCGCGAAAGGAATTTGCCACGGAAGTGTTCACAACGGTGCGGGCAAGTCTGCCAAAGTTCTCGCGGAACGGCGCAGGCGCGGAATCGAACGGACACCGGCAGGGGAGCTTGTGGAAGAAGTCGGAAGCCAGGCCGGAAGGCAAAGAGCACGAGGAAGAGAAGCATGGCGCCTAGTAGCTAGCTAGGCGTCTGTAATTAATTGTAGATACATGGGTTAGGTCACAAATCACCCTGTGAGTGACGGGGCGAAGCCGTGTACCGCCAAATTCCACCGGCAGGGGGCCTGATGAATATAGGGAGCGCAGAACAGTGAGCGCAATTTCGCCGATTGTGGGCCTCGACGGACATGGAATGGGAGGCGTGGCGCTGCTGCCTGAAGCATACCTGGAGCAGCGGTGGTACGCGGCGTACACCAGCGCAAACCACGAGAAAAGGGTGGCGAAACAACTGAGCGTGCGAGACGTGGAGCATTTTCTGCCGCTGTATGAGTCGGTGCGGCGATGGAAGGACCGGCGCGTGCGGCTGCAAATGCCTTTGTTCCCCGGATACGTTTTTGTGCGATTGGCCCTGCGTGACCGGTTGAAAGTTCTCCAGGTTCCGAGTGTGGTTCGGCTCGTGGGTTACGGCGACGCGCCAGCGGCACTCGACGAAGAAGAAGTCGAAGGCCTGCGCTGGGCGCTCGCCGAGGGAATGCGCGCGGAACCCCATCCGTATTTGCGGGTAGGCTGCGGCGTGCGGATCACGGACGGGCCACTCGCTGGCCATGAAGGCATCCTCGTGCGGCGGAAAGGCAACCAGCGCGTTGTCCTGTCCGTGGACCTGATCCAGCGGTCGATTCACGTGCAGATCGACTCGTCCTGCCTCGAGCCACTCGTGTAGGTCCGGCCGGGACTAGGCTTTTTACCTTTTCCATTTTCTGACCGCATTGACAGCGAAGAAAGGAGTAGCACTATGAACTGGAGACATTCCCGTGTCTTAGTCACCGGAGGAGCGTCGTTCATCGGATCGGCGCTGGTGGACGCCTTGGTGGAGCGCGGCGCGCAGGTGCGCGTCGTGGACAATCTGAGCAGCGGCAAAACGGAAAGCCTCGCGGAAGCGCTGAAGCACGGAGCTGTCGAGTTCCATGAGGCGGACCTCTTTGGCGACGGCGTGGCACGAAGCGCCGTGGGTGGGATGGACGTGGTGTTTCATCTCGCGGCGGATCACGGCGGGCGTGGCTACGTGGACCTGCACCAGGCCGCCTGCGCGGCAAATTTTGCGCTCGACGGACTGGTGTTTCGCGCCTGTGTGCAAGAAAACATCGGAAAGATCGTGTTCGCCTCTTCCGGGTGCGTGTATCCGAACTACATCCAGACAGACCCGAACGAAATTCTCTACCTCACCGAGGACAAGGCGGGTCCGCCTTATGACGCGGACAACCTCTACGGCTGGGCAAAGTTGATGGCAGAAATGACCCTGCAGGCCTACCACCGGGATTACGGGGTCAAGACAGCATCCTGCCGCTACTTCACGGTATACGGTCCACGCGGACACGAAAACCACGCAGTGATTGCGATGATTGCGCGGGCCTTTGTAAGACAGAGCCCCTACGTGGTCTGGGGCAACGGAGAGCAGATTCGCAACTGGACGCACGTAGACGATATCGTTTCGGGAACGATCCGCGCGGCGGAGGTGATCGAGGACGGTACGGCTGTGAATCTCGGGACGATGGAGCGCACGCGGGTGATCGATGCAGCGGTCGAAGTGCTCCGCTATACGGGTCACCGCGCATCGATCGAGCTGCATCCGGAAATGCCCACCGGACCGATGAACCGCGTCGCGGACAACTCACTGGCTAAGCGGCTGCTGGGCTGGGAACCGAAAGTGAGATTTATAGATGGGTTGCGCGCGACGATCGAGTGGTACTTCGCGACAAAGAATCGCACGAAGGTGGCCGCGGCGCTCGATTCGCTGCTGACAGAACGGAAAACGCCCGCAAGAGAAAGCAGAGCGAGCGGCGCGGCTTTGGCGGCTCCGGCCGACTAAGGCCTTATGCGACGGAGATTTCAGAACTGACAATGAACGCCACAGGCACTCAGCGCTCTCTTGCGCGGTCAGAGCTCGATTGGGCTCCGCCGGAGGAACTCACGGCGGACGCACCGACGGGGGCGGAAGCGCTGTCGTATGAAGTGGCGGGCAGCAAGCTGCGGCCCCGCGGCCTTCCAGTGCGCGTGGCCTACGGAGTGATCGATGCGGCGACGGTGTGTTTCATCGGTGCGCTGGCGTATTGGGTACGCTTCGGAGTCGGGCACCCCTTCGGCCCGCGCGGCAGCTTGTTTGGGCAAGTGAAAGCTCACCCGTACATCGGTTTTTTTCTGGTTTACGCGGCACTGGTCGTTCTGGGCTGCGCGAGCCAGGACCTTTACCGCACATTGCGCGAGAGACGATTCCTGGACGAAAGCTGGATGGTAGCCAAGGCGGTAAGTCTGGCCACCGGGCTGTTGGTGCTGTTTATTTTCACTTCCGGGACCAAGGAGGTCTCGCGGTTGGTGGTGGTGTCAGCGGGCGTGATGAACGTGGCGAGTCTGTCGGGGTGGCGCTATTTCAAGAGGCGGATGGTTGTGCGGCGAACAATGGAGGGCGTCGGGGTGCGCCGTGCACTGATCGTGGGCGCCGGAAGAACCGGGCGCGCACTGGCGCGGTGGTTCGAAGAAAACCGCCAGCTCGGTTACGCGGTGTGCGGTTTTCTTGACGCGCGGTTATCCGCAGACCAGCAGATTCTCGGCACATTCAACGATTTGCGCCGCGTCGCGCTGGCGCACTTCGCAGATGAGCTGTTCATCACCGTGCCGTCAGAGCGCGAACTGGTGAAGAAACTGGTAGGGGAGGCGCGGCGTTTGCGCCTGGGATTAAAAGTGATTCCCGAACTCTACGACGGGCTGGGCTGGCGCACTTCGGTGCACATGATGGGCGGCTTTCCGGTGATGGAGCTGCACGGCGAACCGATCCCCAGGATGGGGCTGGCAGTGAAGCGCATGCTCGATGTGGTCATCGCCGGAGCCGGATTGTTCGTCACTGCGCCGCTGCTGGCGGTCCTAGCGCTTCTGATCCGGATCAATTCCCCGGGGCCGGCGATCTACGCGGCGCAGCGCGTGGGGCGAAAGGGCAACAAATTCCGCTGCTTCAAACTGCGCACGATGATCGCAGACGCCGACGCGCAAAAGGGGCCGCTGCGGGAAACGAACGAACGCGACGGGCCGTTTTTCAAGATGGAGGACGATCCGCGGGTAACGCGCTGCGGACGATGGCTGCGCAAGCTCAGCCTAGATGAACTGCCGCAGTTGTGGAACGTCCTGCGAGGCGAAATGAGCCTGGTGGGACCGCGGCCGCATCCGCTGGACGATTACGAGCGGTACACGGTCGAGAACCTGCGGCGGCTGGACGTCAAGCCGGGGATTACCGGGTTGTGGCAGGTGACGGCGCGGCGCGACCCATCCTTCGAAACAAGCATGGCGCTGGATCTGGAATACATCGAGAACTGGAGCCTGTGGCTGGACCTGAGAATCCTGCTGAAGACGCTGCCGGAAGTGCTCCGGGCATCGGGGAGGTGAGTCTGTGGGCGAGAACCAGAGTGTCCTGACGATTGCGGCAGGGCTTGGGCCGGCCGCCAAGGAGGAGACGTGGATCACGGCATCTGATTTTTCCCGGAGCACGACCGCGCACATGCTCCGCGACCTGAAACTCGCGCTTGAGCCACTGCGCCATGCGGGAATTCAACGGATGCTGGACATCGGCTGCGGCTTTGGCGGGATCGCACGATTCGTCGGCATGCGTCTCGGAGTGAATGACATTCACGGTTTAGATAGAGACTTGAGCGTACTGGCAGAGGCACGTGCGAAAGGCGTGGCGGCCGAACTGGCGGACTTGGCAGCGGAGCCGCTGCCGCACTCGGATGGGGCGTTCGATCTCGTGACGTCATTCGGGATGCTCGACTACTTTGCGGATTTTGACGTCGTGATCCAAGAAATGCAGCGCGTCTTAAGGTCGGGTGGTTACGCCATGGTCTCTTTGCCCAATCTCGCAGGCTGGCAGAATCGGATCGCCTTGCTCCTCGGGTATCAGCCGCGAGACGTGGAAGTTTCGCAGAAATTCGTGGTGGGCGTGCACCCGCACTACCGCGCGCGGAAGCCTTCGCCGGTGGGCCACATTCACACCGCAACGACAACGGCATTCTGGGAGCTCATGGAGAGACACGGTTTCGAAACGCTGTGGGTGACCGGAGCACAGCCGGTGCCGCAGGGATGCGGCTGGCTGGTCGCGCGGCTGGACGGGATTCTCTCCCGCAGCGCGAGTCTCGCGCGCCGCTTCTTCTACCTCGGAAGGAAGAGGCCGGAGGAAAGCGCATGAACGGTTCCCTGGCAGCGCAATCTGCGGAGTCTGTCGGTGGCTATCGGCAGCGAGCAGAAACAGCTATCGCGATCGGAGGTGGCAATGCAGATCTTCTTAGATTCCGCCAAGTATGACGAAATCGAAAACTGGTTGACGCAAGGTGTCGTCGACGGCGTCACAACCAACCCCAGCATCATGCTCAAAGATAGTGTCTATGATTGCGAGGCTGGGGCCAGGCGGCTCTGCCGCTTGCTCGGCTCCCGTCCTCTCAGCGTTGAGGTTACCAGCAACAATCCTCGCGAGATGCTAGAACAGGGCCGGACGTTCGCAGGGTGGGCTGAAAACGTCGTGGTCAAGATTCCGATCGTGAATGAGCGCGGAGAATCCTGCCTGGGCGTCATCCACGGCTTAAGCGGCGAGGGCATTGCGGTCAACACGACGGCCATTCTCTCTTTCAACCAGGCCATTCTCGCAGTCAAGGCAGGCGCTGCCTACGTCAGCATCTTCGCGGGCCGCATCGCGGACGAAGGAAACGACGCGGCGGTGGTGATCCGAAACGTGCGTCAGTGGCTCGATCAGTGGAGTTACGCAGCGAAGATCATTGTGGGCAGCATCCGCGCAGTCATCGATATTCAGCAGGCAGCTCTGGCGGGAGCACACATCGTGACGATCCCGCCGCAGTTCTTACCCAAAATGGTGGACCACAAATACACGCGGGATACCGTCCGGCAATTCAATGAAGATGCGCGCAAGGCACAGGCGCAGATCGCGCATGTTCAGGCAGCCGCAGCCGTGCATGGCTAGGGATGGCCGAAGCGAAGGATAGGGAATGGCGGTAGCGGGTAGAGCCACGGAATTGCTATGGACGCGGGCGAAGGTCCTGGTTTGGGGGCGGCTCTCGGCCTTGTCGCTCGTGGACCAGGGGCTCATCTCGGGCAGCGGGTTCATTCTCAATCTTCTCCTCGCGCGCTGGTTGCCCGCTGAGACCTACGGCGCATTTGCTGTAGCTTTCGCGGTGTTTCTTTTCGCCTCCGGCTTTCACAACGTGCTGCTGCTCGAGCCCATGTCCGTGTTCGGCCCGGCAAGTTATGCAGACCGCTTGCGTGACTATTTCCAGTCTCAGTTGAAGGTTCACGCAGTGCTAGCGGGCACACTCTCGGGGCTCATCCTGCTATCGGCAGTGGCGCTGAAGGCCTACGGATTGCGGACGCCCCTAACCGGGGCGCTCATGGGGAGCGGGATCGCCTTACCATTCCTGCTGCTTCTTTGGCTTGCCCGGAGGATGTGCTATGTAGTCCAAAGCCCGTTCTCCGCAGTGATGGGAAGCGTTTTCTACTTCGTCGCGATGGTTGCCGGCCTTGTGGCTCTCCGGCAACGTGGAATGCTCAACCCTTTCACGGCCTTTCTCTTGGTGGCGGCAGCCAGCACGCTGGCTTCTGCGCTGCTCCTCTATCAGCACGGGATTTTCGGACCCGGAAGCGAACCACAGGGTTCGCTGGGGTGGAGAGAGGTGATCCGGGAGAATTGGGGGTACGGGCGCTGGTTGGTCGCCAGCACGGCTTTGTACGCCGCATGCAGCCAGACGCAAACGTTCCTGACAGCCGGGCTGCTGGGGCTGGGTTTGGCTGGTGTTCTGCGCGCCATGCAGATGCCCTCGCTGGTGATGACACAGATGGTGGTAGCCAGTGGTTTGCTGGTGATGCCGAGCATGTCCCGCGATTTCGGCCTGGGACGGATTGCTCATCTGCGGAGAAAGGCCACCCTGACCTCGGCTGCCCTCGCGGCGATCGCTCTAGTTTATGCCGCCGCCCTGTTCGTGGCAGCGTCCCCCATCGAGCGGATTCTCTTCGGCGGCAAATACGCTTCCTTTGCCTGGCTGATCCCGCTGCTGGGTCTCATGCCTCTTTGCACCGGATTCGCGACGGGCTACTCGATGGCGCTGCGGGCTTCGCAGAGGCCGCAGTTTGATTTACTGGCCAACAGTGTGTCCGCGCCAGTGGCGGTCGTCTCCGCTGTGCTCTTCATTCGTTGGTGGGGCATTGGGGGCGCGGCGGCGAGCACGGTGCTGGGCTTTGCCGCATACGCCGCTGTCTTTTTCCTTTCTTACCGCGCGCGGCCGTGGGATTGCCGAGGAATGGCGCGCAATGGCGATTGACCGAGGAACGGCGCGACTACTTCTTGAGGAGCACCGCCAGCGGCCTTTCGATGGCTCGGTTCTTCAGCTTGGGCGGCAGACGGTCCTGTTCAGCGAAAGGCAGCTTCGTGCCTGGGCCGAAGTGACGCCCGTCGTCTTGCACTGCATCCCTAGTGAGCGGCTAGGCGGCATGCGCGACGGCAACGGGGCGACGGGTAGGAGGCTGGACGATGAGGTGTTCTTCAAGTTGCTGGGCTTTGGGGAGGTGCAGAGCTGCGACGTGAGTCCCTACGAAGGCGCCACGCTGCTGGCGGATTTGAACCAGCCTGTCACTCCGGCCATGCAAGGGCGCTTTGACATGATCTTCAACGGTGGCACCCTGGAGCACATCTTCGACATGCGGGCCGCGCTGGCCAATGTTCATAAGATGCTTAGGGTGGGCGGTCGCGCGATTCACATCGCCCCGTCTTCCAACACGATAGATCACGGGTTCTATTCTATCTCACCAACCTTGTTCGACGACTACTATAGCGCCAACCATTATTCCATCCTGACGCTGTACTTATTTGAGTGCCACAGCTGGACCGGAGAGTGGGCGATCTACGATTACGGAAGGGGGCGGATGGACAGCCGGTTGGGCCGGACCTGCAGCGCAAAGATGGCCGGCGTGTATTGTGTGGTGCAGAAGACGGCGGGCTCAACTGCAGACGCCGTTCCGGCGCAGACTGATTTCGCCCGCCTTTGGCAGTCGGGTCGAGAAGACGGGGGTTCGGCACGCATGACCCCGCTCAAGGAAGCGGTCACGGAGCATTTTCCGGATGCGGCAGAAATGGTGTTCTGGACTCGAGGCCTAGTTTGGCGGCAACCAAGCGTGCGACGCAGGTCCATGCCCCCGCTCGTTCACAGATACTAAGGGGGCGTTCCAACCCGTTGAGGTTAAGGACATGGGTCTCCTGAGTTTTATGCGAGAAGTAAGCGGCGCTCCCTGCTACAGACGCTCGCTGAGCGCCACAGCCAAGTATGGCTATGCCAAATGGGTGCTATCTCGATTCCGAGAGAATGATCCTGAGAAATTCCTGCAGGGACTCGGAGTCCGGGCCAGTCGCACATTGAGGGGCTATGAGCAATGGCGGCCAGAGTTGGAACGGGTAGTCCACGACGTCCAGCAGGCGTCGGACGGTCAGGGCGGGGTCAGCTCAGCAGATGGCTTGGTGCTTTACGGGTTGGTGCGGGCGCTTGAGCCCGATTATGTGGTTGAGACGGGCGTGGCTGCGGGGGTTTCTACATCTTATATCGGCGCGGGCCTGATTGATAACGGCCATGGCCACCTGTTTTCAATCGAACTGCCTCCCGCGGAGGAACTCGCGCTCGTATGCGCGGACGGATCCCGGTACATCTGGCAGGACCGGGGGGTTGGCTGGGCGATTCCGGCGAGCATCCGAGCGGGCTTGGGAGGCCGACATCGCTTGATTCTCCGTGACGTTCGAAAGGCCCTCGCGGAGCTACTGCGGGAGATCCCCTATGTTGACATCTTTTTCCACGACGACCTTCATGCGCCCGAACACATGCTTTGGGAGTACTCGCTCGTTTGGCCTCGGATTCGGCCTGGGGGCGTCCTAGTCTCAGACGACTCCAACTACGGCTGGATTCAGTTCTGCAGGGAATTGCGACGAGGGGAAGAGGGATTCCCGAATCTTGACAGGCTTACGGCCCTCCGAAAGGGCCTCCGAACAGCCCCCAGCGAATAGGGTGTTCAACCGGCAGATCTCTAGTGCTGCGCTCGGGTGCCATGCTGGGTGGTTGCGGGATACGGGCCGAAGGGTGCTGCCCTCATGAGGATAGCGATTTTCGACTACGCAGTCGCCCCAACGAACGCAATCGGGCGCTGTCATTTGTACATGCTTGAAGCATTGCAAAGGGAACACGATTTCACAGTGTTCTCAATTCGTTTCGAGAATCCTAACCCTGAGCTTATCCGCTGGGTTCGGATTCCCGCGCCGACGCGCCCCGGAGCCCTCGTCTTCCTGGCTTTCCATTTCCTTGCGCCTCTTTATTACTGGTGGCACCGGCTTCGTCAGGGTACTCGATTCGACCTCGTACAGCTCGTGGGGAGTGACATGAGCTTCGGGGACGTCTCTTATGCACAATTCTGTAACCGCACCTACTTGGTTCGCCACTGGAAACAATCTGGGGCGCGCGGTTTGCGGAGGGTCTTCTGCTGGCTTAGCCACTGGCTTCGCGCTTTGGCGGAGCCGTCGGTCTACCGGCGTGCCCAACACATCATTGTTCCATCCCTCGGCTTGGCGAGAGAGCTGCGAGCGGAATATCCATTCGTTGCCGACAAGATTTATGTCTTGCCGAACCCGGTAGATACCGGGCAAATGCGCCGCCCATGCGATTTCGACCGGAAAAGGCTACGCGAGCAACTCGGTCTAGCGCCGGAAGACGTGGCACTTGCATTCGTTGCACTTGGGCACTACGAGCGAAAAGGGCTGCCGCTTCTCATGCAGGCTCTGGCGCAGCTGCGGGATCGGCACGCAAAACTCGTCATTGTGGGAGGCCGAGCGGGTCTCGTAGAGACATACCGGCAGCGCGGAGAGCGTATGGGGCTACACGGCCGAATGGTCTTCACCGGAATGCAGCGGGATGTGCGTCCGTATCTTTGGGCCGCCGACGGATTCGCGTTCCCGTCACATTACGAAGCCTTCCCCCTAGTGGCGCTAGAGGCAGCGGCGGCAGCGCTGCCCTTGGTTGTTACACCGTTGAACGGCGTGGAAGAGTTCCTTATCCACGGCGGGAACGGGATTCTAGTGGAGCGGTCGGTGGAGGGGGTCTGCAGAGGGCTTTCCCGCCTTCTCGAAATGTCGCCGCAAGCGCGACGCGAGATGGGGGCGCACGCCCAGCGGGACGTGGCGCGGTACGACACATCGCACTTCATTGCCGGATGGCGAAAGTTCTACGGCGAGTTGCGCGAAGCGCAAGGCCAGGTGTGCACTGAGGCTTGCGGGGAGCGGGTCGGGCGGCAATGACGACGAACGACCTGTTGGCCGGCGCTCTCCGCGAGGTCTACCCGATTACGCTGACCCTTTTCTGGATTTTCGCGCTCGGGGTCCTTTTTCTGCGCCCCCGCTGGGCTCTTCTGAGTCTACTCCTGGGGGCTAACGTGAACGTCATCACACCTGGGTTTTTGTCAGCCACGTCGGTGGGATGGCAAAACGGCGTGCAAACGCTGGTGCTGCCGACCGTCCTCCTGCTGCGCCTGACGGGCTTCAAAGTGCCTAGGCTCCGGCTGGGGTTCCCCGCCATGGCATGGGCAGCCCTGACGCTCTACGCTGCTGTCTCGACCCTATGGAGCCCATTCAAGCTGTCGGGTGTGAAGATGATCGGGTTCCTGGCGGGGTGGTTTATCTTGTATCTGGTTTTCCATCTGGCGTGGGAACGCAGGATTCTCGACGAGGGCTTGCTGATTGCGGCGCTGTGGTGCAGCTTGGGCCTCGCGTGCATTCAGACCTACGTCTTGGGCAGCCCCGAGCAAGTCGTGACCCATCAGTTCACGTCCTTCACCGCCGCGGAGTCATTCGCCATATTTCTCAGTTCGATCCTTGCCCTTTTGCTCTTCTCGACGGGCCGACCTTGGCTGCATGGCGTGAGCCTTGCAGCATGCGTGCTCGGTGTCATCCTCGCCGGGGACCGCACCGCGCTGATTGGGCTCGCGTCCCTGCTGTTTGTATGGCTTTTGCATAGGAAGAAGGCAATTGGGACGAGATATGGTGTGCGGTTTGCGGCTGTGGTTCCCCCGTTCGTCGTACTCTTGCTCCTTTTTTTGGGCTTTCGTGCGGGTATGGCCTGGGGGATGCCCGAAAGCAGGCTAAATGAGCTCATGCAACTCGGGTCGAATTCGGTGGCGACCCTCCAGGATATAGGCACGGTCGCCTTTCGGCTAGACATGTACGAGAGCACCCTGTCTGAGGTCTCCGGGCGTGCCCTTCCGGCGTTGGTCTTCGGGTCGGGGACGGCTAGTGGGGGAACGCTTTCCTTTGGGGGCCAGGAGCAATATGTGATTGGGATGGACCCCAACCGGACGATTCACGACGAATTTCTGAGGGCGCTTTACGAGTGGGGGCTGATTGGCCTCGGCTTGGGGTTGGCCCTAATTTTTCATCTTGCCGGCCGCTCCTGGCACTTGGCGGTGCGCGAGGGTTCCCTTCCCGCGATGGCGGTCGTAGGGATGCTGCCCGCGATGTTGCTCCTCCTTGTCGACGGCAACCCTTTGTCAAGCCCCGCCGAGACGATGGGCATGGGGTTGCTACTCGTCCTCACATACGGGTTCTCGGCGGGCCCGCAGGTAGCGAAGATGCGGGCGCGGGCGACGTTGGCGAAGTCATCGCAGAAACGGTCGGTTGCGGAATGACGCCAGCCGCATCGCCACAGGGGAGAGTGGTCGCGGCTGGTTCCTCCAGTCGCGTTCTCGCTGCGCGCGTAGCACTGCTGGGTGGTAGGATGCTGGCCCCTTACGAGCGACCGTGGCTGGAGGCCCTCCAGGAGCGTGTCGAGTATCTGCGCGTCTTTGTAGCGGAGTGGCCCAATCGGCGCCTTCCCTGGCGGAAGGATTTCGGGAAGTTAAGGGTCACGGTGTTGAACGCGCTTGTAGTGAGGGTGGTGCACAGACATCCGTCGGGATTTGCCGACCCGGACGAGAGGCTGATTCCGTATAACGCCGTCTGCCAGCTCCGTCGGATTCGACCCGACGTCATCATCGCCGCGGAACTTGGGGCGGCGACGCTTCAGGCTATTGGGTATGCGCGGTTGAGGCCCTCGGCAAGGGTGGTTATTGTCGTGGGGCTCTCCGAGAGAACAGAGGCCGGCCGTGGGGTTCTTCGCAGGCTTCTGCGCAGGTTTCTGCTGCGGCGCGCAGATGCGATCATCACGATCGGCTCAGGCTCGGTGAGGTACCTGGAACGGTTCGGGGTGGGCCGGAAAGCAATTTTTGTCATGCCGCGCACTACAGACATGCGACCTTTCCTCGATTTGCCGCTGAGCCGCGATGAGGAGGGTGCGGGCCGGTTGTTCTTCCCAGGCCAGTTCATACAGCGCAAGGGACTGCTGCCGTTCCTCGATGTGCTCTCTCGCTGGGCGACAGCACACCGTGATCGATGCGTGCAATTCTGGCTCCTTGGTGAAGGGCCCGAGCGAATGGCTCTTGAACATTACCCCACTTCGCCTAACCTGAGCCTCCGCCTCTGGCCGGGTGTGCCGTACGACGAGTTGCCCCGCTTCTACGGGCAGGCGGGCATACTGGCATTCCCAACTCTGGCCGATGAGTGGGGCCTTGTCGTGAACGAGGCCCTTGCCTCGGGCGTGCCGGTGCTGGGGAGTGAGCACAGCCAAGCGGTCGTAGAGCTAGTGCACGATGGGGAGACTGGGTGGAGGTTTAACCCGGAGAAGCCAGACGATACGTACGAGGCAATTGACCGGGCTCTATCGACCCCTCGCGAGCGGTTGGCGGCGATGCGTGCCGCGGCTCGGAGAAGCGTCGAGACGGTCACCCCCGAGCTTGCGGCAGACCAAGTCGTGGAGGCCCTGCACTTTGCTCTTTCGGGGAAACGTGGCGGCTGAGCTGCCCGACTCTGACATCCTGGGGAACCGAGATGGTGGTCCCCCCTAGGGCAAGGTGACGTAGGGGCAGTGAAAAGGGGGTCGAGAGGTTTGCTTTGAGGACTGACGCAACGCTCAGGTGGGTCAAAGGCCCAAAGGTCCTGGACATAGGGTGCACGGGGCACGTCGTAGAAATCGGTTCGCCCTATTGGTTGCACGGTCGCTTGCGAGAGAACTTTCCTTCGGTGACCGGAGTCGATATCTCTGCTGAGAATGTCGAGACTCTGAGAAAGCACGGCTTGGGTGACGTGTATGTGGAGAGTGCTGAATCCTTTGACCTCTCGCAGAAATTCGACACGATCGTCGCTGGGGAGCTAATTGAGCATCTTTCAAACCCAGGCCTGTTTCTGCAGCAAGCGCGCCGACACTTGGGCGACCAGGGAAGGCTTGTACTTACTACACCGAACCCGTTCTCTTTGGCGTACCTGCTTTACGCGATTCTCAAGTTTCCGCGGACGTGCCAGAACCCACAGCACGCCTGCTGGTTCTGCCCGCGGACAATGATCGAGCTCGCTGAGAGATTCGGGTTCAAAGTGGTGTATTTCGAACTGATAGACGACTACCGCTCGGATGATCCTTCATTCGTATATCGGCTATTCGGCAAGTTGATGATGATCTTTAGCCCGGTCATTCCGAAGCAGATGAAAAAGACCATGCTATTCGTGCTGGCGCCGAACGCGAATGGCCACAGCGTGTTGAAGCGTCGACTGCCAGACGAATGAAAATCCTGTACATCTACAACCTCTACCAGCAGCCGGGCGGGGAGAACCACTGGGTGGAGAGCGAACCGCAGTTGATGGAAGCGCACGGCCACGCGGTGGTCCTCTACAAACGCGACAACAGCGAGATCCGGGACTTCTCTTGGTGGCAGAAGGGCGCGCTGCTGTGGCAGGCGGGCTGGTCGCGGCAATCCTTTCGGGAAGTCCGCTCGTTACTTCGACGCGAGCGGCCGGACGTGGCGCACGTGTACAACACACTGGCGCTGGTGACGCCGTCGGTCTATTACGCCTGCCGGGATGAAGGCGTGCCCATCGTGCAGACGCTTTACAACTACCGGCTGGTTTGCCCGGCGGGTAGCCTGCTCCGCAAAGGGCGAATTTGTGAGGAATGTATCGACCATTCGCTCTGGCGCAGCGTGCGCTATGGATGCTACCGAAACTCGCGCGTGCAGACGGCTGCGGTGGCCGGGATGCTTTACCGGCATCGGCGGCGCGCGACGTGGTCACAAATGATCGACGCCTATCTGGTTCCCACCGAGTTCATGCGGCGAAAACTGATCGAAGGCGGGTTGCCTGCGGACAAGATCGTGGTCAAGCCCAATTTTCACGAGCCTGACGCGGGACTGCGAGAGGCCTCGGACGGCTCGGCACTTTATGTCGGCCGCTTGACGGAGGAAAAAGGTTTGCGAGTTCTGGTGGCGGCCTGGAAGCAGATGAAGAGCCCGCCACGGCTGCGCCTCATCGGGGACGGGCCGCTCCGGGAGGAACTGGAACGAGCGGCAGGCGTTTCGCGAGGTGGCATCGAGGTGCTGGGTCAGCGCAGCCAAGCGGAAACAATGGAATACCTGAAAAAGGCTGCGTTGGTCGTTCTGCCCTCCGCGTGGTACGAGGGATTTCCCCACGTCATTCTGGAGGCTTACGCCTGCGGCATCCCGATACTCGCGAGCCGCATCGGAACCCTGGCGGACGTGATCGAGGACGGAGTGACCGGGCTGCTTGCGGAACCAGGAGACCCGGCGGAGCTGGCGAAAAAAGTACGCTGGATCATCGAGAATGAATCCGCAGCGCGGCAAATCGGCTTGAACGGCCGAAGGGCGTACGAAACGCTGTACACCGCGGAGCGGAACTACCTGCACCTTATGGCCATCTACCAGCGTGCGATCGAGACTAGACTTGTCAGCATCTGCAGCCAAGTAGCCAGCCAGGCGTGATCGAACCGCCCTCCCCGCGAGGAATCGGAAGAGCTCGCGGCGACACGCGCAGGACGGCTTTAGAATCCCCTCCTTTCTTCTCCCGAGCCGGCCCAAGCGCAGGCGGTCGAACGCGGAACGCCCACTCGCCAGCAGAAACACAATGGATTTTCAACAGTTGTCTTTTGGCAGGCCATCTCACTACAGAAGGAGTTCTCAAAACATGAAAGAACGCGTGCTGGTGACCGGCGCTGCAGGCTTTGTCGGCAGCAACCTGACGAAGCATCTGCTCGACCGTGGCTATTCGGTGATCGGGATCGACGACCTGAGCGCCGGAACGCAGGAAAACGTGGCTGACCGCGTCGAGTTCCACAGGAAAGATATACGCGATCCGGTCATTTATCCGCTATTTGAAGGAGTGGACGCTGTCTTTCACTTGGCGGCGAAAAGCTGCCTGACCGATTGCCTGGACCATCCCGTCGAGGCAGCTAGTGTAAACGTGCTCGGAACAGTCAATGTTCTCGAAGCGGCCCGCAAGGGGGGCGTGCACAAATTTATCTATGCCGATACGTCGGCGGAGTACGAAGGGATCGATTCCTTTCCCACCAAGGAAGACAAGATTCGCCCGATTGGCGTCTATGCGGCCAGCAAGCACGGCGGCGCAGCACTCTGCGAAAGCTACCGCGCGCTTTATGGGATGAACGTGACGCTTCTGCGCTACTTCAACGTCTATGGTCCCGCGCAGGACTGGCGGCGCGTCGTTCCCCCGGTCATGAGCGCGTTCATCATTCGCATGCTGCAGGGGGAACGGCCGATCATCTACGGAACCGGGGAAAAGCGGCGGGACTTCATTTATGTGGACGACGTCAACGACCTCCACTTGCTCGTCCTCGAAGACCCGCGATCAAACGGGAAGATCTTCAACGCCGGAACGGGAACGAATTACTCCATCAACGAAGTCTATGCGCTCATCGAAGGGATACTCAAGACGGGGCTCCGACCCACTTACGAACCGGATCTGCCCGGGGAGGCTCAGATCACTCTTGCGGATACGAGCGAAGCAAAGGCGCTTGGGTGGAAGCCCAGGATCAGCATCCGCGAGGGCCTCGAGCGCTCAATCAGCTACATCGGAGAAAGAGTCTTGAAGCTCAAGCTGAAGCGAGCCGTCTAGCATCTCGTGATGCCCGTCTTGGTTGGCATCGCCGCTTCGCGAAAGCTCCTCCTCTCGTCATGGATAGCCACACCGGCTCAACTGTTGTAGACGCGATCCCTGGCTCGCTGGCAAATCGGCAGTCCAGAGCGTGTTTTCACGTGCTTGGAGTGCGCGTGGATGCCGTGGACATACTGAAGGTCATCACGACGATGGAGCAGTGGATCTGTGAGGGTGACGGTTGTCATTTCATTGCTGTGACGGGCATGCACGGCGTGATGGAGGCGCAGCACAACCCAGGCTTTAAAGATGTTCTCAACGCGGCAGACCTGGTCGTGCCCGACGGGATGCCGCTGGTCTGGTTGGGCCGCGCTTATGGGCATGCGTTGAGGCGCCGGGTGTACGGGCCGGAATTGATGCTGGCCTTTTGCAAGCGAAGCACCGCCAACGCCTATCGGCATTTTTTCTATGGAGGAAAGCCGGGCGTAGCAAAGAAGTTGGCAGAAATCCTGGCCCAACGCTTCCCGGGAATCTCTGTAGCCGGTACTTACTCGCCAGCTTTCCGGCCGCTGACCGCGGAGGAGGACGAAAAAGTCGTGGCCTTGATTAACGCTGCTGCTGCAGATGTGGTCTGGGTGGGTCTGAGCACGCCCAAGCAGGAACGTTGGATGTCCGAGCATCGGAACTGCCTGCGCACGCCTGTGTTGGTGGGTGTCGGAGCGGCGTTTGACATCAATTCGGGGGTGGCTCGCCAGGCCCCGCGTTGGATGCGTGAGAACGGGCTCGAGTGGCTCTTCCGACTGCTCCAGGAACCGCGACGCCTCTGGTGGCGCTACCTCGGTTATGGCTCCGAGTTCGTGTTCTCCGTGCTCTTGGACTCTTTGCCGTTCAAGACTCCCTTCGCAGGTAAATCAAGAGTTGACGGAGAAACCGGCCCGAAGTAGGGACGATTTCTCGCTGCGGCCTTGAAGAGGAAAAGCAAGCCATGATCATTACGCAAACACCATTCCGTATCACGTTGGGCGGTGGCGGAACGGACTTGCCTTCTTTCTATCGCGAGCATGGGGGCTACATTTTGGCTGTCGCCATCGACAAGTATATGTACCTGAACGTGAATACACCGATTGTCGACGATAAAATCCGCGTGAAATACAGCAAATCAGAGCTGGTTGACCACACCGATCAGGTGGAGCACACCCTCGCCCGCGAAGCGCTGCGGTATTTCGGTGTGACTCGCGGAATCGAGATCGTCTCGCTGGCCGATATTCCCGCCGGCACCGGCCTCGGCTCATCCAGCGCCTATCTGGTTGGGTTGCTGAACGCCTTGCACGCGCTCACGCAGTGCCCCGCTGGTCCCCAGCGACTCGCTGAGGAAGCTTGCCGCATCGAGCTCGAAGTTCTCAAGAAACCAATCGGGAAGCAGGACCAGTACATGGCCGCGTATGGCGGACTCACGGCGCTCGAGATCGCCCGCGACGGTCGTGTGCAGGTGAGGCGAGTAGCGATCGATGGGGAAGTGTTGGAAGCCCTCGAGCACAACGTGGTGATGTTTTATACACACGATACACGCGATGCGACCACGATCCTCAGCAAGCAGAATCACGGCGCAAACCGCAATGACCGGACTGTCCTTTCGGCCCTGCAGGAGATCAAGGACATCGGGCTTGAGATCGAAACCGCTGTCGCTGCCGGCGCCCTCCGCCGGTTTGGTGAATTGTTGGACGCGCATTGGCAAGCAAAAAAGCATCTGGCTGCGGGCGTGACGAATCCTCAGATTGATGCTTGGTATGATTTGGCCAAACGCAATGGTGCAATTGGCGGCAAGATCTCCGGCGCGGGCGGCGGTGGCTTCTTAACGCTGTATTGCGAGGAGAACAAGCCCCGGCTTCGCGAAGCCATGCGCGGCGCCGGGCTGAGGGAGCTGAACTTCCGCTTCGATTTTGAAGGGAGTAAGGTCATCTTCGATGTCGTTTCCCGCGATGGACGCCTGGCACACATCCAGCGTCAGAATGGTCAGGAAAACGGATTCGCTTTCGCAGCAAAGGTTTCAGCCTAGCTCTCTATTCCACCCTTGTGCCCACTTGCCCGTCTTTAGGGATTCTGGGACCCGTTTACAGTTTTGACCCAAACGACCATTTGAAAAATCCAAGGAAGTTACAGCCAACTCGTATTTGAGGTGCCCCGGATATGAAAGCCGTTTTGTTGGATCGCGACGGTGTTATTAACGCCCTCGTCTATCACGAGGATGCAGGGGTGATCGACTCGCCGTTCAGGGCCTCGCAGTTCAAGCTGCTTCCGGGTGTCCCAGAAGCGATCCGGCTGCTGAACGATATGGGCTTGAAGGTTGCCGTTGTGTCGAACCAGCCGGGCATCGCCAAGGGGCACCTAAAGCCCGCAATGTTGAAGACGTTCGATCGCAGAATGCTTTCTGGAATTCGCACGGCCGGTGGGCATATTGATCGGATCTATTACTGCCTGCATCATCCGGAGGCAAAAGTGCTCAAACTCCGGCAGCGCTGCCGTTGCCACAAGCCGGAGATTGGCCTGCTCGAGCAAGCAGCTGAGGATCTGCGGGTATCCCTCCTGGAATGCTACATGGTTGGAGACGGCATACCGGACCTGTTGGCTGGAGCGCGGGCCGGCTGCCGCACTATCTTCATCGGCCGCTGGAAATGTGAGGTCTGTCAGTTCACCGAGGCTCCGCATGTCCACGCGGCTCTCATAGCGGAGAGTCTCTGGGACGCTGCCCTTCTCATCCAAGCGGAAATGCGGGGAACGAGGCCCATTACTTCCTCCTACAAGTGCCTCTCTGCCCAAGCATGACCTCTTGGTCCGAAGCTCGATAGTCTAATTTTCCCCTTGATTTGAGGAGACGGTTTGCATGAACTACGTGGCACAGTACCTTCAAGAAGTAATCGAGATTGCGGGTCTGTTGGATCGCTCAGCCATCGAGCGAACCGCGGACCTGCTTCTTGAACTCCGCGAGCGAGGTGGCCGGCTGTTCCTCCTTGGGGTCGGCGGCGGAGCGGGTCACGCCTCACACGCTGTCTGCGACTTCCGCAAAATCGCGCAGATCGAAGCCTACTCGTCCTCCGACAACGTCTCCGAGCTCACCGCCCGCGTCAACGATGATGGCTGGGAGTCTTGTTACGCGAATTGGCTGCGTGGGTGCCACCTGAACAATGCCGACATGGTTTTTGCGCTCTCCGTCGGGGGCGGAGACGCCGCAAAAAACATTAGCGCCAACCTCGTGCGAGCCCTTGAATATGCTTGCGAGGTTGGCGCGACGATTTGCGGTGTTGTCGGCCGCGACGGAGGTTACACTGCTCAGGTTGCAGATGCTTGCATTCTAGTCCCGGTCGTGAACCCCTCCACCATCACACCCCACACCGAATCCTTTCAAGCTCTGGTCTGGCATCTTCTGGTTTCCCATCCGAAGCTGAAGGCTGCGGAAATGAAGTGGGAATCCGTGCAGTCCGCTGCAAGGGCTTAACTGAATGCTCTACGTATAGCTTGAAGTAGATAATCTCCCAGCGCCCCGTTTCCTTCCTCGTTAGATGCCGTTCCACCTCCCTCTTCAAACCTTCCTTCGGTAGTTCCCTCGCCAGTTTCATCCGTTCACTCACTCCTCCGCCTCCAATTCTAGCTTACTCTGAGAGCGATTTGCGGGGTCTCGGTTTGTCTCCAAGAGGCTCCTCAGGAATCATGCGAGGCACAGTTTTGGCCCGAACGGGATATTATGGTGCCCGCAAACTTACGAACCTAGGATGACTACTGTGAACATAAATAAACTCTGTCGCGGGACTCTCGCACCCTCTGCAGCAATCGTATTCCTCGCTGTGGTATCAGCCGTTCTGGAGCAATGCCCTTTGCGTGCCCTGGCAGATAGCCAACCTGTGGATCGCCCGTGGATGGATAAGACACTGTCGCCTGACCGCCGCGCGGATCTGGTGCTGAAGGAGATGACGCTCGACGAAAAAATCGGCTTCGTCCACGGAAACGGCATGCCCGGCTGGGGGTCGCCGAGGCCCAATGCCTATCTCGGCAATGGTGGCGCCGGTTTTGTCCTCGGTGTTCCGCGGCTGGGCATTCCGATGATCCAGATGAGTGACGCGGCCTACGGGGTACGCAGCAGCGGGGAGAACGGCCGCTACTCCACGGCGTTGCCCTCCAATCTTGCCGCGGCTTCCAGTTGGGACGTGCAAGCGGCCTGTGCCTACGGCGCGCTAATCGGGCGTGAATTACGCGCGCAAGGCTACAACATGACGCTCGGCGGAGGTGTGAACCTGACGCGCGAACCCCGCAACGGTCGGACGTTTGAATATCAGGGCGAAGATCCGATCCTGGCCGGAACACTGGTGGGCAGCCGGATGAAATGCGAGCAGGCCCAGCACGTGATGGGCGACATGAAACACTATGCCTTGAACGATCAGGAAAGCGGACGAAACGAAGTCAACGTGATCATCGGCAAGCGCGCCATGCGCGAGAGCGACCTGCTGGCTTTCCAGATCGGGATTGAGATTGCCGATCCCGCCGGAGTGATGTGTTCTTACAACGCGGTCAACGGTGACTTTGCTTGCGAAAACAAGTACCTGCTGACGGATGTCCTGAAGAAGGATTGGAATTTCAAAGGCTTCGTCCTTTCGGATTGGGGTGGGACACACAGCACCGTAAAGGCCTCCGCTGCCGGACTGGATCACGAGGAACCGATGGATGACTTTTTTGGCGAAAAGTTGAAGCAGGCCGTGGAGTCGGGCAAAGTTCCCATGTCCGAACTGGACGAGCATGTGCATCGCATTCTGCGTTCGGAGTTTGCAAGCGGCATTGTTGATGACCCGGTAAGAAAGAGTGTGGTGGATGTGGAGGGTGGGTTCGAAACCGCTCGCCGTATCGCAGAGCAAAGCATCGTTTTGCTGAAGAATGACCAGGGGATACTGCCCCTCGATCGCGCAAAACTGCATTCCGTTGCCGTCATCGGACCCAACGCGAACACCAGCATGATTTCCGGCGGCGGTTCCGCACAGGTGGATCCTCCCGGACACCCCGCTACCAAATGGAAAGAACATGTTTGGTTCCCAACATCGCCGCTGAAAGCCATCAGCGCAAAGGCGCCGGGAGTGACCGTGGAATATGACTCCGGCGTTGACCGATCCACGGCGGCAGCGCTGGCGAAGAAATCGGATGTCGCGATTGTTTTTGCCTATCAATGGACGAGTGAGGATTTTGATCTGCCCAGTCTTTCCCTGCCGGATAATCAGGATGCGCTCATCGAACAGGTGGCCGCGGCCAATCCTCGAACCATCGTTGTGCTCGAAACGGGTTCGGCAGTAACCATGCCATGGCTCAGTCAAGTGAGCGGCGTTTTGGAGGCATGGTACGCAGGCAGCAAGGGCGCCGATGCGGTTGCGAACATTCTGTTTGGGGAAGTGAATCCGAATGCAAAGCTGCCGATGACCTTTCCGCGCAGCGAAGCGGACCTCCCGCATACGCACCTGGTGATGCCGCCGCCGGAAGCGCAGGACCGCTCCGCAGTCATGAAGACGGGCGAAGCCAAGCCCACCTTTGAAGTGCACTACGACGAGGGGTTGAAGGTCGGCTACAAATGGTACGACGCGGAAAACAAGCCGGTACTTTTTCCGTTCGGTTACGGGCTTTCGTACACGACATTCAGCTACTCCGGCCTGAAGGTAAATCCGGGTAGCGAAACAACCGTCAGTTTTGCTGTGAAGAATACCGGCAGCCGCGCCGGAGAGGAAATTGCCGAAGCATACGCCTCGCTCCCGGCCAGCGCTGGCGAACCGCCAAAGCGTCTGGTGGGCTGGAGCAAGGTGTACTTGAACGCCGGTGAAAGCAAGGAAGTGAGTGTGGCGGTCAAACCCTTGTATCTATCGATTTACGACGAAGCTTCGAACAGTTGGAAGCTCTTGCCAGGCAGCTATGCGTTTATGGTGGGCGGTTCGTCGCAGAACCTGCCATTGGTTCAAAAAGTGGATTTCAAATAGATTCTTTGCGTTTTCAAAAAAACCAAAGGCTGTTCTCGTCTGGGCAGACTTAAACCCCGGCGCACCGGCGAAACTGACGGGAGACTAATCAGCGGCAGGAATGGTGCAGAGGGCTGCGCCGCCGGCAATTCCTGCTTCTGGGCCATAACGCGCGGTCACAATCGGAATCTCCAGGCAGCGTTTGTTCAAGCACCAACCAGGCATGCGCTTGCGGATCTCCCCGAAAAAGGGACTCAGCATGGCCGCAACGCCGCCGCCAACAATGATCACGTCGGTGCAGTTCGTCAATCGCGGCCGTCACCGCGGCCAGCCCTTCGGCCGCCGTGCCATGGGAGTTCATCGCCACGCGCGTGTGCTGATGAATTTCTCCCCGCGGATCGACGAAACCTGCCGCCACTTTCGTGCCGCCGACATCCACGCCGATTGCCCACGCGCTTGCTTCCAACCTGGTCGTCTCCATTTTACGGGAGCCAATCTGCTAGGCCTTCGAATTGCGCTCGCTATTCGGTTTCGAGCCACTCACCGCGAAGAAGAGAATGTAAAGGTAGCAAAAGGCTGCGGCAATCAGTGCATAGTGGATTCCCTGGCCCCAACTGGTCTCACCCTGGATCATCCCCGGATAGTAATGATGGTTGATCAAGTCGCCCGTCTTACCGACAATCCAGGGAATCACTGCCCCACCTACAATCGCCATATTCAGAATGCCCGACCCGTCACCCGTCAGCGGCCCCAACTCCGCGATTCCCATGGTGAAGATGCAAGGGAACATAATGGAGTTAAACAATCCGACTGACAGAATGGACCACATCGCGACGTGCCCGCTAGTCAACACCGAGGTGGTGACCAACAGTCCTGCCATCATCGCGGCAAAGGCCAGCAGCTTTCCCGGCTTGATTTTTTGCAGCAGGGCTGACCCGATGAAGCGGCCAATCATGGCTCCCATCCAATACAGCGAAATGTACTTGGCGGCCTCACCCAATGCCGCCCGGTACCGCGCGGCTGCGTCTGGAATTGCGGCTGCCGAAAGAAAGCCTCCGATGTTGTCCAACGCGAGATAATTTGCAATGGAGCTGCCAATCGCGACTTCTCCACCGACATACACAAAAATTCCAATCGCGCCGAAGACAAGATTCGGATGCCTCCAGACGGAGTCGCTAATCTTCTCGCCGATGTGGTGCCCGGCGGATTCCATCTTGGGAAGTTTGGAAAGTCCGATTCCGATGGCGAGCAGCGTCAGTGCCGTGGCGAAAAAATAGACATAAAGCCGTATCACCGCGTCCGCTGCCTGCGAGGCGCTCTGGCCCATCGCCACAGCAGTTGTTCGGAGAATCAAGTGGGCGCCGATCCAGGGAAAGATGGTGGTGCCGAGAGAATTGAAAGCCTGGGTAAGATTCAAGCGGCTGGATGCCGTCTGCGGCTTTCCCAGCACCGCGACGTAAGGATTCGCCGCCACCTGCAGGATCGTGATCCCAGTGGCCAAAAGAATTAGAGCAACCAAAAAGAATGGGAACGACGGAATCTTTGCCGCTGGAAAGAAGCCCAGGCAGGCAATCACCATGGTGAATAACCCGACCACGATGGCTCTCTTGTAGCCGATCCAATCAATGATCTTCGCCGCCGGAATCGAAAAGACGAAATAGGCGGAAAAAAACGCCGTTTGGATCAGCATGCTCGCTGCCAGTTCGATTTTGAAAACATGCTGCACGTACGGGATCAGCACGTCGTTTAACGACGTGAGCGAACCCCACATGAAGAAAAGCGTGGTGAGAATCGCCAGCGGACCGCTATAGTTCACCGTCGTGCTGCTCGTTACTGTTGGACTTCCAACCGATACGTTTTCCATCGAAGGTCACGTCCATTTTGTTGCAGGATCCGCCGAAGCTCGCGGGTCTTTGTTTGCAGCCGCGCTGGAAGCGCGACCATCGCTCTTGAACCGCGCAGGATAATGACATAATTGTCGCGGATAAAAAACCTCTTGTGAAATGTACGCGCTGCCTTAGGAGTGGTATAAGGTTTTGCAGAATCGATATTTTATAGGTGTTGAGCAGACAATGAACACGGCTAAGTTCCTGGCTTTGGCCTTCTGTTCCGCAACTTTCTTCTTCCACGCGGCGCCTCTCCCCGCGCAAGACTCCTCAACGGTCATTGTCCTCCACGAGGCCGGTCTGCCCGCAGCCGACTCCGCCGCATTCCCAAAGGAGCAACTGGAACGGGCTCTTCCGGGTGCACGCTTCGTCTCCGTAGAACAACTGGAATCGCTCTTGGCCGATTCCACTGCTCGTCTGCTCGTGCTGCCCTACGGTTCCGCTTTTCCCGAAGAGAGTTGGTCAGCGATTCAAGCGTTTCTCCAGCGAGGTGGAAACTTATTGGCACTCGGTGGCCGCCCGTTTACGCGGGCCGCGTATCGTGATTCTTCCGGCTGGCATCTCCGCGATTACAGCGTTCGTTTCATCCGGCAACTTTCCATCGATCAATTCCAAACCACGCCCGGCTCTGCGGGTTTGGAATTCCATGACAATCCCGACGTCCTACTTTCTCTGCCGCGCTTTTCCTGGCAACACGCCTCCAGTCCCATCATCCGGCTTAGTGCCGTGGACCTCTATAATCGTGGCGGCTCGGCTGGCTCGATTGACGCGCGGCTCGACCCACTAGCCTGGGGCGTGAAAGATGGCCGCAAGCTGGCCGCTCCAGCGATGGAAATCGATCACCTGCGTAATGGCTTCGATGGCGGCCGCTGGATTTTTCTGCCCGCAGAACTCGACTCACAATTTCTCGCCAGCGGCGACGCCGTCACCCTGATTCGCACGCTTGCCGAGCGCGCCCGCCACGGTTCCGAAGAATTCACCGCCCGCCCCACGCTTCCTCTTTATCTTCCCGGTGAACCCGTGGAACTAGAAGTTCTGTGGCACGCTGCCGAAAAGCCGTCCGCGCCCCTCACCGTTCGCATCAGTGAATCTCCCGAGGCTCACCCCTCGCAGCGACAAGTGCAAACCGTAAACTCGTCTGTGCCGCAAACCATATTGTTTCCGGCGCCCAAAGAAAAAGGCTTTCACGTCATCGAAGCCGAGCTCCTGGATAGCGGCAAAGTCCGCGCCACTTACCGCTCCGGCTTCTGGATTCGCGACATGGAGTTCTTGCGCTCTGGTCCGCATCTGACGGTCAATCATGATTTCTTCGAGATCGACGGTCATCCGCTCGCCGTCGTCGGCACCACCTACATGTCCAGCGAAGTCCAGCGCCTCTACTTCGATCACCCCAACGCTTATGTCTGGGACCGCGACATGGCCCAGATCCAGGCCGTTGGCCTCAACATGCTGCGCACCGGTTGGTGGACCGGCTGGGACAAATTCTGCGACGAGAACGGCCAGCCCTACGAGCGTACTCTACGCACGCTCGAGGCCTATCTGATGACCGCGCGAAAACACAGTCTCCCCGTGCAATTCAATTTCTTCGCCTTCCTTCCCGAAGTCCTCGGCGGCGTGAATTCCTATCTGGATCCTCAGGCCCTTCGCAAGCAGCAAACGCTGGTTTCCACGGTCGTTGCGCGCTTTCACGATGTTCCATTTTTGGCGTGGGACCTCATCAACGAGCCCAGCATTTCGCAGCACATGTGGATGACGCGCCCGAACGGCGATCCCATCGAGCTAGCCGCGTGGAATCAATGGCTGGCAAAGCGCTATCCCGACCGTGCAGCGCTGGCTGCCGCGTGGAACGTCCCACCAAGTTCCATCGCGGGGACCATTTCCCTTCCTCAGGAAATCGAATTCAGTTCGCGCGGCATGTATGTCGGCCACAACTCGCTCCGCGTTTACGATTATTATCTTTTCGCGCAGGAAACTTTTCTCGCCTGGGTCCGCGCCCTGCGCGACAAAATTCGTGAAACAGGCTCCGAACAACTCATCACGGTGGGCCAGGATGAAGGCGGCGTCGCGGACCGCCTCTCACCGGCTTTCTATGCGCCAACCGTCGATTTCACCACTAACCATTCCTGGTGGGGAAACGATTCGCTGCTATGGGATTCTCTTACCGCCAAGCAGCCGGGCGTCGCCATGCTGATTCAGGAGACCGGGCTGCAGCGCGAAATCAATCTGGACGAATCCGCGCGTCTCACTCCCGAGCAGGAAGCGTCCCTGTTTGAACGCAAAGTCGCGCTCTCGTTCGCGCAGGGCTCCGGTGCCATTGAATGGCTCTGGAACACCAATTGCTATATGACGGAGGCCAACGAGGCGCCCATTGGCGCGTTGCGCGCGGACAGCACGGAAAAGCCCGAAGCGACCGTGATGCGCGATTTCGCTCGTTTCGCAAAGTCTTTCCAGAACCATTTGCAAAATCCGAAGCAGCCCTCCGTTGCGATTGTCACATCGCAAGCTGCCCAATTCTCGGTTCTCGGCGACTTGCAACTTGAAGGGCAACACAAGGCCGTTCGCGCTCTCGCCTACGGCCTGCACATCTCTCCTTTCGTCATTGCCGAAAACCAGATTGCCAGGCTAGGCTCCCCCCAGCTCGTCATTCTTCCTTCTCCTCAGTCCTTGAACGAGAACACCTGGCAAAGCCTCCTCGCTTATGTAAAAGCTGGTGGCAGTCTGCTGATCACTGGTCCCGTTTCGCGCGACGAGCACTGGCAATTTCGCGACCGGGCTCAGGACCTTGGATTAAGCGCTCGCACCGAGCCGCAAAGCTATCGCGGCGCGGGAATTCATCTGCCCGGCAAGGTTGTTCCCCTCTCGTTCGATCAGCAAAAACAATTTGCGCTCGAAGCCCTTCGTTTCAGTGACGGCTCGACCTGGAAAGAGACTTCCGCTGGCAAAGGGAAAGTGTTCTGGTCTTCCTATTCCGCAGAGCTGGCGGAAGGGCTCGAGCCTGCAGCAGCTTTGTACGGTTACATTCTCGGGGCCCTCAAGATCAAGCCCATGTTCGAACTACAATCACCGCTCCCGCCCAGCGTTCTGATTTACTCCACGGAACTCCAGGATTCCGTCCTTTACATCCTGGAATCGGAGGAAGCGGATGACACGCTGGTCGACTTGCGCGATGCGCTCACAGGAGCGCGATTGACACTCAAGCTCCCGGCGCAACATGCCGCTCTCGCTCTCATCGCAAAGCAGGAAAAATCGGTAATCGCCAAATATGGATTCTGAATTTCAAGGGGATTGAGAAGCCTTGGCTGTACCTTGACCATCCTCTCGGCCGGAAATTGCGGAG
>QHYN01000311.1 GCA_003224145.1 Acidobacteriota bacterium
CACCTCACCACGTTTTTCGATCAGTCGCTCTTTGTGCGCGCTGCCATCCAAGGCGTAATCCGTGAAGCCCTCATCGCCGCTTGCCTGACCGCGGTCATGATTTTGCTGTTCCTCGGCAACTGGAAGAGCACCTTGATCATCGCCATTTCCATTCCCTTGTCCATTCTGGTGAGTGTCATCGCACTCAGCGCCCTGGGAGAGACCATCAACATCATGACGCTGGGTGGGCTCGCGCTCGCCGTCGGTATCCTTGTCGACGACGCCACCGTTGAAATTGAAAACATTAACCGCAACCTGGCCATGGGCAAAGAGACCATGCAGGCAATCCTCGATGGCGCTCAGCAAATTGCCGTCCCGGCCTTCGTTTCCACGATCTGCATTTGCATTGTGTTCATTCCCATGTTCTTCTTGTCCGGCGTCGCAAAATTTCTCTTCGTGCCTCTCGCCGAAGCCGTGATCTTCGCCATGCTCGCCTCGTATTTCTGGTCGCGCACCATTGTGCCAACCTTGGCCATGTATCTCCTGAGTTCCGAAGACGAATACCACACTGAGGAACACATCGGCGAAAACATGGGATTTTTTCGCCGCTATCAGCAGGGATTCGAGCGGCGGTTTGAAGCATTTCGCGAAGGTTACCGCCGCGCATTGATGACTGCCTTGCATCACCCCTGGCTATTTATCCCATGCTTTCTCGGCTTCTGCGTCCTTTCCGGCGGGCTGGTTTTCGTGGTCGGCCGCGATTATTTTCCCACCGTGGACGCCGGCCAGATTCGCCTGCACATGCGCGCCCGCTCCGGGCTGCGCATCGAAGAAACCGCGCGGCTGGCGGACCAGGTGGAAAGCACGATTCAGGAAGTTATCCCTAAGAGGGATTTGGTCACCGTCCTTGACAATATCGGCCTTCCCTACAGCAGTATCAACATGACCTACAGCAACGCCGGCACCATCGGCACCTCCGACGCGGAGATTCTCGTGCAGTTGAAAAAAGAGCGGGGAAATTCCACCGCTACTTACATCAAAGAACTCCGCGAGATGCTGCCACGGCGATTCCCGGCGACGCAATTTTTCTTCCAGCCGCCCGACATTGTTTCTCAGATCCTGAATTTCGGCATGCCCGCACCCATCGATATAGAAGTTATGGGACAAAATCAGCCCGGCAATTATCAAATTGCCGAAAGGCTCGCGTCCCAGATCCAGCACGTTCCCGGCGCCGTCGACGTCCACGTGCAGCAGTCCTTCGACGATCCCACCATCCGCATGGAGATCGACCGCGCGCGCGCTCAGTCGGTGGGTTTGCAGGCACGGGATATCGCGCAGAACCTGCTGGTCTCCCTAAGTTCCAGCTTCCAGACAGCCCCGGTCCTCTGGCTGGACCCCAAAAACGGCGCCACCTATCAAGTGGCCGTGCAAACTCCGCAATACAGGATTGATTCGATCCAGGCGCTGGCCAACACGCCGGTCACCAGCAACGTGCCCGATACAACTCCTCAGATTCTGGGCAACCTGGTGAATATGTCCGCGGCCATGCGGCCCGCGGTGGTATCCCACTACAACATCCAGCCGCTCATCAACGTTTATGCCTCGGTGGACGGCCGTGATTTGGGCGCGGTTTCCGACGAAATCGCGGCTCGCGTACACAATATCGAGAAGGATTTGCCCCGCGGCAGCCACATCACCATCCGCGGCCAAGTGCAAACCATGAAGTATTCTTTCGAGGGCCTGGCGATTGGACTGGTTGGCGCCATCGTTCTGGCTTACTTGCTCATCGTCGTGAATTTCCAATCCTGGCTCGATCCGTTCATCATTATCACCGCCCTGCCGGGCGCTCTGGCCGGCATCTGTTGGATGCTGTTCTTTACGCATACGACGCTGAATGTGCCTTCGATGATCGGCGCGATCATGTGCATGGGTGTGGCAACGTCCAACAGCATCCTGGTGGTTTCTTTTGCGCGCGAACAGTTGCAGGAAGGAAAAAATGCGCAGCAGGCCGCGCTCGAAGCCGGATTCGTGCGCATTCGCCCGGTGATCATGACGGCCCTGGCGATGATCATCGGCATGGTTCCTCTGGCCATCGGCCTTGGTGAGGGTGGTGAGCAAAATGCGCCGCTGGGCCGCGCCGTGATTGGCGGCTTGATTTTCGCCACTTTCGCCACACTGTTCTTCGTGCCCACGGTTTTCTCGATCATTCACGGACATCGGGAACGCAGAAGGGCTCTGGAAACCCGCACCGCTCCCGTAATACCCTGAGCAGATGAGAATGCGTGGCAGATGCGGGATGGTAAGCGATTAAGGAAGACGGAGTTGAGATGAAGTCTCAAGACGACAGTCAGGCCACCGGCAAAGGGGGCGGGTTCTTCAAGGTGCTGATGGGCGGAGCACTGATTCTTGTAGTTCTGGGTGCATTGACGATGCTGCAGCGCCGTTCGGAATACCGCACGCTGGCAGAAGAGACGGAAACGCTGGCGATTCAAACCGTGGGCGTGATTCACGCATCTCCGGAATCGGGCCAGGAGGATCTGGTCCTACCGGGAACCATGGAAGCTTTTGTCGAGGCTCCGATCTACGCCCGCACTAACGGCTACTTGAAAAAATGGTATCACGACATTGGCAGCCGGGTTCAGAAGGGCGAGCTGCTTGCAGACATTGACACGCCGGAAGTGGATCAGCAGCTCTCGCAAGCACGCGCCGACCTCTCGACTGCGCAGGCCAATGCTCATCTTTCTGAAATCACTTCCTCCCGTTATGCGGAACTTTTGAAAACCGACGGAGTCTCCAAACAGGAAGTCGATAACGCCGCAGGCGACCTCGCGGCCAAGCGCGCCATCGTGCAATCCGCGGAAGCCAATGTGCGCCGCCTGGAAGAGATGAAATCCTTCCAGCACATTTACGCCCCGTTTTCCGGCGTGATCACGCGACGGAACGTCGACATCGGGATGCTGATCAACGCCGGAAACGGCGGGACAACACAGCAATTATTCTTCCTGGCGCAGACGAGTCCCTTGCGTGTTTTCGTACACGTCCCGGAAATTTACGCCAACAACACTCGCGCGGGCTTGGGGGCGCATCTTGAACTGACGCAATACCCCGGGCAGAGATTTGAAGGGAAAGTCGTGCGCACGGCGGAAGCCATCGATGCTGCCACGCGCACGCTAAACACCGAAGTGGACGTTCCGAACCGAGACGGTGCGCTTTTGCCCGGCGGCTACGCCCAGGTGCACTTGGAAGTCAAAGTTACCGGCACCCGGCTGCAAGTTCCCGTGAACGCGCTGCTGTTCCGTTCAGAAGGGCTTCGTGCGGTGGTCGTGGATGCCAATCACAAGATCCACCTGCGCCAAATCACCGTCGGGCGCGATTATGGAACAACCCTCGAAGTCTTGCAGGGTCTCGACCAGAACGATTGGCTTGTC
>QHYN01000153.1 GCA_003224145.1 Acidobacteriota bacterium
GAGGCGCGCCGCCAAATTAAAGTGTTCAAGGAAACCGAGGCAGACAACGTCACATTTATTTCGCTTCACGACATCCTGTCAGACAATGTGGGAACCTACGACGTCATCCGGGACCCACTGCCGCCCGAAAAGAAGCAGACCCTCTCGAAGGCACGCGACCGGTTCAGGAACTATCCATTTTCTGTGGTCAAGGTTTTCAACTTGGAATTGGAGGATGCCGTCGAGGTCTTCCAACGAATTAACCAGGGTGGAAAGCGCCTAACGCGTTTTGAGCTCGTCGCGGCCAATTGCTGGTCCGAGTCGTTCGACATGGCAAAATCGGTGAGAGACTTCAACGAACGCGTCAAGGAACGCACGGAGTTCGGAATGGTAGAACCAATCACCTTCGTCCAAGCAATGTCTCTCGTCGAGTTCGGGCAATGCAAGACAGAACACGAGCTCAAACTCAGGAGCAAAAAGGTCGAGGAACTATGGCCCCGCATCTCGAAGGCAATCGGTGACGCAATCGATTGGATGCGCGATAACTACGGGGTCATCAGGGGAGATATGATCCCTTACGATGCGATCCTAGCGGTGCTCGCCTGCTATTTTTCTGAACACGGAACAAATGTCCCCATTGAACACAAGGCATGGATCGATAGATGGTTTTGGCGGTCGGCGTTTTCTGAGAGATATGCGAAGTCTCAAACCACACAGATGGCCAATGATGCCAAGGCGATCCGCGAACTGATCGATGGTAAGGTGGAGTTGCCGAACTATCCTTTGACGGTTGGTAAGGACGAGATCCGAAAGATGAGAATAAATCGCGCCTCTGGCGCGGCACGAAATGCGATCTTGTGTCTTCTAGCGCACGCCAAGCCGAAACACTTTGTCACTGGGACCGATATCTCACTTGCCAAAGATCACTTCAGCGACATTAAGGACCCGAACGCTCACCACATCTTTCCAAAGAATTTCCTAAAGAAAGTTCTCAAGCGTTACGTCGAAGAGGTTCATCTCTTGCCCAACTTCTGCTTTCTACCGGCAGACTTGAACAATAAAATCAAGGACCAGCCTCCTTCTGAGTATTTTGTAGACTTCAGGGGTAGGAGCGGCGATAACCCGAATTTCGAAGGAGGTTTGCGCTCACACCTAATTCCGTCGGGCCAGGATTCACCGATATGGAATGACGACTATGATGCATTCCTGCAGCAAAGAACGGACCTAATTTGGGCTGAGATATTAAAAGCCGTAGGCGAGGGAGATATCTACGATTCCGGCGCCCCGGTACCTCGTGATCAAGCACGTCTCGCCGTCGATGAAATCGAGGTGAAGCTCCGGCGAGTCGTGCATGATATCCTGCGCCCGCACTTCGGCGAGGATTATTGGAAAAGGGCCGTACCAGGCGACTTGCAGGCCAAGATAAAAGAGCGAATCAATGAACGGAATCGGTCGAAAGTTGTCACTCGAATCGACGATCCTCTTATTCGGCTCCAATACGCTGACCTCATGGACTACCACAAGATTATCGACAAGAACTGGGACTTGTTCAACGATCGATTCGGCAGTCGCGAGGTCCTCAAGTCGCACTTCCTGGCGCTGAAGAACTATCGGAACCCTCTGGGCCACGTGCGAGATGTCGACGTTGTCGAACAGAAGCAAGGGGAGGCGGCCATCCTTTGGTTCAGAAGAACCCTCAGCGTGTCCGTTGGTTCAACAGCTGCCCTTGATGGTGAACAAGAACCGACGGCCATATAGAGGAGGGTTTAGCGGAAACTAAGGATGTCTGCCGCGGCTTATTTGAAGGGCGTGGGTGTGGGCTGGCGGGGCATGGTTGCGGGTGCTGCGGCAACCGGCTCATACACATAGGTGAACGGTTGGCCGTGCGCTTCGCGGATTCGTTTCAGGAGCTCCTGTTCGTTATGGAAGGGCGGTTCGAGGTCCCGCAAGTCACAGTCCTTGAAACTCACATTGCGCAGCCTGAGCGGCCCCTCGTTATAGAGAATTCTGGTCTTCTCGAACCGCACGTTCACCCATGTGATGCCATCGAGGATTTGTGCTCCAGCCTGGAGGATGGAATCACTCACTAAAGCAGTGGCTCGATCATCCAAGAGCACCAACGGGGTCCCACTACCCCCGAAGTCTATCTTGTCAAAAGTGACGAATGCGCCCTTGATTGTGATCATGTCATTCACGAAGATGACGGAATGCTCTCCTTGGAAATGGACGTCGTGATCAAGAAGCAGAATACTGTTGAGGACGGCATTTGGTTCGCCGATTTGCCGGGAGATAATCTGACCCGTTTGGACGTCCCTCTTCAGGGCGAGGGCTTCCAGGTCAATCGCAACAGCCCAACCCGCTTGATTTGTCTGGGGGGGAAGAGGGCGGCGCTCTAAGTAGCCAGCGAGGGTAGATTGCGTCTTTTTCAAAGTGGCCGCGTCGACTGGGATTTGGTTTGCAGAGGAGTTTGCAACAATGGATTCAATCCTTTGGAAGCGTGCCTGGAGTTGTTCGGGTGATAGACTCGCGGCATGAACAGCGTCGAACTGGCTGGCGATGCGTGCTAGGGCGAAATCGGCGAGGGACGCCTGAAGAGTCGCGACGTCAATTCTTAACATGTTCGTGAGCAAGGCCACGGCGCCAGCGCCAGCTACGATGAGCCTCAACGACCCCCGGGGTAGTTGGTACGAGTAAACGGGTTCGGTGGTGACCGCTCTTCCTCTTCTGGCATAGACAGCAGCAAAGAGTGCGATACTCGGTACGAGAAACACGAGAACCCAAACGGTCTCGGAAAAGACTCTTTCTTCGTTTCTACGGAAGACCCACAAATTCACGAGCGCATAAATCAGTGACGCGCCGCCAGCAGCTACGTACACCTTCCATCTGAGTTTTTCGTTAGTGAAAAAGAAGTCGAACAGTTGATTCATGCTTTTATCCCACGAATGACGCTCGCTAAGAGTTTTCCAGTAGTGTCTATCCCTAGGATGACCACGTCGATGAGCGCGAAAAGCAGATCAACGGTTTCCAGCTTTGCTGTAAACCAGTCCGGAGCGCCGAGGGCCGAGAACCCCTTGGAAACAAGCAAGATCAAGGCGAGCAAGGCGAGGGCTATCAGCGTGATTGTGGCGTCCCGCAAAAGGTATGCAGCGGGGGCAATGGTTTCCTCCCCGAATAGCTTCCAAAACCTAACGCTAGGAGTCTGCGGCGCCACGTCGGAGAGGCTATAACTCTCTTTGCTTTTTCACAAGCGCATGACAGGCGACGAAACGATCATGGTGGCGCACCATTTGGAGCTTGGCTTATCAAAGGGTGCGGAGTTTGACTTTGCTTTTTCTCTCCCAGTCTCCCGCCCGCAGAAACACCGTCCCCTGCAAATCGTTTAGCTAAACCATTAGAACCGGGTGCTCTGGGTGCAAGAGAAAGGAACTACTTTGCCCCAGCTTGGATGAGGAGTCTTCGTACCCCGGAATCCCCGGTCATGGACCATACGGTGAAGCCCTTCTTATCCTTGGCATGGACATCGGCCACATGGGCCAGCAGCTCGCGCGCCGATGCCCCGGGTGCCGGCTTCGCACCTTGGGTTCTTGACTTTGTTTTTTCTTGCTTGTCTTGCGCACGCCTTCGCTTTCTCCGAAAACAAGTGAGTTGAACAGATTTTTTGCATGCAACTTTTCGCGAGCGCGCGTATACTAAATATGCGCCCAACAACACGACCGATTACCGCAGCAAGTTTTGAGAAGGTCTTCGTCCGAAACTGGGCAGCCCAGCATTACGTTCTTGCAGAGTTCCCGCACGAAGAACTGTCAGGGGCTTTTGAATGTCTCAGGAGGTTGCCGATGAAAATGACGACAAGTACTCGACAAGTAGGCGGCGTCATGGTTGTGGACGTCAGCGGACGGATCGAACTTGGCGAAGAGAGTGCCGCACTGCGTGACCTGGTTTCCGACCTGTTGAGCAAAGGGGATAAGAAGATTTTGCTCAATCTTGCCGATGTACAATACATGGACACCTCGGGCTTGGCTTCTCTGGTCAGTGCTTTCATTCGCGTGCGGAAGCAGGGGGGAGAGCTGAAACTGCTCAACCTCACGGACAAGGTCAGCGACCTGATGCAAATTACAAGACTGTACACCGTCTTCGACGTTATGAATGATGAGGCGGCGGCCGTGAAATCTTTCGGTCAATCGACAGCGGCAATTGCATGACCGGCCGGGTGCCCCGGGTGCCGGTTTGGCACCTGGGGTTCTTGACTTTGCCTTTTCTGGTCCGTCTTGCGTCCTCCCACACCATTCAGCCCGCCATCCTTGCCGTTCAACCCTCAATTTCGACCTTTCCCTGCATATCACTTGACCAATTGTTACCGGCATGCTATCCTTCCCCGTGTTTGTCAAGTTCCAGCCTCGCCGACCGCCCTTATTCAGTTCCATCGGGAAGGTCCCGACCCGGTCGGAGTCACTGCCCACTATTTGCTTTAAGTTCTTTACCTGCAACACTTATGGTCGTCCCCGTAAGCGTTGCAAACAAAAGACTTACGGCTTGCCTAAGTCCTTTAGCTGCAACATTTACAAAATACAGGGGGTGGGGACCAGTCGAAAGCGATTTTTCACCTTACTCCATATTCAACCTACCTCCCATCTTCCGTATACTCTTCCAAGTTCCGTATCCCGCAACCCCTTTGTTTGCCACTCTTACGAAAACTACCGGGGGTGTGGGGTATTCTTCCCATTCTGGAACTCGCCTCGCAGGTGCCGGAGGTTCAACCCGGCTAGAGAAAATCTTGTTCCGGCTTCCACGCATCACGTCTCACGGAACACGGGCCGCTATTCCGCCGAATCACTTCTTATCGAGCTGCTGGAGCGTCGCATTCACCAGGAAGGGGTCATCAAAATCGGTGGTCTCGCCCCAACCCTTGCCCGTGACCGGCAGGAGCCGCGCCGAAAGCGGCTTGTGCCACTTCACCGCCAGGCTGGCCATGTCGCTGATGATCAGCGAAAGCTGCTCGGCGCTGGTGTCGCCCGGAAGGGGAATGGTGTCCAGGCCTGTGCCGCAAACCGCGGAATAGCTCAGCAGCGCATCCATCGAAATGCGCCCTTCGCTCCAGCGCTGCGCCAGCCGCGTATCTTCCAGCACCGGCAGCATCAACCCGGTATAACCCGTCTGCTTCACCTTGACGTCTTTAATGGCAGCCGTGATCGTCGCCGCCGCGGTGAGCGTGCCGCTCATTCCGAAGGGCTGCTTGGTCAAATTTTCGATGGCCACGCCAATCGAAGCCTCTTTCGATGGCGCGGGCGACAGATCGATTCCCATGTACGCCCAGCCGGTTTCCTGATCCACGCGTCCCGCGTGGTGCTCGACATCGAAGGCCACGGTCGCGAGCGAATCGATCAGCCGCTGCCTGGCCATTCCCAGGTCTCGCGCGTCTTGGAACGCTGCGGCCACCACGTTGGCCGACTCCAGCGCAATCGCAAACTGGTGCCCGAAGCCGGTGTGATACGCCGCCGGGAAAAACGGCGTCAGCGGCGGCACCAGGGCGATGGCCGCAAACCGGAAATTGCCCTGGCTGTGCTCCGTCGATTCCTCGAGCTTTTTCATTACCCGAGCCGCCGCGCCGACTGCGGACCAGCGCACGCCGTCTTCACCCGCCACGACGACGGTGCCATTCAGTTTTTTTGTGTTGCTCAGAATTTCCGCGAGCAAGTCCGCTTGCGCAGCGCTGTCGTTCGCGTTGAGCATCGCTGGGCCGATCGCCATCGCGAATTTTTGTTGCTCCGCCAGCGCGTCCAACTGCTTGAAAAACGCGACCGCTTGTTCGTTGGTCAATCCTTTGGTGTATTCCGGAAACGGCTGCGTGGCGATGCGGATGGTCTGCACCTGGTAACCGCGCGATTCAAAGGTCGTCTGCGCGCGCTTCAGCATCTTCAATGCATCCGCCACCTGCTGCTGGTATTGCGCGCGATCTAGATTGATGAACGCGGTAATCGCACGAATCTTCGGGTTGGCGGGGTTTGGCGCGGCCTTTCCCTGCGCCTCCGCGGAGCCTGCCCACGTCGTGGCCGCAAGAAGTGCGAGCGCGATGAAAGAAAGAAACCGGAATGCCGTGCGAAGTCGCATGGAAAATCTCCCCTACAGCACGATAGTACTTCTTCCTGCGTTGCCGGGATCACGCTGTTACAGCTTACAGGATTCGGCGCGCTAACATTTGGTTCGTTGAAAATTGTACGGCGGAATCCGCTCGTTCGCTTTCTAGACAAAAGCGGAGATGCCGGTGATGCGCTCGCCGATCACCAGCTTGTGAATGTCGTTGGTGCCTTCGTAGGTGGAGACGCTTTCGAGATTGTTCATGTGGCGCATGATGCAGTAATCGTCGACGATGCCGTTGGCGCCCAGAATGTCGCGGGCTTTGCGCGCGGTTTCGAGCGCGATCGCCACGTTGTTCATCTTCAGCATGGAAATGTGCGAGGGATCGACTTTGTTCTTGTCTTTGAGCCGGCCGACGTGCAGCGCGAGCAATTGTCCCTTCACGATTTCCGTGATCATCCACGCGAGTTTTTCCTGCACGAGCTGGTGCGACGCGATGGGTTTGTTGGCAAATTGTTTTCGCGTCTTCGCGTATTGCAGCGCGGTGTCGTAGCACGCCATCGCCGCGCCCAACGCGCCCCAGCCGATGCCGTAACGCGCCTGGTTCAGGCAGCTCAGCGGGCCCTTCAATCCGACCACGCCGGGCAGCAGATTGTCTTTCGGAATTTCGCAATCGGTAAAGGATAACCCCGAAGTGACGGAAGCGCGCAGCGACCATTTCCCGTGGACGTCCCAAGCTTTGAAACCGGGCGCGCCTTTTTCCACTAAGAAACCGCGGACTTTGTCGTCTTCCGCTTTGGCCCACACCACCGCGACGTCCGAAATCGATCCATTGGTGATCCACATCTTTTCGCCGTTCAAAACGTACTTGTTGCCCTTCTTTACCGCGCGCGTGAGCATTCCGCCGGGATTTGAACCGAACTGCGGCTCCGTCAAACCGAAACAGCCGATCGCTTTTCCTTGTTGCAAAAGCGGCAGCCACTTGTTTTTCTGTGCGTCGCTGCCGTAACTGTAAATCGGGTACATCACCAGCGCGCCCTGCACGGAAACGAAGCTGCGCAGGCCGGAGTCGCCGCGCTCCAGTTCCTGGGTCATCAATCCATAAGCAACATTGGACATCCCCGCGCATCCGTAGCCGTGCAAATTGGCGCCAAAAAACCCAAGCTCGCCGAGCTGCGGAACCAAATGCATCGGAAACATGGCTTCGCGGCTGTGTTTTTCGATGATGGGAATCACTTCGTTTTCAACGAATTCGCGCGCGGTTTGGCGGACGAGTTTTTCCTCGTCGTTCAATTGCGAGTCGAAATCGATGAAATCCACTCCGCCAAATTTCGCCATGCTGTGCTCCTCGCCGTGCGCGTGTTGCAAGTGTAGCAACGCGGCGGATTGAGCAGCAACCGGGGCGCGCTTGACGCCGCGCGATGCAGCGGAGAAACTTTCTATATCAATTCGAAGGAACGAGGAGCCGTGCCGAAAAAATTCTCCGCGCTGCGGCAGGGGACGCCGCGAAAAAGCAAAACGCTTGGAACGCAGCCCCAGATTCTGATTTTTGATGTCGATGGCGTGCTCGTGGATGTGCGCGGATCGTACTGGCGCTCGGCACTGGAGACGGTCCGCTACCTGACCGGAAAGCGTGTGACGTATGCCGAACTGCACCAATGGAAAAGCAAGCCGGGGTTCAACGACGACTGGAGCATGGTGGCGGCTTGGGTGACGACGCTGGGAAAACGGATTTCTTACGAAGAAGCGCGAGTGGCGTTTGAAAAGTTTTATTGGGGCAGCGGCGGAAAGCTAGGCAACGTTCGAAACGAAAAGATACTTGTGAAGCCAGAACGGATCGAAAAATGGGCGCGCCGTTTTGAGCTGAATCTGTTTACCGGACGCACGCGGCAGGAGTTTTCGTTCACGTTCGAAAGGTGGCCGGCTACGAAACATTTCCGGACCATCGTCACCATGGACGACGCGAAGAAAAAGCCGGAGCCGGAAGGCTTGCAGAAAATTCTAGGCGAGCGCGATCCGGCCACGGCGCTTTACATCGGCGATAACATCGACGACGCCCTTGCCGCGCGGAATGCTGGCGTGCCCTTCCTGGCCGTCGTTGCACCGGACGAGCACCGCTACCGCGAACGCGCGGCGCGGTTTCGGGAGCTGGGTGCGGTCCCGCTCCTTGCCCGCGCCAAGGATCTCGAGAAGCTGCTTTTCGTTTCTTGATGTAACTGTTCCTCAGACAGCGCTTTTGGCCAGGCGAGATGGCGCGCGTCTTCGAGCGTGGCCCCGCCGGTAAAATTTCCGAAAGACCGGCGAGTGATTGGACATTTTGACTGGCGCGTGGCTGTGCAATAGAAGTTTGAGGCAGCTCTATCTGCCCTGTTTTTCAGGTTGGTCAGTCCAATTCTTTAGAAGTGACCGGACTAATCTTCAGTTTGATTTCGTAAGTTTTTGTCGCGCTGCCCTTTAGTCGAACCTTCTCGCAATGCGGTGAAAAAGCCATCGCCGTCACGAAAACATCATAAAAGCCAGGACCTAATTCTAATGAAAATTGTCCTTTTGTATCACTAATGGTAGTTATGTCTTGTTTGATGCCGACGTTGTCCTCTAGACAATTGGAACCGCTAGAATCCCAATGGACAATTATGTGTGCGTTCGGTATGACGGCACCTTCCGAATCACGCACCCGTGCCGGAAAGTGTTGCTGCGGTTGTGGAAACCGCGGCGACGAGAAAAAGGCTGAAACAGCGAAGGAAGCTCATAGCTCGCGATTATAGGGAGACGTTGATAAACCCACAAGAGTCGTTTCGCAGTGCGGCTGCGTTGACGGAGAGGCGCAGCGGATGCTATAAAATAAGTTTCGAAGCGGCGGCTTGAAGCCCACCGTACGCTCCTGTGGGGTGGGAGTGCGGCGCGGCTGCCAACCTGTCTGCCCCGCGCGGAAACCGGGTCAGAGGCGACGGAAATTTAGGCGCGACAATTCGATGCCTTCTATCGGTCACCAACTTGGCGAACTGTTCCTTGGGGCTGCGCCCACAGTCCTACTTATCCTCCTTTTTTACTTCATCTTACGGACACTTTTCTTTAGACCGCTGCTGCAGGTGATGGCTGAGCGTGATGCCCGAACGGTGGGCGCCCAGAAGGCCGCGGAAGCGGCACAAGCTGCCGCAGCCGAAAAGGTCAAGCAATACCGGGAGGCACTGAAGCAGGCGCGCGGTAAGGTGTACGCCGAGCAAGAAGCCGCGCGAAAGAAGCTGCTCGATGAGCGTGCGGCGCAATTGAAGGACGCGCGCAACAAGGCTGCGGCGGAGGTAGGCGCGGCGAAGGATAGAATCGCTGTGGAACTGGCTGCGGCACGGGGCGAGGTGGAATCCACCGTGGTGCAACTTTCCGCCGAAATTGCGCGCCGCCTGCTGCCAACGCCGCCGCGTCCGGGGGCTCCCGTGAGGGAGACGCGATGAGGCGAAATCGGCGCACATTTCTTTTCGCGAGCGCCGTGCTTACGGCGCTTTTCTTTACCCTGAGCGCGCGCGCCGCGGAAGAAGGCGGAGCGGGTGGCGCGGGAACCGCCACGGAAATTTTCAAGTGGATCAACTTCGCGATAGTAATGGGAGCAGTTTTGTGGGTGTGCCTGAAGAAGGCGCCCGGATTTTTCCGCGGGCGGGCGGAAGCGATCACTTCCGCGATCACCAAGGCTGGAAGCACGAAGGCGGCCGCCGACGCACAATTGCGCGAAGCAGAGAGCAAACTGGCGAATCTCGATAAAGAAATCGCGCAACTGCGGGCGTTCGCGGAGAGCGAATCGGCCGCGGAAGGGGAACGAATCCGGGCCGTAACGCGTTCTGATATGGAAAAAATCGCGGCTGCGGCAAAAGCGGAGATCGAAGCTGCGGAACGCGCGGCGCGCCTGGAATTGAAAGCACTGGCCGCGAAGCTGGCCGTAGATGGCGCGGAATCGTTGCTGGCGAAGCAGCTTACGGCGCAGGCCCAGGCAGCTTTGATCAGCAATTTTGTGAAGAGCTTGGAAGGGATGCCGAATTGAAGTCCGCGAGCCTCCAATACGCGAATGCGCTGGCGGACATCGCTCTGGCACAAGGAGCAGCCGAGCCGACGGCCAAGCAACTGAATGCTTTTGAAGCGGCGTACGCGCAATCGGCGGAGCTGCGGACGTTCCTGGCGAGCCCGGCAGTCACCGTGGAAGCGAAGCACGCGGTGCTCGAGAAAATCACAGGGCGGCTGGGAGCGAGCAAGATGATCCGCAATTTCCTGTTTGTGATTGCCGATCACCGGCGGACACAACTGATTCCGGAAATTGTCGCAGCGCTTCAGCAGATCCTCCGGCAGCGGCAAGGAGTTGCCGAAGCAGAAATTTCTTCCGCGGTGGAATTGAGCGCGGCGCAGAAAAAGGAACTGGCAGCAACGCTGGCGCGGCTGACAGGAAAGAAAATCGAGACGAAGTATTCGCTTGATCCCGAGCTGCTGGGAGGCGCGGTGGTGCGAATCGGGGACACGATTTACGACGGGTCGCTGCGCAGCCGGTTAAATGAGATGCGCATTCGGCTGGCGGCGGAGTAAGAAAGATTTAGTAGCGCGCTGTTGGCGCGAGTAGTTGCGAGAAAGGTTTTCGGCAGCGACGGAGCAGGCATGGCAAACATCAAGGCGGACGAAATCAGCAAGATTCTGCGCGAGCAGATCGAGAATTACGAGCAGGCCGTGGCGGTGGACGAAGTCGGCGCAATCATCAGCGTCGGCGACGGCATTGCACGCGTGTACGGTTTGGAGAAGGTCATGTCCGGCGAAATGCTGGCGTTTCCACACGACGTTTACGGCATTGCGCTGAACCTGGAAGAAGAAGAGGTGGGCGTGGTGCTGCTCGGAGAAACTACGGAGCTGAAGGAAGGCGACGTGGTGAAGCGCACGAACACGATTATGTCCGTGCCGGTGGGCGAGGCGCTGGTCGGGCGCGTGGTGAATCCGCTGGGGCTGCCCGTGGATGACAAAGGCCCCATCCTTACGAAACAGCGTAATCCGCTGGAGCGCATTGCGCCAGGCGTGATCGACCGCCAGCCGGTGCGCGAGCCTCTCCAGACGGGCATCAAAGCGATTGACAGCATGATTCCGATCGGGCGCGGGCAGCGCGAACTGATCATCGGCGACCGCCAGACGGGGAAGACGGCCGTTATTCTCGACACGATCATCAATCAAAGGGGCGGTGACGTCATTTGCATCTACTGCGCGATCGGGCAGAAGCGCTCGACGATCGCCCAAGTGGTAAAGATCCTCACCGATGCGGGCGCGATGGACTACACGATCGTGGTGGCCTCGTCCGCGGCGGAGCCGGCTTCGCTGCAATACATCGCGCCGTACGCCGCATGCTCGATGGGTGAATATTTTCGCGACAACAAGCGGCATGCGGTGGCTTTTTATGACGATCTTTCGAAACACGCGCAGGCGTACCGCGAGATTTCTTTGCTGTTGCGGCGCCCACCGGGCCGTGAGGCGTTTCCGGGGGACGTGTTCTATCTGCACTCGCGCTTGTTGGAGCGCGCCGCAAAACTGAGCGACAAGCTGGGCGGGGGTTCGCTGACGGCTTTGCCGGTGATTGAGACGCAGGCGGGCGACGTATCGGCGTACATTCCGACCAATGTCATCTCGATTACGGACGGGCAGATTTATCTGGAGGCGGATCTTTTCAACAGCGGCATCCGTCCGGCGATCAACGTGGGCATCAGCGTGAGCCGCGTGGGCGGCAACGCGCAGATCAAAGCGATGCGCCAGGTGGCGGGTTCGCTGCGGCTGGACATGGCGCAGTATCGCGACTTGGCGGCGTTCGCGCAATTTGGTTCGGACCAACTCGACAAGGTCACGCAGGGGCAACTGGCGCGCGGCCAGCGGCTGACAGAAATCCTAAAACAGGATCAATACGTGCCGCTGGCGGCTGAGAAACAAGTGTTGGTGATTGCGGTGGGGACCAGCGGCATGTTCGATGACGTTCCGGTGCCGGAAGTGCGGCGTTTCGAACGAGAGTTTTTGCAGTTCGTGGAGACGAATTATCCGTCGCTGCTGAAAAATATTGCGGCGAAGAAAGCATTGGATGACGGCATCAGGGCGGAAATTAAGACGGCCGTGGAGGAGTTCAAGGAACGCTTTACGGTGGCGGCTGCCGGTGCCGCAAATTAGGGATTCGACTGACGAACCACGATGCCGACACTTCTCGATTTCCGGCGCCGCATCCGCTCGGTAAAGAACACGCAGCAGATTACGCGCGCGATGAAATTTGTCGCGGCGGCGCGGTTGCGGCGCGCCCAGGAGGCGGCACTGGCGGCGCGACCCTACGCGAAAGAACTAGTGCGGGTTCTGCGTTCGACGATGAGCCGCATCGTGGAGCCGCAGCATCCGCTGCTGGCACGGCGGCCGGAGGAAAAGATCCTTGCTCTGGTATTGACCGGCGAGCGCGGATTGGCGGGCGCGTTCAATACGAACATTCTGCGCAAGGCAAACGAATTGTTCCGCGCCAACAAGGGCAAGAAAATCATGGTGATTCCTGTCGGCAAAAAGGGCCGGGATTCGCTGAAAAAAGCGGGCTTCCACATTATCGCGGAATACATCAACGTACTGGCACGAGTCGAGTTTGGGACGGCACGCGAGATTTCGGACCTGGTGAGCGATTTGTATGCCAAGGGAGAGATTGATTCGGTTTACGTGGTTTTCAGCGAATTCAAGACGGTGATGTCTGCAAACCTGGCGCTGGAAAAGCTTCTGCCGGTGGAAACGATGCAGGCGGAAAAAGACGCCGGCGCCCAGCCCGCGAGTTCGCAAGTGGACTACATTTACGAGCAGCCGGAGGAGCAGCTTCTCGACAAACTGTTGCCGCGCTACGTTGAAACGCAGGTTTGGCGAGCGATGCTGGAATCTTCGGCGGCGGAACACGCGGCGCGGATGACGGCGATGGAATCGGCGACGCAAAACGCGGGAGAAGTAATTGAGGCGCTGACGCTGCACATGAACAAAGTTCGGCAGGCGGCCATTACGAAAGAGATTATCGAAATAGTGAGCGGAGCTTCGAGCACTGCTTAGGAGAAAGCATGGCAGAGAAATACGCCGCGGTGGGACACATCGTGCAGGTAATCGGGCCGGTGCTTGACGTGCAATTCGAAGCGGGACACCTTCCCGCGATTTACAACGCGGTGCGCATCACCAGCGAAGGGTACAACGTTCCCGAACCGATTGATGTGACCGCGGAGGTGCAGCAGCACCTCGGGGAAGGGCGCGTGCGCGCCGTAGCGATGGAGCCCACGGAAGGCCTGGTGCGCGGGATGAAAGCTTACGATCTCGGCGAGGGCATCAGTGTTCCTGTGGGCCGATCCACGCTGGGGCGGGTGATGAACGTTCTTGGAAAGCCGGTGGATCAGCTGGGCCCGCTGACGAGTTCGACCATGTATCAAATTCACCGGCCTGCTCCCCTGCTGGACCAGCAATCCACAACGCTGGAGATGTTTGAGACAGGCATCAAGGTCGTGGACCTCATTCAGCCCTTCCTGAAGGGCGGGAAAATTGGCTTGTTCGGCGGTGCCGGCGTCGGCAAAACGGTTCTGATTCAAGAGCTGATTCACAACGTGGCCATGCAGCACGGAGGCGTGTCCGTTTTCGCGGGAGTCGGCGAGCGCACGCGTGAGGGAAACGACCTGTGGCTGGAATTCCAGGAATCCGGCGTGGTCGTGCCGGGCAATTCGGAAAAGTCGCGCGCCGCGCTCATCTATGGGCAGATGACAGAACCCCCGGGAGCCCGGTTGCGTGTGGGTTTGACGGGGCTCACCGTGGCGGAGTACTTCCGCGATCAAGAGCATCTCGATGTGCTGCTTTTCATCGATAACATTTTCCGCTTCGTGCAGGCGGGATCGGAAGTCTCCGCGCTGCTCGGGCGCATGCCTTCGGCGGTGGGTTATCAGCCGAACCTGAATACAGAAATCGGCGAGCTTCAGGAACGCATCACTTCGACGAAGGCCGGTTCGATTACCTCGGTGCAGGCGATTTATGTGCCGGCGGATGATTATACGGACCCGGCGCCCGCCGCGACATTCACACACTTGGATGCGTCCACGAACTTGAGCCGGCAGATTGTGGAACGCGGCATCTACCCGGCCGTGGATCCGCTGGCCAGCTATTCGCGCATTCTCGATCCGCGCATCGTAGGACAGGAACATTACACCGTGGCACGCGCGGTCAAATCGATTCTGCAGCGCTACAAGGATTTGCAGGACATTATCGCGATTCTCGGTATCGAAGAACTTTCCGACGAGGACAAGCGCACCGTGGCGCGTGCGCGCAAGATCGAGAAATTCCTTTCGCAGCCCATGTTCGTGGCCGCACAGTTCACCGGCCTGGACGGCAAATACGTCAAGATCGAAGACACCGTGCGGAGCTTCAAAGAGATCGTCGAAGGCAAGTACGACGACATTCCGGAGCAGGCCTTCTATATGGTTGGCACTATTGACGAAGCTTTGCAAAAGGCCGAGAAGATGAAGGCGGGCGTTTAAAGAGCATGCTTCCCGAAGCCATCGAACTGGTGATCGTGACGCCAACACGGCAGTTGTTGCGGTCGCGTGCGCTGGAAGTCACGTTGCCAGGCGCGGATGGCTACCTGGGAATCCTGCCCGGGCACGCCCCGCTGATGACCGAGCTAGGCATCGGTGAATTGACTTATCACGATGCGGCTCAAGGGGAACTGATCTCCGTGATTCGCGGTTTTGCCGAAGTACTGCCGGACCGCGTGACGGTGCTCGCGGAAACCGCCGAACTCGCAGCCGAAATCGATATCGCGCGTGCCGAAGCCGCCAAAGCGCGAGCGGAGAAACACCTTGCTTCCGGAGACACCAATATTGACTGGGATCGCGCCAGCGTTGCTCTCCAACGCGCGCTGATTCGCATTCAAGTCGCCCGCAAGCGCCGGGGCACACCCGTCAATTCCCGCTGAAGCCGTCTACAAGGCACAACGCGAGGAATCGATCTTTGTGACTAAGAACGGGCTAAGCTCATCGAATCCGATAGCCGCAACAGAAAATGAAACCGATCACGATCTATACGACTCGCTGGTGCCCCGATTGCCGCTATGCCAAATCTTTCCT
>QHYN01000312.1 GCA_003224145.1 Acidobacteriota bacterium
AGCAGCGTGACCGTTACGCTGCACCCGCCGATTTTCCCGACGCCCCACAGCCCCGCAGACGCCGCTCAGTATTCCGATTGGCAAGAACTGATTCGCTTGCGCAACGCAACGCGCAAGGCCATCGCCCGTGACTGCGGCGAACCCCTCCTCTAAGCGCGGTCGCAAAACCATCGATGGTAGGTTCGCAAGGAAAAACTTTTCCCCTAGCCCCGTACCAAATCAACACTCGAATATTTCGACGAACTTACAACTCTCGACCCCCGGCGCGCATCTCTATGGGCAGATAAAAAAGAGATGCGGAGAGCTGCCTTCCTGCCTGAGGCACACCGCGAAGGGCGCGGCCGCGATCGAGGTCTGCGAGCCTGCGCAGAAAATTAAATTCATTGGAGGGTTTATGAAGTTGAAGCTGGTTGTGTGTTCATTGGCAGTAGTTTCGCTTTTCGGCGTGACGGCACGTGCGCAGGAAACAGAGCCAAGATTCGATGTCTTTGCGGGATATTCTTACGTGCAAGCCAATCCCGGCGTTAACAGCGTCAACAGCTTCCATTTACACGGTGGAAGTGCGTCGATTGCGTACAATTACAGGAGCTGGTTGAGCGGCGTTGCGGATTTCGGCGGGTACAACAATGGCAACATCCTCAACACCGGGGCCAGCGGAACATTCTCAACATATCTCTTCGGACCGCGGCTATCCTACCGCCATTTCCGGAGGATCACACCATTCGGACAAGTACTTTTCGGCGTAGCACACGCCAACTCGAGCGCGTTTGGCACAGGCAGCTCGCAGAGCGCTTTCGCCATGACCGCGGGCGGCGGTGTGGATTACAAGCTGTTTGATCACTTCGCCATTCGCCCCGTTCAAGCAGAGTACCTGATGACGCGATTCGGCGTGGGGACCACGGGCACACAGACCCAGAACAATGTGCGCCTTTCCACGGGATTCGTTTTCCGTTTCTAAGGCGTACGACGAAATCGGTTGCCAGGTGCAGGCAGAGGGGCCGTGCGGTAAAGGCAGGCACGGCCCCTGCACCTTTTTAGTTTATTCTCTTTCAAATCGGCCCCTCAGCTTAACGTCTTGTGCCGGGCGGGTTGCGATCTTTGTAAGCGTCTATTATCCGCTCGACCAGAGCGATAATGGGCAACAGGATGGTCCCCACCTTCCCGAGAACATACCAGGCTCCGATGAAGGCGGTGAAAGCTCCAAACATGAAGCTCAAAACGTACGAGATAATTGAGCGAGGGTAGAAGAACCAAACGGGGAACCAAAGGCAAAAGATAAGAAAATATGAGAAAAAGATAGCTACAAACCACCTTCTCGGCCGCGACTTCTCGGGAATCTTATGGTAGACCTTTCCTCCACTGAGGATGAGAATCGAAGCCACAGTAACGAGGACCGCCAACAAACTGAGGAATGCAAGCACAAGCACGGTCGCCTTGGATTGGTCCATTTCCCTGACTCTACGGCGGCAATACGTCTGATGTCTACGCCTGGATCCTCGAAGCCGGTACTAGCGACGACTCCTCGATAAGAAGACTAATACTTAGTGCGACATTGAGTAGATGACGGTGATGTGCGTATCGATTTCCACGGCCTGCCCATTGAGAATCGTCGGCTTGTAATGCCATTGGCGCACGGCCTCCAAGGCCGACTGGTAGAACAAGTGATCGCCGCCAACAATCTCGAGAGATTGAATTGAGCCGTCGGTGGCAATGATGGCTCGCAGCTCCACGCGCCCTTCGCGGTGCATTTGTCTCATCAGCAGGGGATAGACTGGTTCTATGCGGCGGATGAGCATTGCGGGATCAATGGTAGTTATATGAACTACGGGTGGCTTGTTCGGAGTTTTGATCACTGTTTCGGGAGGGCGGGGCCCGGTGTTTTTGCCGCCTATGTCTACGCACCAACCGCACGCCGGGCCACTTTCTTGCTCATTGCCTCCTGAACGGATGTCGGGCGGGCCAACCGGGCTCTCTCCTGCGTTCGAAGGGGAAAGTGGCCTGTTCGTCGGCGTGGTGAAAGTGTAGTGAGTACCAGAATTTATAGGATGATCTGGTCCGGGCTTTGTGCCGCTGGCCGGGCGGCTATGTGGATGGCCGTAGGGCGGAATCGGAACAAAATTTTTGATCGGGATCCGTTCCGTCTTCCCGAAGAGCGGAACTAACACCAACAGGGTCAAAAGAGCGCTTTGCGTCAGGATCGAAATCACGAGCGCGCGGTGGCGAATGCGGCGTTCGCGATTTCGCTGCTCCGCGTCGCCTTCGACGAGACATGCTCGTAACGAACCCAGATTGTCAGGGATTACCTCAGATACGTTTTGAGACTCGAGCGACATCACACACCTCCACACTTTTTCTGCGAAGGTTCAGGAGTCCGCAGGTAAGCGGAACGGAACCGTAGAAGTTTTGCGGTGCCAGCCTCCTGGTGTTGCTCTGAGTCTTCAGGAGACCGGCACCGCACTCGCAGGGATGTGAGGTTGCGCGCGTCCTCGCTCCGTTGGACACCATGGGGCACCACAAGTTCCCTCGGCCGAGAAAGCAAGGCAGTCTTGGTTTCCACGTTCGGTGGGAATGGCCGTGTTGGAGGGTTCGCTAACTTATTTAGATTGAGCTACATACAAAAAGCTGTACCCCAGCGGCCCTAAAGTGCATCTTATGTCGTAAGGACGTGGATCCCAGGAGGGTAGACCCATGGACCGGCGAAACCCGGAAACTATCGGTGTGCGCCGCACGGGCTGGGCTGCTCTGGACCGCGATCCGCAACAGGACAAGGTGGAATTCATCTGTCCCCACTGCGGCGCGCGGGACGAGAAGAACGCCCGGCGCGAGCGCGCTTTGTATCATTTCACGGATGGCTTCCTGCAGGATTTGCAGGGCGAAGTGACGGTGTGCCATGCGTGCAAGAAGTCGCTTCGTGTTGTTCCCATTATCATGCTGCACGATCAGGATGAGACGCGGCGGTTCGAAGCGGTTTTCTCCGATGAGCATTTGGTGACTTCGAACTGAATTTCTCGCGGCTGGAAAACAAGAGCGGGGCGCAAACAGTTTGCGCCCCGCTCTTTTTATTTCAGGGTCCTACTTTCCACGATCGAGTCGCGGTAGCACAGACCTAGCCAGGATTCCTCGTCGCCTTGGGCTCCTCGGAATGACAGACCAGAATGTTGTAAGCGCCCCAATGGGAACAACAGAACCTCGCACGCCAAAGAGGGTCGATCAAATGAGAAGGCGCCCCGCTTGCGCAGGGCGCCCGGTAACAGGCAGTTAGGAATCAATGGCGGTCGTGATCGTGATCATCCCAATCACGATCGTTGTGCCAGCGGTGCCCGTCTTCATCCCACCAACGATGGCGCTCGTTCCAGCAACGTTCCCGTGCTTCCCGCAGCTCATGGCGCGCATGGTCGGCTTGTCTGCTGTACCAGCCATGACGCTCAATGGCTTGGTGCAGTTTGTAGTCCTCCTTGGCGATGCGCCGTTGACAGCGATAGTCGTCATTGGCGAAGGCAAGCGGCGCCGAGACAAACGCCAGCAAGCCAACGAGCGCGGCTGCTGCGAACAGCGACCTGCCCAGAAATCTTTTCTTTCCGAGATGAATCATCATGTTCTCTCCATCCTCCCATAGTTCCCCCGACTGGGATAGGGTGTTGGTCCCACCTTATTCAAACACGGTGGCAGGGAGAATGTAGCGGGGCCTGTGAGAGCATTGCAAGCTTCACCTTAGACGTTCCTCTCATTGAGCTGCATGTGGCATAAATTAAGCCAGGATTCCTCGCTCCGCTCGGAATGACAAAACTCGTTCACGCGGAAGAGACTGCGGGTGTATAAATGCGCTCACCCTGGGGGTCAGAACGAAAATTCCGAAATGGGGGACTGCCCGGTCTTGAGGTAAGGAGAGATGATCATGCGAATGCGAACCTTGACGCTTCTAGGTGCTTTTCTCGTGACGCTGCCGGTAGTGGCTGCCGAAAGCGATTTCAAAGCTATGTTCGTGAAACACTGGCAGATGGCAAAGGAGTTCACTTTGGCGGTGGCCGAAGCCATGCCCGCCGAGGGCTACGATTTCAAACCGAGCAAGGATGAGATGAGCTTCGGCCAGCTTATGGTCCATATTGCGGCGCAGAACTCGGACAGTTGTGCGAGCGCCACCGGAACCAAGGTACCACCATCAATGCCATCCTCGAGCGGCGAGGTACCCGCGCTAGACAAGCAGACTGCCATCAAG
>QHYN01000154.1 GCA_003224145.1 Acidobacteriota bacterium
GGAACGCGGCACATTCAATCAGCGCCACGCTGTCCTGGTTGATACGGAAACGGAGCGAGCTTATCTGCCTTTGGGCCATCTTTCGCCCAACCAGGCGTTCTGCGAAATCTACAATTCTTCTCTTTCCGAAGCGGGTTGCGTAGGATTCGAATACGGCTTCAGCCGCGACTATCCCGAGGCGCTTGTTCTCTGGGAGGCCCAGTTCGGCGACTTTGCCAACGGCGCCCAAGTGATCATCGACCAGTTCATCAGCGCGGGCGAAGACAAATGGAACTTGCCCGCCGGAATCGTGATGCTTCTGCCTCATGGTTATGAAGGGCAGGGGCCGGAGCATTCCAGCGCCCGCCTCGAACGCTTTATGCAGCTCGCCGCCGAAGACAACATGCAGATTTGCCAGCCCTCCACCGCCGCTCAGTATTTCCACATGCTGCGCCGCCAGGCGCGGCGTCCGTGGCGCAAGCCGCTGATTGTCTTTACGCCGAAGAGCATGCTGCGGCACCCTGACGCCAGTTCGCCGATCGAAGAGTTCACCCAACCGCGCTTCCTGCCGCTGGTGCCTGATCGTGAAGTGCACGACGCCAGGCGAATTCTGGTAGCTAGCGGCAAAGTCGGCCACGAATTGCGCGCGGAACGCCGTCGGCGCAAGGACTCGAGCACGGCCATTTTCTTCCTCGACCAGCTTTATCCCATGCCGCGCGCGGAAATTTCTGCCGCCATCGCCGAGCATTCAAACGCCCGCGAGATCGTTTGGGTGCAGGAAGAACCGGGAAACATGGGGGCGGCTGGTTATGTGCTGCCGCGCCTGGAACGGATCGCCAAAGCCGGTGGTCTGCGGGTGCGCTCGGTAAAGCGCTCTCCCAGCGCGAGTCCCGCCACGGGCTCCGCCAAGGCACACGAATTGGAGCAGAAAACGCTCCTCGCGCTGGCCTTCACCACGGCGAGCAACGAATAGGCTTTTCGGCATTCACACTACATTCACATGGATGTAAACGCGATGTTATCAAGCGGAGTGGAATCTCTGTCACAATCAGCCATGTTGCGCCAAACGCTGAGTGACCAGAATCATCCCAATTCCTATCGCAATTCGCCGGGCTACGGTACACTTTCGCCAGGCCCATCTGCGATGCGTTCTACCAGCATGAAGCGCGTCCTGATCATTGAAGACGATAAGGATATCGTCGAATTGGTCCGCTACAACCTCGCCAACGAAGGTTTCCAGGTCAGCGCTGCCCTCGACGGAATGACGGGCCTTGCTACACTCAAGAAGACGCCTCCGGATCTCTTGCTCCTCGACCTCATGCTGCCGAAGCTTTCCGGCTTGGAAATCTGCCGCGAGATTCGCCGCGACGATTCGCTCAACCGCCTGCCGATCCTCATGCTCACGGCACGCGGCGAGGAAGCCGACCGCGTGGTCGGGCTGGAGATGGGCGCCGACGATTATGTGACCAAGCCGTTCAGCCCGCGCGAACTGCTCGCGCGCGTGAAGGCGCTGCTGCGGCGGGCCGAGCCGCCGTCAGATACGCCACGCCCCATCGAGATCGGAAAACTGACGATTGATCCGGCGTCCTATCGAGTAAGTCATTCCGGGAAACCCGTCCTGCTCAGCACGCTGGAATTCCGGTTGCTGTACCACCTGGCTTCGCGCCCCAACCGCGTGTTCACTCGCGATCAGTTGCTGGATGCGGTCTGGGGAACGGATCGTTTCGTCACTCCTCGCAGCGTGGACGTGTACGTTCGACGGCTCCGCGAAAAAATCGAGTCTGATCCCGAAAACCCCACGCACTTGAAAACCGTACGCGGTGCCGGGTATCTTTTTGAAACCCGTGCGGCTTAATCTTTTCTGGAAACTTGGCTTCGCTTTCTTCGCGCTGCTGATCGCGGTGCTTCTACCGGTGGATTACTACGCCGAGCACGCCCTGCGCCGTGACTACGAGCGCACCGGCTTCGACCAGCTCGCGGCCATCGCACACATTGCGCTTGCAAATCCGCCTCAGAGTTCATCTCTTTCTGTAACCCAGCCCGCTGATGCCACGGCCCTTCGCGAATGGGTCGCGAAAATGGCCGCGAGCGGCGCCCGCGTCACTGTAATCACCGCCGATGGCCTGGTGCTGGCGGACTCTGAGTCCGATCCGCGGACGATGGAAAATCATGCGGGACGTCCCGAGATTCGCGAAGCTTTTGCCAAGGGCGAGGGCGAATCCATTCGCCACAGCGTCACGATCAATCGCGACCTACTGTATTATGCGGTCCGCTTCAGCGTGCCTGGTGGATCTCCCGTAGTCTTGCGTTTTGCTCTGCCCCTCCAAACCGTGGACGAGGAGATGGGGGAATTCCGCAGGCGCCTCTGGTTTGCTTCCCTGATGATGCTCCTGGTCACGGGAACGGCTTCGCTGCTGGTCTCGCGGTTTTTCTCGAGGCGAGTGGAGCGCCTGAGGATGTTTTCCCGCCGCGTGGCCGAAGGTGACTTCCGGCCAATTGATGCGGATCGTTCCGGGGACGCCCTGGAGGCGCTGGCCGTTTCGTTGAATGACACCGCGGCACGGCTGGACCGCACGATTCGCACGTTGACCGAAGAGCGCAACCTCTCGGCGGCGATCCTGGGAAGCATGGTGGAAGGGGTGGCGGTGGTGAACGCCAGAGAGCGGCTGCTTTTTGCCAATCCAGGCTTCGCGGAAATTTTGGAACTGGACGCACCGCCGCAACCGGGGAGCGCGCTCGTTGAAGTGGTGCGGCAGACGGAGCTCATTGAGGCTGTGCGCGAGGTCTTGAAAGGCGCGCCGCGCGTAGAAACCGAAATTGTCACTGGTACGCTTCGCCAGCGTTTTTTTGCGGTGACCGTCGCTTCCGTCCGGGCTGCGGAAGCCTCCGGCGCCGTTGTGGTGCTGCACGACATCACTGATTTGCGGAAGCTCGAGCGTGTGCGCCGCGATTTCGTTGCCAATGTTTCCCACGAATTCAAGACACCGCTTACCGCGATTCAGGGCTTTGCAGAAACGCTGCTCGCGGGCGCCATGGATGACCGGCAAAACCGCCTCCGTTTTCTCGAGATCATTCTGGATCATTCGCGCCGTCTTGCGCGGCTCACCGATGACCTGCTCAAACTTTCGAAGATGGATGCCGAGCGGTTGGAGCTGGAGATTCGCCGCTTGAGCGTGTCGCAGTTCGTGGAAAGCTGCATCGAGACCACGCAGCGCTCCGCCGCTGAAAAAGATTTGCGCATTTCCGTGAATGTGGGCGAGAAACTGCCCGACATCGCCGCGGACCGGCGGCTCCTCGCCGAGGTCCTGCAAAACCTTCTGGACAACGCCATTCAATACACTCCTTCCGGCGGCCAGATCATGGTCAGCGCAAGCGCGAATGGGAATGAAGTAACGTTCACTGTTTCCGATACCGGAATAGGTATTCCCCGGGCGGACCAGCCAAGAATCTTCGAGCGCTTCTACCGGGTCGATGTGGCCCGGTCCCGGGAGGTGGGCGGCACCGGGCTTGGCCTCTCCATCGCCAAGCATCTGGTCGAAGCGCATGGCGGCCGCATCTGGGTGGAGAGCGAAGTCGGTCAAGGTTCGCAATTCCATTTCACGGTCCCGGTGTTCGACTCCGAGCGCGCTTCTTCCCGCGCGGAACGGTAGCGCAGGACACGAAGCAGGAGCGAAGATCCCCCGCGGCTGCCTCCGGAGAGGCGGGCGTCACGCACAATTCACACGCCCTTCATCCGGATGTGACGGTAGCGCGCAAGACTGAGCGCGCTTGATCTTCTGTAATGTCCTACCACGGGGATCGGTGCACCCCTGGCTCCGGTCCCCTTCTCCCCCCTTCGGCGTTTCGGTCGGATAGCCTTTTCAGGATTCTCTGGGAAGATTCCACCCGCGAGGGGCACACACCCCCGGGCAACAACGCAAAAGTTTGAAAGGAAAGGGGTTGCGGGAGAAGGGTTCTGGAAGTTATTGAAAATAAAGCTGCAAATTTGCAACGAGAGATGCACGAGGTGGGGTCCGGATGCACGTTGGGTGCACCGATGGGTTAGAAGGACCTGGCGGCGGGGGCGCAGAGAGGAGGCTTGCGGTACGGGGCGGCGGGAGTGGAGTCGAGGATTCACGACCCATGGTACCGTAGATTATGAGTCTTGTCAATTTCATTTATAGTACTAGTATTTAGAAAGAGGGGACATCCGTTCGAATGGGCGCGTAAGAGAAAGAAAACACAGGGGTAGAGCTCACTGGGGCGGTGGGAAATGCTGGAAGGCGGGATGAGTGGCGTGGGCGGACGCAAAACAAAGAATCCAAGACTGCCTAAGCTCGTTAAGTCAGTGCCACTTGCCCGAAAAAGGCCAAAACTCAGACAGCATACCCCACCCTTTCAAAAACCAAAGGCGTCTATAGAGCGGTCAAGAACCAGCCACCCGCCTACCCAAAAGCAACCCGGCGCATTCAAGGTTCGGCCACCCGCCCACCCACCCATCCTTAAGAACCTGCCCCCGACGCAGTTACAGAGCTAGGCTGTGTCACGTTCATTGGCGCGTGCATCCTGTTCAAGCGGAGCATCATAGTAACAAACACTGGCGATCTGCTGAAGATAGACAGGCAAGAACGCAGCGATCGAGCCACCCAGCTCGTATTGGTACACGTGGCGGCACTCGTGGGACAAGACGCGTGGTGTTAAGTTCCCTTGAGTGATGAATATGCTGTGGCCGAGCGTCAGACCGACCGTTTCAGGACCGAGTAGGCCCGTCTGGATGGCCGCCTGTTGCAAAATGGGATCTGTCGGCAGCCGAATCTGACCAACCAACTTCATACGGATGAGTTCAGGTCTCTGGACTCCTACCCTTCGTGCCAAAGCGAGACCCGCCAGATCCAGGCTTTGACCAGTTTGCGCAACATGGTGGGATTGCACCTCCGCCCAAGCTATAGCACTAGGGAGAAGTCGAGGGAGAAGGGACAGTAGGCCCAAAGAAGGCATAATTATTCTGCATACTCAAACGTTCCAGTGCTGGTATGTATACAAAGTTCGAGCATCACGATGGTGAGTATGATGCCGGTGAAACGAAACGCGCTGCGATTGAGATGAAGTGCCGCGGTGAGGACGCCCAGCGAGAAAATTCCTGTGCCGAGATGTAGAACTGAGAAGCGAAATAGCTGCCGAACAGGCCCGCGCGCGAGATGTCAATCTGCGCCGGTTAATCGATACCATTTCTGCCGAGCATGGAAGTAAACCACAGAGGCCTTGTCGAGAAACATGTCGTTGATGCCTTGGTGATCGATCGGTGGTGGGGTGGGCCCGCCGTAGGCGCGGTACTGCCGCATGATGAACTTCTTGCCGACCGCGCTGATTCGTCTCGAGAAGCCGATCTCCTCGCCACCTGTGACCTGCAAGAACGTGCGGTCCTCCGCGCGAGCCATCTCGGCAGGGTGGTCTGCCAATCCCTTCCAGAAAACCAGAATAGAGGAGAACCCATTCACTGAGCACAGAACGGCCCAGTCTGTCTGGCCGGGTCTTTTAAAGGCACCCCGGATCACATTTCCCCGTTCCTTCGTGTAATCCTGCGGGATGGAGCAGCTTCGGCGTTCGAGTTCCCGAACCAAATTACTTGGGAGTTCCTTGAAGTCCGCCGGGGGCAGCCGCACGATGCGCCGCTCTGCTTCGTCAAATTTCCTCTGCAGTTCCACGGGCGCTTGCGCCAAGCATCGGACAGCTAAACCTACAGCCAGGATCAAAGAGAATAATGCAGCACGCATTTCGGAATGACTGTACCCCCTAATCCTAAGATCCGAGATGAAAAAGCGTTCCATGAAAGTGGAGGCGATCCGTCGGTTGTTACCAATATCGCTTGACCCCATTGGTCTTGGCCTATACGATTTCAGCGCCCAAATAAGTCCCAAGCCCTGCGGAACATTGGTAAGGTTGTCTTAGGAAGTTTGCGGATGGCGCGGCTCTTCCGTACCCCTGACGAACGGGCGAAACATTTCCCGCACGGGAATTCTTCCGCCCGTTTTTGCCTCGATTTGTTGTAGCTGACCCAGAAGAATTCGTAACTCTTTCTGCGTCAACGGCTTTCCGTGAATTCCGTTTCCCTGTTACAGGATATTCACATTCAGTTGACGCGACTGTAAGAGGTAACCTTTACCTTTTGCCGCGGGGTGAACCGGACTACTTCGGTAGCAAGTCTAATTTTAGTTTGAAGAGAGAGGAAATGAAAAATCTAGCAGCGCTTACACTATCGATGCTTCTCGTTTCCGGAACCGCTTTTGCCGATACGCCTAAGGACGCTGAGCCGCATTCTGCCAAGGCGGCCCATGCAGCGAAGGCCAAGGCAGCCAAAAAGGCTGATAAGGCGGATTCCGCCATCGCCGCCGAGATTGAAGAGCTCCGCCAGGCTCTGCAGTCACAGCAGCAACAGCTTACATTGCTGAAAGAAGAGCTGGCCAAACGCGACCGCCAGATCGATGAGGCGCGCGAGGCGGCAGCCGCCGCAAATTCGCGGGCTGCCGAGGCAAGCACCAAGGCAACCGAAGCGGTGAACACTACCGCAGAGGTCAAATCCACGGCGGCAACGCTGGGCACGACCGTTGCGGACATAAAGGCCAGCAACGAGGCTCTCAAGAGCACCGTTGCTGAGACTGCGCAAGAAACCAAAGCCGCTGAAACACCTGCAGCGATTCATATTAAGGGCATCACACTAACGCCGGGAGGGTTTTTCACGGCAGAGTCCGCTTGGCGTCAGCGGGCGGCCAGTGCGGACATCAACACGCCGTTTACCGGCACCCCGTTCCCCGGGAATGCATTAAGCAAAACCTCTGAATTCAACGCCAGCGGGCGTCAGTCCCGCATTGCAATGCTGGCCGAAGGTCAGACCGAGCACGCTAAATTTACCGGCTACTATGAGACGGACTTTCTGTCCGCCGCGGTCACTTCCAATAATCGCCAAAGCAACAGCTACTCGCTCCGGCAGCGCCAGTTTTGGGGCCAAGCCACGCTGGACAACGGCTGGAGCTTCACGGGGGGCCAGATGTGGAGCCTGGTAACAGAAACGAAAAAGGGCGTGCAGAACCGCACGGAATTGCCTCCCATGACCATCGATCCCCAGTATAACGTCGGCTTTGGATGGGCCCGTCAATACGGTTTCCGAGTGGCAAAGAGCTTCAACGGCGACAAGTTCGTCATCGCGGTCGCCGCCGAAGAGCCGCAGACGACGTTTGGGGGGCGCGGAGTACCCAACGGCACGTTCTTTATCAATGCGCCCGGGGCGAGCGGGGGCCTGTTTAACGCGTTCGACCCCACCGGCTATACGGTGAATATGGCACCGGACTTCATCATCAAGGCCGCAGCGGATCCCGGCTGGGGCCACTACGAACTTTTCGGGGTGGTCAGCACGTTCCGCGCGCGGGTCTATCCGTGCGGGGCTGGGATAACGACCACGAATCCGTGCCCGATTGACGGTTCGACAGCGAATTCTTCGGTAGGCGCATTTAACGATTCGCGCACGGGTGGCGGCATCGGCGTAAACTTCCGAGCGCCGGTCTTTGGCAAATACGGCGATTTCGGTGTCCACGTGATGGGAGGTGATGGAATTGGGCGTTACGGGTCGGCGCAGCTGGCAGATGTCACGGCGCGGCCGGGCGGCACGCTGGCTCCGATCCGGGGCGGCCAGGCACTGGGCACTCTGGAACTCCACCCAAGCCCGAAACTGGATATTTACATGGACTATGGTGTCGAGTACGCCTACCGCACTTGGTACGACACCTCCACAACCACCCCTAGCAGCGTTGGTTACGGCTCACCGTTCAACAATAACTCGGGTTGTGACACCGAGGTGCTGCCCGGCAATCAGAACGCGCCTGGAGCTCCATCCAGTAGCAGCTGTAATGGCGACCTTCGCAACGTGCAGGAAGGGACGATTGGCTTCTGGCACAAGGTTTATCAGGGGCCGAAAGGCGGTTTGCGCTGGGGCATCCAATACTCCTACCTGGTGAAGAACACTTGGAGCGGGAACAACAACACACCGGGAGCGGTTGGCCTTCAACCTAAAGCGATTGACAACATGGTCTTTACCTCTTTCCGCTATTACCTCCCGTAAGTCCAGGCCAGGCAATCGCGGCCCGTCCCTCCCCTGGGGACGGAAAAGTGCAGCCCCTCATGGAGCTGCCCTTTTTGTTTTGGCGCCAGCATTTCAGGCTTTAGCCTTTGTAAATCGCAGAAAACAAAGAGGGCCTCTTATGTGGCCAAGCAGCAAAGTGAGGTTCCGCGATTCAACGAACTCTGCAAGGATTGTAACAATTCTGTAACAGAGAAGCGCCACACTCGAATTGTACTCTCAACGGCCAAATCAAAAAGAGTGGAGAAAAGGCATGAAACGAATCGCAGGAATGATTCTGCTGGCATTTGGTCTTACCGGCATCCTGTGGGCGGACAGCACGCTGTCCATCAACGGAGCGGGAGCTACTTTTCCCTATCCGCTGTACTCCAAATGGTTTGACGAATATCATAAGAAGAACCCAAATCTGCAAATCAACTATCAGTCCATCGGATCCGGTGGCGGCATCAAGCAGCTGACGGAGGGCACCGTGGACTTCGGCGCTTCCGATCTCCCCATGAATGACGATCAACTGAAAGCCTATCAGGAGAAGCACAGCATCGGGATTCTGCACTTCCCGACGGTGCTCGGCGCCGTCGTTCCCACCTACAACATTCCTGGCGTCGATGCCGCGTTGAATTTCACACCGGAAGCGCTGGCGGGTATCTTCCTCGGCAAAATTACCAAGTGGAATGACCCGGCCATGGCCGACGCCAACAAAGGCGTCAAACTTCCCGCCCAAGACATTATCGTCGTGCACCGCGCCGAAGCCAGCGGCACGACGTTTATTTGGACCGACTACCTCTCGAAAATCAGCGACGAGTGGAAGAATACCGTTGGTGCAGGCCCCGCGCCTAAATGGCCCGTTGGGCTCGGCGGCAAAGGCAATGAGGGTGTGACCGGCACCGTTAAGAATACGCCCAATTCCATTGGATATGTGGAACTCATCTATGCCGAATCGAATAAGATTCCATACGGAACCGTGAAGAATGCCTCTGGCGTGTTCGTGAAACCTTCTCTCGCGGCCGTCAGTGCGGCGGCGGCCGGAGCCGCGAAAGCCATGCCAGACGATTTCCGCGTCTCCATCACCAATGCACCTGGCAAGGACTCGTATCCCATTTCCAGCTTTACCTGGCTTTTGATTCCAGAGAAGTTCTCGGACGCGGCTAAGCGCGACGCCATCAAGGGATTTGTTAGGTGGATGCTGGCAGACGGCCAGAACTATGCCGAGGGGCTATCGTACGCGAAGCTTCCCAAGGAAGTCGTGGCCAAGGAGATCAAGGCCATCGACAAAATACAGTAATATCGGCTGACAAGTGGCTACTACATCGAAAACCGTTCCGGGCGCGAGCCCCATTCCGGGCGCGCGCTCGTTTCTTTCCCGTCTTCGCGAAGGCGATGAAATCGCCCGCATGATTACCTTTTTGTTTGCCGCCTCGGTCGTGCTCGTCACCTTGCTCCTCGTTTTCGAGTTATGGCGAGGATCTGCCCTACCCCGCCACAAATTTGGCTTTGCGTTTTTCCGTACTTCCGTATGGGACCCGATCTTCGATCAGTTCGGAGCCCTCCCTTTTATCTATGGCACTCTCGTCACTTCGATCACCGCACTTTTGATCGCGGTGCCGCTGGGTATCGGCGCAGCCATTTTCCTTGCCGAACTTGCTCCGGCAAGGCTTTCGGATACCCTTGAATTCTTCATTGACCTGCTTGCCGCCGTCCCCAGCGTCATCTACGGATTGCTCGGGGTGTTTATCGTGATTCCGCTGATGCGCCTATACATTCAACCGGCGCTCAAAAGCACGCTTGGCTTTCTGCCTCTTTTCCAGGGGCCAGCCTATGGCGTTGGATTCCTAACCGCGGGCATCGTGCTCGCCATCATGGTCATTCCGTACATCATCTCTGTTTCCCGCGAAGTGCTTCTCTCCGTGCCGCGGGACCAGCGGGAAGCTGCGCTCTCTCTTGGTTCCACGCACTGGGAATCCACTTGGAAAGTTGTCGTTCCCTTCGCGCGCACCGGCATCATGGGCTCGATTTTCCTGGCTCTAGCTCGTGCTCTCGGGGAAACCATGGCCGTCACCATGGTTATCGGCAATACACCAATCATCAGCGCTTCGCTTTTTTCTCCCGGCTATTCCATTGCTGCCGTGATCGCCAACGAATTCACAGAAGCCACCGGCGATCTCTATTTGCAATCGCTCATTGAATTGGGACTGGTGCTCTTCCTTCTTACTTTCATCCTCAACGGGCTCGCCCGCCTGCTGATCCTGGTCACCTCGAAGCGCGGCAGCGAAACGGCTCTCGCATGAGCGCCCGTCTGCGCTGGCGCAAATTCGTGAGCGGCTTCATGCTGACCATGACGGGAGTGTGCGCCCTCGTCGCGGTCTCCGTGCTTTGTTTTATCCTCGGCTACCTGGTTTTCCACGGTGGAACTTCCATTGGCTGGAACTTTTTCACTAAGCTGCCCGCTCCCGTTGGCGAGACGGGTGGGGGCATGGCCAACGCCATCCTCGGCAGCGCCAAACTGCTTTTTCTCGCTTCGCTCTTTGGCGTGCCCATCGGGTTCTTCGGCGCCATCTATCTCGCGGAATTCAGCGGGAGCACGGTGGCTTTTATCGTGCGTTACGCCGCGGATTTGCTCAACGGTGTGCCCTCGATCGTGATCGGCATTTTTGCTTACAGCATGGTTGTCCTGCCGTTCAAACATTTTTCAACCCTTGCCGGCGGATTCGCTCTTGGCCTGATGATGATTCCCATTACGCTGCGAAGCACCGAGGAGTTCCTTCGTTCTGTTCCCAATGCGTTGCGCGAAGGTGCTATGGCCCTCGGCGCTAGCAAATGGAAAACCATTGCGACGGTCATTGTCCCAACCGCCTACCGCGGCATTCTGACGGCCGTGCTGCTGGCCTTCGCTCGCGTGGCAGGAGAGACGGCGCCACTCCTGTTCACCGCGTTCGGCAACCGTTTCTGGAGCCATAGGTGGAACGAGCCGACCGCTTCACTGCCGGTCATGATCTTTACATATGCCATCTCGCCGTATGATGATTGGCACCGGCAGGCGTGGGCCGCAGGGCTCGTGCTGCTCGGTTTGATTCTTGCGATTAACATCGTCGCCCGGGCGATTCTATCCCGGGGCAGTGCGGTTCCGAGGTCCTAACCCATGCACGCTTCTGTGAGGCCGGCTGTGTCCGTAAACATTCCTCCAATCGTGACAAACGCAGCGACCCGGGAGACGGCCGCGGCGCTTGCCATGCGCATGACCGTTTCCAAGGTCAATTTCTTCTACGGAACCAAGCAGACGCTCTTCGACATCAACCTGGGGATCGCCGCCAACAAGGTAACCGCGCTGATCGGCCCTTCCGGCTGTGGGAAATCCACTCTTCTTCGCACTCTGAATCGCATGTACGAAACGGTGCGCAACGCTCGCCTCGAGGGCGAAATCCTCCTCGACGGCAAGAGCATTCTTAGCCAAGATGTCACCGCGCTCCGCCGCTGCATCGGCATGGTTTTCCAGCGCCCCAATCCCTTTCCCAAATCCATTTTCGATAACGTGGCCTACGGCCTGAGGATCAACGGCTCAAAAGTGCCGTTATCCGAGGCCGTCGAAAAGAGTCTGCGCCGCGCGGCCCTCTGGGACGAAGTAAAGGACCATCTCCACAAGTCCGCTTATGAGCTCTCCGGAGGCCAGCAGCAACGCTTGTGCATCGCTCGCGCATTGGCCGTCGAACCAGAGGTCCTGCTGTTAGACGAGCCGTGCTCCGCGCTGGATCCCATCAGCACCGCGAAAATCGAGGAGCTGCTCGTGCAGCTAAAAGATCTTTGCACCATTGTCACCGTTACCCACAACATGCAGCAGGCCGCGCGCATGAGCGACTTCACGGCGTTCCTGCTCATCGGCCAGCTCATCGAATTCAACCCGACGCCTCAGCTCTTCACCACGCCTGGCGATCCGCGCACGGAGGCTTACATCACCGGACGCTTCGGATGATTTCGTGTTTGTCCCGGGATTCCGGGGGTAGAAATCTCTTTTCGTTTTCTTGCAGTAAAGGGATTGTAAGAAGAAAGGCTTCATGGAACGGCACTTCGAAAAGGACCTGAATGAATTGAAGGAGCGCCTGCTTTGGATGGGGAGCTTGGCGGAGCGCTCCGTTCATCAGTCAGTTCACGCCGTGCTGGATTCCGACGAACAGCTGGCCAAGCGCGTCCTGGAAGAAGAAGACGCCATCAACGAATTGCAGATCGAAATCGACGACCGCGTGGTCCAGCTCCTTGCGCTGCACCAGCTCATGGCCACGGATCTCCGTTTTGTCCTGGCCATCTCGCGCATCAATAACGATCTGGAGCGCATCGGCGATCAGGCCGTGAACATAGCGCAGGGCGCGCAGCGCATCCTCCGCCATCCACGCGTGAAACCTTACGTGGATCTCCCGCGCATGAGCGAGCTCGTGGAAGAAATGGTGCGCAACGCGCTCAACGCCGTGGTGCGCCGCGATGTCGATCTGGCCCACAAAGTCCTCGCCACCGACGACCAGGTGGACCATTACCGCGATCAGATTTTCCGGGAACTGCTCACCTACATGATGGGTGATTCGAGCGTGGTCTTTCCCGCATTCGAGTTGGTTCTTGCCGCCAAGAACCTGGAGCGCATCGGCGACCATGCCACCAACATCGCCGAGGACGTCATCTACATCGTGCAAGGTCGGGACGTCCGCCACCCCACTGTCGACCGCCGGTAATTTTTTCGCACATCCCAATCTGGCAAAAACCAGCGAGAAGCCGCAAAGATGGTACTATCGGCGCGACCCAGAGGAGGTGTTCCGATGAAAAGAACAATCTCTATCCCCCTATCTCTACTATCTCTATCGCTATCCATTTCCATAACGGCTGCTCAGGACAATCAAAAGCCGTCCGCTACACAAGACAAAGCACGAGTCTTTATCACCGATAGCCAATCCTGGGAAATGAGCGGCGGTGGTGGAGGGACCAGCGGAGGTTTTGGCGGCGGGGTACACGGTGGAGCACGTCCACAGACCGCTGAAATCGTCAAGACTTTCGGTGAACGCTGCCCGCAGGTAGTGACTAACAATATTCAGACAAATGCCGACTATGTCGTAGTTCTGGATCATGAGGGCGGGAAGGGTCTCCTGCGACACAGAAACAAGGTGGCCGTGTTTAACCGCGTGAGCGGCGATTCAGTTGTCAGCAAATCTACCATGTCGCTCGGCGGCTCAGTACAGACCGCCTGCGAAGCCATCGACCAGGACTGGGCCGCGCATGGGACTGCCATGCGAGCAGCAGCCGCAGCAGCACAGAGTAAAGTCGCAGCCTCACAATCACCCACCGCGCCGGCGCCCGCCGCAACCCCCACAACGGCGAAGTTATCGGTGACATCGATTCCGGACGGCGCTGACATCGAAGTGGATGGCAGCTTTGTAGGCAACACCCCATCCGACATCGACGTGCCCGCAGGCGAACACACAGTCACCGTGAAGAAGAGCGGTTTCCAAACTTGGGAAAAAAAGCTAAAGGTTACCGGTGGCAGTAATGTGCATCTAAAAGCGGAGTTGGAAAAGAGCGCGAACTAACATCTCCCTGAACTGGTAGTCACATTTCCACGCGCCTACTACGACGCTCCGCCCGGCTTCTTGCCCGAATCCCGCGCGCGTTCTTCCTTAACCTTGTCAAGGTCACGTAGGAGCTGCTTCACGACCTTGTCGGCCGCGTCGGCGTTCGCTCCCTTGTACTTCGCGCCTTTGCTCTCTTGTGTAGTGGACCAGAGCACGTCACCAGTCTCCCTCATTACCAGGCGCACGGCCAGCCGGGCCTCATCAATTAGCTCAGTCGAGTGCGAACTCTCATTGATTCCAGCGCTGGCTCTGTGCGTGCTGACCGATGTTCCTTCGCTGGAGGAATGGACTTCCTCGTGGGCCCGTTGGACGCTGACTCCCTTCAGGACCGCGTCCGCCTTGGCTTCATTGCACTTTCCCGTCTCATCAGAATTTTCCGTGAGGGCAAACCTCTTGCTCTCGCTCAGGGCGTTGATGACCATCGCTTGAAGCTCTATCGATGCGGGGTCGTTGCCAAAACTTTCAACGCAGATCCGATGAACTTTCAGGAGCTGCGTGGCAATCTCGGGGTCAACCGTTGTGGGCGGAGGATCTGGCGCTTTTTGTGCTTGCTGCGGTGGGGGGTTCTGGATTGTCGGCCAGAGCACCAGCAACAAGATGAGACTGGGAATCATGAGGGTGTCCTAGTTGCCCTTTGCGCTCTTCCGCGCTTCCTCGTCCTGGTAGTCGATTTTCTTCCCTGTCCGAGCCTCCATAGAGGCCAGTGTCGTGCGAACGATGTCTTTCCCTAGCTCGAATACTGCGGCCTGCTGCTTGTCGTTTTCGTCCTGATAACCGATCGTAAGGTAGTGCTTCCGCTTCTTTGAGAATAGTAGCCAGGGCGAAATTGTGAGCGCCAATGCCAAGCGCCTGCCGGCCTTCTGCCCGTATTCAAGGTCGTTGATGCGGTCGTAGGGGACGGTCAGCTTGCTCTCCTTGCTCTCCTTGCCGCCTTCCTTATACGTGAAGACGAACACCTTCTCGTCGGTTGTCGATGGGGATCCTTCTGTTCGTTCTTTAAGGGCGGCTACGGTGCCGCCTACGTACATGGCCTTCTTACTGTCGAGGCCGCCAGCCTCGGCCCCGGTGGACAGCAAAAAAAGGACCGCGAGATTCGCCGCAATAAATCGCCTCATGTCAGCACCTCGTTAGAGCTCGATTTTCGGTGCAGATGGCATCGAATTACTTGCCTAAATATGCACTCACGCACCAGGTTAAGCAAGCGGGATTTACCGACGATCATCACGCCACCCTAACTGCCTCCCCCAACTGCCCCAATTTTTTCATTTGACCCACATTACCCTTGTGATACAATATTTCTGTTTAGAACTGCGCCTCGCGACCCCGCGAGGCGTTTCTGTTTAGTACCGCCGGTACACCTGCAAGGTGCCCTGCCGGCTCTTTTCAGCAAGCAATCCCAAAACTCAACTCTAAGGAGACTTTTTATGTCCTCTCTCAGTCCAAAGGACCGCGTGTCCTTGTGTTCGTTTACGTTCTCGGACGGCCGCCGTTGCCGCACTCCTCGCATCAGCAGCAACCCGCATTTCTGTTTCTACCACGCCCAAAAAGAAGTCCGCGCCCGGGCCGCCGAAACGCTCGGCAAAGACCTCGCCTTCTTCTTCTCCGGCGACTACCTCTCCGCCAGCGATCTCAGCGCCGCTCTGGCGCGCCTCATCCCCGCCGTTGTCCGCGGCGATCTAAAACTCAAAACCGCTCACACCGTTGCCTACCTTTTCCAAACTCTCATGCAGGCCATCCACATTTCCCAGCACGAATATTGTGAGGCCTTCAGCTCCGACGCCTGGCGCAGATCCGTCCGCAATTCCGTTAAAGGCAACTACGACTACCGCTTCCCGCCTGACCCGAAACCCGAACAGCTCGAATCACCCCAACCTCAGCCCCAGCCCGCCCCGCCACCTACCCAAGCCCCACAACCGGCCCCACCGCCGCACACTCCCCTGCCTGCCACGAGCGCCGAATTCGTTCAGCATGTAGTGGCCGGTCTTCAGACCGGTGGGCGTCAGGTTCCACAACCTGCCCAGGCCACACCACCCGCCCCAGTTCAGACCCCCTCGCCAATCCCAACTCAGGCCCCTCCAGCTCCCACTCCAACCGCAGTCCTCACCCCATCTCCAACTTCATCCCAAGCCACACAAACACCCTCTTCCCGCGCTTGTCATCCTGCCTGCCCCGACGTTGTCGGGGAGCGCAGCGAAGGATCTCACCCTCTCCCCGCAACCCCAGTCACCCAGTCGGCAGCCCCAGCCGCTCAACTCAACAACCCACCGCCGACCGCCTCTCCGACCCCAAAACCGGTTCTGCCCCTGGACTCCCGAGCACTCCACTTCGACCATAACTGCCGCCTCCTCATCGACGGCATACCCGTTTAGAATCAACACTTACACGACCGCCCGCAACTGTTGATTCTAAACCACTTACACCAACCCTAAGTCCTTTATATTCAACACTTACAAAAAAAGAGGGTGGGGTATTTTGCCAAGCGACTTCTCGACCTCGCTAGCGACACTGACGACGATCATGGGTCGTGTTTACAAACCACAGTGCGTCAAGATTTTAGTCTTGGCGGCTTGACCGGCCAAGGAACAGGAGCAACAGAAATAGTATCCCTGCACTGGCAGAGATAGCGCCGCCCAACGTTCGGTCCGTTGTGCGTGTAAACCGCATCGTGATTCGGTGCGTCCCGGCAGATAAAGGCAGAATCATTTGCGCCGTTGTTTCCGCGAGTTGAGGCGTCACCGCCTTGCCGTCTATCTCCACGCGCCATCCGGGATAACTCAACAAGCGCATTGCCAACCGCACCGGCTGGGGCGAACTCACACTCAGTTCTTTCTCTTCAGCCGTCCAACGCTCCACGTGAATCTCGGCTTTTGGTACCAATGGCTCGGATTCTTCCATCGGCAAAATCTGTGCTCGTGGTGCTTTTTGAGGCAAATTGTAGTGATCGTCGGCTACGGGGTCGTACTCGTCGGTTCCCTCGAACCCCTGGTCACTCGCAATCGCTTCCTCCAACACCGGGATGTCGTCGGTATCCCACCAGGCTTGGTGGACAAGAAAAGTGGCCGTGCCTGCGGAAGCCAAGACCACCATCCCCACGGCACTCCATACCCACGTCCCGCGCCGCCGCGCTATCGCCGCTGCCCCGAAGTAGGAATACGGCACGGCGAGAATGGCCATCCAACGCCAGGGAAATTGCAGGAAGCGAAGTTCGGGGAGAAGCGTCCAGAGAATCGAGCTGGGGCGAAGCATCAGAATGGTCGCAGCCCCGCCGAGCAGCAGCATCGCGCGCCAGAGCTTTTCTTTGGCTTCGTGGTCTTCTACGTTTCTTGTGTTTCGGTAGGCCACAAGCGCGCCAATCCCGCTCATTACGATCAGCAACACGGCCACACTGGACGCGATCCAGTTAAACAGGTTGTGTTCCGGGTCTCCGATCTCGGTGTAAAGAAAGTTTTGGGAAGGCTGATATCCGGAAGAAAGCGCTTGGCCGATATTCACCCAGCGCTGTTCATAGGCGGCCGGCAAAAGATAAAAACCGGTCAATCCAAATCCGAGCGCCAAGCCACCGGCGCCTCGCGACAAGGCTCGCCACGAGGGCCGCAAGGATTTTTCTCCAATCGCTGCCCACGCAAAGAGAAGAGCCAGGCTATAGCTTGCCAATACACCTGCAGGCGCATTGGAAAGCCACACCGCGGCAAACAGCATCGCGAAAATGGCCATTGCGCGGGATGACGAACGCCATCGATTCTCCATCAGCCCGCACAATTGCAGCGCCGCCAACAGCAGCACCGGCATCAGCGCGCACGCGAGTTCCTCGGCAAAATCGCTTCGCATGTACACGACAAGCAGCGCGTAGGGATTGGCTGCATAACAAGCGGCTGCGAACATCGCAGCACCTGGTGGAAAGAACCGTCGCACCAGCGCAAACATCGAAATTCCCGCCAGCGTTTGCACCAGAACAATGAATACGCCCGGCACCGCATTCCACGGCACCACAAAACCGAGCGCTGCTCCCAGCATCCAGGAAAGCGGCGGATAAAAAATGAATCGCGGCTCGCCAAAACCATAGTTGGCCCACTCTGACCAACGCGGAAAGAGTATTCCTTCCTTCCATTGCCCCGCTGTGTCAAGCCACGAAGATGCGTGAAACGCAATGTCATGTCCGGATGCGGTTCCCAACCAGAAA